>ONLD01000038.1:17650-24967 GCA_900318565.1 uncultured Bacteroidales bacterium
CTCTGCTCGTAGCGCATCACGATGCGGCCGGCGTCCACCCAGGCGCCCTGCTTGAAGTCCTTCTTCTCCTGGGAGAAGGGGAGCATCTTGGCCTGGAGCACTATCTTGCTGAGGTGCTCGATGGTGATGGCGTCGTCGGAGTCGAATATGAAGCAGTCTTCCGGGCGCAGGTTCCTTACGATTTTGAACTTGGCCCTGACATAGTTCTCCATATTGTGGTCGTAGCGGTCCAGGTGGTCCGGGGTGATGTTGGTGATGATTGCGATGTCCGGACGGAAATCGTAGGTGTCGTCGAGCTGGAAGCTGCTGATTTCTAGCACGTAGTAGTCGTGGTGCTCGGTCGCTACCTGGAGTGCGTAGCTCTTGCCGATGTTGCCGCCGAGGCCCACGTTGAGGCCCGCTTCCTTGAGCAGGTAGTGGATGAGCGAGGTCGTGGTGGTCTTGCCGTTGGAGCCGGTGATGCAGATTTTCTTGGCATCGTCGTAGCGCGCCGCGAATTCGATTTCGGACACGATGTGTGTGCCCTGGGCGGCAAGCTCGCGCACGAGCGGGGCCGTGGAAGGTATGCCGGGGCTCTTTACCACCTCGTCGGCGCAAAGCACTTTCTCCCTGCTGTGACCTCCCTGTTCGAAGGGAATGTCCCATTTGCGCAGCATCTGCGCATATTCGTCCTTGATGGTCCCGTTGTCGGACAGGAACACGTCGAATCCTTTTACTTTTGCGAGCACCGCGGCTCCTACGCCGCTTTCAGCTCCGCCCAATACAACTACTTTTGCCATAAGTCTCTCTTATCTTATCTTGAGCACCGCCAGTGTAGAGACGGCCAGTATTATTCCTATGATCCAGAAGCGCGTCACAATGCGCGGCTCCGGAATGCCTTTTTTCTGGAAATGATGATGGATAGGCGCCATCAGGAACACCCTGCGGCCCTCTCCGTATTTCTTTTTCGTGTATTTGAAGTGCGTCCTCTGGATGATGACGGACAGGCTCTCGACCACGAAGATGCCGCAGAGCAGCGGGAGTATGAGCTCCTTGCGGATGAGCACTGCGCTGACGCCTATGATGCCTCCGATGGTCAGGCTTCCGGTATCGCCCATAAACACCTGGGCGGGGAAGGTGTTGTACCACAGGAAGCCGATGAGCGCGCCCACGAAGGCCGCCATAAAGATGGCCACTTCACCGGCGCCCGGGATGTACATAATATTGAGGTAGCGGGCATCGAGCACGTCGCCGCTCAGCCACGCCATCACGCCGATGGTGACACCCACGATTGCGGACGTGCCGCTGGCGAGGCCGTCCATACCGTCGGTGAGGTTGGTGCCGTTGGAGCAGGCGAGTGTCACGAGGATAATCATCACCATATAGATGCCCCAGGAAGCGTACACGCCCAGCTGGCCGCTGAAAGGAGAGAGCCAGGAGTAGTCGAACTCGTGGGCCTTGACGAAGGGAATGGTGGTAATCAGGCGGTCCGTGGGAATGTCGGGGCTGATGCAGACGGTAAGGGCCACGAAGAGGCCGAGGCCGAACTGGAGCACGAGCTTGCCTTTCTCGCTTAGACCCTCTTTCTTATGCTTGAACACCTTGATGTAGTCATCCAGGAAGCCGATGCCGCCGCACCATACCGTGGTAACTATCAGCAGGATGGTGTAGATGCTGTCCAGACGGCAGACCAGCAGGACGGAGCCCAGCAGCGACACGAGGATGATGAGACCGCCCATAGTGGGGGTGCCTTTCTTCTGCATCTGGCCTTCGAGGCCGAGGTCGCGTATGCTCTCGCCGATCTGGTGCTTCTGCAGCCAGCGTATGATGCGGCCGCCCGCGAAGAATGCGATAAGCATACTGATCACGACGGCGAGCATTGCCCGGAATGACAGGTAATGCATCAATCCCATACCGGGGAAGCTGACCCCGAGTTCTTTAAGCCAGTCTATAAGGTGGTACAACATTGTGCAAAAATCTCCTTAACTATTTCTTTCTCATCAAAATGTCTCTTCTCCGTGCCTATGATCTGATAGGTCTCGTGGCCTTTTCCGGCCAGCAGCACGGTGCTCCCGTCAGGCGAAAGCATCAGGGCTGCGCGTATGGCTTCCTTGCGGTCCTCGATAAACACGGCCTTGGCAAGTCCGGCGGGGGAGAAGCCCTTGCGGATGTCTTCCAGGATGTCGGCGGTCTTCTCCGTGCGGGAATTGTCCGAGGTCACGAAGATGCGGTCGGCCCATTTCTCGGCCACTGCAGCCATCTCGGGGCGCTTCGTGCGGTCGCGGTCGCCGCCGCAGCCGAACAGGCATACCAGATTATGGTCGGGGGCTACGTCGCGCAGGGTCTTGAGCACGTTCTCCATCGCGTCGGGCGTGTGCGCATAGTCGATTACGGCGCAGAGCCCGCGCGGGCCGTGGATGGTCTCCAGGCGGCCGGGAGCCGACTCCAGGCTGCTCAAGGCTACGAGCACTTCGTCCTTGGACGCTCCGAGCGCTATGGCCGCGCAGTAGATTGCCAGCAGGTTGTAGGCGTTGTGGGTGCCGATAAGCCGGGTCCATACCTCGGAGCCGTCGATGCGGAGCAGCATACCTTCGAAGCTTTGCTCCAGGATGCGGCAGCTGTGGTCCGCGATGCCGCGGCAGGAGTAAGTGACCTTGCTTGCTGCGGTGTTCTGGAGCATCACGTCTCCGTGCTTGTCGTCTATGTTGGTAATGGCCGTGGCGTCCTTTCCGAGCCTGTCGAAGAACAGCTTCTTGCAGCGCAGGTATTCGGCGAAGGTGCCGTGGTAGTCCAGGTGGTCGTGGGTGAGGTTGGAGAAGATGCCGACCTTGAATTCCAGGCCGGTGACTCTCTCCTGCTCCACGCCAATGGAGCTGACCTCCATAAAGCAGTATTCGCATCCTTTCTCCACCATACGGCTCAGCAGGGAGTTGATGGTCAGAGGGTCGGAGGTGGTGTTGGCGGTCTCAAGGCGCTCGCTGCCCACGTAGTTGGCTATTGTTGAGAGCAGGCCGCACTCGTAGCCGAGGCTCCGGAACAGGCGGTACAGCAGGGTCACGGTCGTGGTCTTGCCGTTGGTGCCGGTGATTCCCACCAGCTTGAGCTTGCCGCTCGGATGGCGGTAGAAATTGTCTGCAGCGATGGCAACGGCCCTGCGGCTGTCTTCCACGAAGATGTAGGTCACTCCTTCGGGCCGTACGGGCACGGGGAATTCTCCGCCGTCTTCGAACATCACCGCCGCTGCTCCTTTCTCAATGGCTGAGGCGATGTATTCACGTCCGTCCCTGCCGCATCCGTTGACTGCTACAAAGAGGCTGCCGGGCACGACCTTGCGGGAATCGTTGGTCACGATTCCTATCTCCAGGTTGTCGCTTCCGTCGGTGCGGAGGACACCGCAATTCTTTATTATCTCGCTGAGTATCATTTTGCTGCAGTTAATACAGGTTGGAAACAAGGATCTATGCTGTAAATTCCGTTCACGAGGCTCTTGACGGCCCTTGCGGGTATGCCGCCGCCCTGGAACTGTTTCGAAGTGGGCTTGCTGAACACCGTGCAGATGACGCTGTACCTGGGGTCCTCGGCGGGGAAGAAGCCCACGAATGTGCCTTGGTATTTGCGCCTGCCCTGCTCGTCTCTGTACTTGCCGCCGGCGTAGGTGCCGAAGGACGTGCCGGTCTTGCCGGCCACGTTGCAGCGTGCGTCCTTGAGGCGGCGCGCCGTGCCTTCCTCGGTCACGGCCTTGAGGGCCCTTGTCAGGGTGTCGGCGACGGCTCTGCTGCAGATGGTGGACATAAGGGCCGGGCCGCGGCGTTCCTTGACCACGCCGTCCTGTTCGATGTCTTCCACCAGATAGGGCTTCATCATCTTGCCTTTGTTGGCGATGGCGTTGTAGAAGCAGAGCACGTGCATCGGTGTCACGCGGGCGCCGTAGCCGTAACCCATCACGGCGAGGTCGGAGAGGGACCAGTAGCGGTTCTTGTCCTTGGGTGAGGGTATGGTCGGGGACGCCAGCCCGGCGAGGTCGAAGTCGAAAGCCTCTCCGAGTTTGTAGCTGTGGATGTTCTCGATGAAACGCATCGGCTTCTTGCCGTAGTTGGAGACAGCGAGCGTGCCGAACACGTAGTTCGAGGAAATCTTGAAACCGTCTATTACGGAGATGGAGTTGATATGGTGGATTCTTTCGTGATCCAGTATGTGCACGTCCTGAGGCACGCCCTTGACGCCCTTTATGACTCCGTGGTTGGTAGGTATTGTCTCGTCCAGGCTCTTTATGTGGCCGTCGGAGAGCACCTGCATCAGGGTCACGGTCTTGAAGACCGAGCCGGGCTCGATGGAACGGCCGATTGCCAAGTTGCTCACTTCCTCGAAGCTGGGGGAGTCGCCGTCGCGGTAGAGGTTGACCATTGCGCGGATGGCTCCTGTGGACGCCTCAATCAGCACCAGGCAGGCACCTTCCAGGTCGCTCTCTTCCTTGATTTCGTCGTGGAGTGCCCTGTAGGCTATGTCCTGGTAGTCGATGTTGAGTGTGGTGCGTATGTCTCTGCCGTCCACGGGGCGGGTCTTGGTGCTGTCGTTGTCGAGTACCGTGCCCACATCCGTCTTGCGGGTCCATTCCACGCCTTCGCGGCCGTGCAGCACATAGTCGAACTTGCCTTCCAGGCCGACGTGAGTGTTGCCGACGTCGGAGCGGTTGTTACGCACGAAGCCGATTGTGCGGCGCGCAAGCTTGCCGTAGGGGTAGATGCGGACGTTCTGCTGCTCGGCGATGAGCCCGCCGCGGTAGCGTCCTTCGCGGAAGAGCGGGAACTTGACGACGCGGTTGTACACGTTGCGGTCCACGGGCTTGCCGATGCGGAGGTATTTCTTGCCGTTCCTGCGTCCGTTGGTGATGAGCTTCCAGTATTCGTCAGCAGTCTTCTCAGGGAAGACCTTGGCGAGCTCCACGCAGAGTTCCTTTGCCTCGGAAAGCCATCTGGCCTCGCGCTCTGCGCCTTTTTCCTTGTCCTTTGCAAAGGCCTCGCGCATCACAGTGCAGTCCATCGCTATCTGGTAGGTGGGGCAGGACATTGCGAGCAGGCGGCCGTTGCAGTCGATGATGTTGCCTCGTGCGGGCTCTATTGCGCGCGGGCGGCTGCCGGGAGTCAGGGCGCTCTCGATCTTGGGATTGGGCTTGAAGAATATCTGGATGCCTACTATCTTCGCGAAAAGCAGCACGGAAGCGAGCAGCATAAAGACGTAGGCCACATAGAGTATGACTCCTATGCGGTCACGGTTCTTTTTGGTTTTTACTTCGTTCGCTTCCATTGCGTTTTACTTTAACTGCGTTGCTGGCTGCTGGGGCTCTGTCACCTTGGATCCCATCTGCTGCAGCATTTCATTTATCGAAGAGCGGCGGGTGAGCTTCACCACGTCGAAGGTCTTCTGGGTATGCACGATCTCGAGTTCGCGCAATTCGGCTTTACCTTTTTCCACCTTGGTCATAGTGGATTCAATCATCAGCGAAATCCAAATGATCATAGCGATGAGGAAGAATGTATAGACGATGTGGATGAAGTAGCGGCCCACGTTGAGGCGGAGGAGGAATTCCCCCCTCAAGATGGCGCGGAAGCTGTTCTTCAGCCACGTCCCCAGGTCTTGTATTCTCCAGGTCTTGTCCATATCATATCTTTTCAGCCACACGCAGGTGGGCGCTGCGGGCGCGGGTGTTCGTCTCTATTTCTTCTTCCGTCGGCACTACCGGCTTGCGGAGGAGGCTCCGCAGGGGCGCTTCGCTCTTGCCGTAGATGTCTTTCTGCTCGGTCCCGTCAGTCCTTCCGCTGCGGATGAAGTTTTTCACCATCCTGTCCTCGAGGGAATGGTAGGTGATGACGACGAGACGGCCGCCCTTCTTGAGGGACTTGGCCGCTCCCTGAAGGAATTTCTCCAGGGCACGCAATTCGTCGTTAACTTCAATCCGCAGGGCTTGAAAGACCTTCGCAAGATATTTGTGCTCCGCGAAAGAAGGCAGGGCTCCCGCCAGGACATTGCCGAGGTCACCGGTTGTGAGGACAGGTGCCTTTGTGCGGGCTGCTACAATGAGCTGCGCTGCTTTGCGGGCGTTGTCCACTTCTCCGTAGATTCTGAAGATCCTTTCCAATTCTTCTTGCGTATAAGAATTGACAATGTCGGAGGCGGTTTTTGCGCCCTGCACATTCATTCGCATATCGAGGGGCGCGTCGAAACGGAAGGAGAATCCTCTCTCGGGCGTGTCGAACTGATGGGAACTGACACCCAGGTCTGCGAGAATTCCGTCCACTCCGGCTGGCGCCTCGAGTAGAGCATAATTATGTATAAAACGGAAATTGTTGTGTATCAGCTTGAAACGGCTGTCTTCGGGGGCCCCTGCAAGGGCGTCCGAGTCGCGGTCGAACGCAAAGAGGCGGCCTTTTCCCGAAAGCGCGGCGAGGATGGCGCGGGAGTGCCCGCCTCCGCCGAAGGTTGCGTCGGCATAGATGCCGTCCCGGTTCCAGACCAGGGCGTCGATGCTTTCATTGAGAAGTACGGGATTGTGGTATTCGCTCATTGCCTGCCTTGACTCCTATTTTCTGGAGAGGCTTCTGGCAATGGAAATGTAATTTTCGTTTGAAATGCGGGACGCTTCGAATGCGTCTTTCGCCCAAACTTCCATCTTGAATCCCACGCCAAAGAATACCACGTCCTTGGTTACACCGATTGCGTCAAGAAGTTCACGCGAAATGGAGATACGTCCCAATTTGGAGTCCGGCTCTACGATATCGACGTCACGCATAAATTCTCTCCAGAATTTCACGTGGTCGGGATTGAAGAAGTCCAGCTCCTCTTTGATTTTTTCTGTCTGGCGGGTCCACTCTTCGAAAGTGTACATCTCCAGACAGTTGTCATAGATGCTTTTCTTGATGACAAACCTCATATCGCCACCCGCCGGAAAATCCTTCCTGACGGCGGCAGGGAAGACTATTCGTCCCTTGTCGTCGGTCTTGGCGGGATATTTTCCGTAAAAAGTGACCATAATAATTCTTATACGCAGTGGCAAATATAAGAATAATTTTACAATTTTTTACACCTTCTTCCAAAATTTTCCACTTTTTTTATTTTTCTTTCATTTTCAGAGCTTTTGGGGCCGATTTTGGTGGCCTGACCGGATTCCTCCATCCTTTTACGGAAATCCGCGTGGCGCGCAATTCCTTGGCAACCAGCTATATACAACATTTGCTTGCATCTAAAAAGGGCTCACCGGATAATTTCCGTGTTTACAGATTGAAAGTAAGATGTTGATTTACGCATAGATTCGTGTTAGCCTGAAGAGAAAGAACTTCAAGT
>ONLD01000024.1 GCA_900318565.1 uncultured Bacteroidales bacterium
AGTGGGTGCCGTGGTTGCCGGGCTCGACTGTGAAGCCGGTGTGTCCGGTGATAAAGCTGCGGCTGCCCCCAGGACCGGCCGGGAGGCAGATTGCCGCAAGGTCGGGATGGTCGAGCTGTACGCCCTGGTCAAGCACCGCCACTATGACGTCGCTGCTGCCCGTGCAGAAGCGGTCCCAGACCGGCAGCACGTTCACATCACATCCTGAGGTATATTTCGAACCCAGGGAACCGTCGTTGTAAAGGGCCCATTGCCTCGGGAAGCTGGGGTCGTTGAAGAAAGCCGTGATTTCACGCTTTCGTACAGGGAAGACGTCCTTGATGCCGGGGATGTCCGCGAGCTCGCCTGCAGCCTTCGTTGCGGGCAGGCTCTCGTCGTAGCTGAGCCTGTACCACAGGTGCAGACCCTCCCGGCGCTGGCGCTCTTCCCAGCGGCCGCCGTCGGGGAAAACCCGCTCGAAGCCGGTAATCCCCGGGAGACTCGTGACTTCGCCTCTCTCTATCTTCAGGGCGAGGTCTTCCGTGAACTCGGCAGTAAGCAGACCGGGCTCGTAGGATTCCTGCCTTGTGCTCTCTTCAATAATCTGCTCGGGGGCTTCCGGAGACTGCTCGCAGGCGAGCAGCACCAGCAGCCCCGTACCTATCAGTGTCGTGACGGTTCTGAGTCGCATTATTCTACTTTGATAATTGTTTGTTCAGGAAGATGACGAGCTTCTCGAGGGAGCCGGTCTCTTTCCATTTAATCTTTTCCTGCTTGATAAAGTTCTGTGCTTCTTTCTTGTCCACGCCCGGGAAATTCACGACGCTGTTGCGGCTTGCCGGTACGAGGTATCCCTTCGTGTAGATGTAGCGGGTATGCTTTACGGGAAGCTCGGGAGTGCTGAATTTGGCCTCGTTGCTTTGCTCGAGACTTTTGTTGATGACACTCATACGGCCGTCCATCAGGATTGTCAGGTTCATTGCCGAGCCGGAGGCTGAGGAAACGCCGTAGCCGATATCGACCTTGGAGAGTTTATCCTCATCGACTTCAGTCCCCAGGACCACGCATCCCAGGTCAAGTTCGGAAATGAGCTTGTAGAGTTTGCCCTGGATGTTGACGTACACTTCTTCTTTTTCGTCCTTTCCGATTCTGACGGTATAGACTTTTGAGATGTCGGCCTTCATAATGGTGTTTTTGGAA
The DNA here is from genome assembly GCA_900318565.1 of uncultured Bacteroidales bacterium. GTDB lineage: Bacteria > Bacteroidota > Bacteroidia > Bacteroidales > UBA932 > Cryptobacteroides. Next base: position 1,180 of record ONLD01000024.1, read on the forward strand.
TCGACATACATCAAAGAGCCGTCAAGTACGGAAATGTTTAGCAGCGCTTCGGTCACGAGGGCTCCGTTGTTGGTGCGGGCCGCGCCTTTCTCGAAATTCTCATAGAGAAGCGGCCAGCCCTGATGCGGAGTGTATTCCTGAGCTCCGAGGACGGCGGAAAGGCCAAGCAGTGCGGCTGCAAGGATTATTCTTTTCAGTGTCATAGCATTAAGTGTAAAAAGGGGCCCGTCCGCTTCCGGGCAGGCCCCTAAATTAAAACAATCGTTTTACTTCTTTACGAAACCCGCAGGGTAATTGGCGTTGAATCCGCCAAATACGTTGCAGTAGTAGTAGAACCAACCGTCTGCAGTTGCGCTTTCGATACAGATACCGTAGTTGTCAGTGGTCACGTAAGAACCGTCTGCCTGGAGCGTAAACACGATCTGGTCAGGCTCTGTGATGAAACTGGCGCTGGCGTTGCCGCCGTCGTACTTGTAAATCTTGAAGTGCTCGTCTGCAGGTACACCGTTGAACAGGTCAGAAGCCTTGTATGCAAGTTCCTGAGGAGTCGGGATGGTGATGGTCTTCATATCTTCGGAGACTTCGGCGTATGCGCCGGGCTGCTCAGCTGTGTTCTTCAAATATGCACCGTAAGCGTCAGGAGAGGCAATATAGACGGGGAAGTCAATCCAAACCCTGTAGGGGTTGCCTTCATACTGGCTCAGGGTAATATCCCATTTGAAGTAGTTGTAACCGACACGGCCGGTTGCGCTGTCGTAGCTTGCGATATCCACGGCGGACATCTGATATTTTCCGAACAGGGCGGTCAGAGGGTGGTCGGTATCAGCGATGGTGACGGTGCAGGTCTTGATTGCGCCGATCTGTACGTCGTTGGTTGCGCTGACAAGGCTGATCTTGAAGGCCTGGTTGCCGGTGAATGTGCCGACCTGGCCTTTCACGTTGACCTTGATTGCGAGAGAATCGGTTCCGGCAGGGAAGTTCAGGACTCCGGATGCGTCGGCGGGAGTGTAGTCCAAGCCGTTCTTTGCGGTGATGTCCTCGATAGCATAGGTCACCGTGCAGTCGCCAGTGGCGTTGTTCACGTGGACGGGAAGAGCATATACAGTGCCTGCTGCCGACTCGGTGACGGTCGCTGAGCGTACGTCAAGAGTTGCGAAAGGAGCGGCTTTGTAGGTCTCCGCGGTGTTGCAGGCGGCCAGTCCGGCGAGACCTGCAATAGCAGCTATTGCGATAAATATTTTTCTCATTGTTTCTTCACTTTAAATTAGATGCTGTCGTAACCTTCATTCTGCTTGAGGTTCTTGTTGATCTTCAGCTCGTGTGAAGGGATAGGCCACTGGAAGAAGTAGCTGTCAGCCTTGAATTCTTTCTCGGTGAAATACTGACCCTGCTGTACGACGTTGATGGCCTTTTCCTGGGGAGCACGTCCGGAGAAGCCTTTGCCCCAGCGCTTGAGGCAGCTCATACGGAAACCCTCGCCGACGGTCTCCTTGAACCACTCCTGCTGGATGTTGTCATCGTTAGCTGCGGTCTGGCTTGCGCCACGGGCAGCCTGGAGGGCGTTAAGGTCGGCCTTTGCAGCGCCGGGATTGGACTTGAGCTCAGCTTCGGCGGCGATGAGGTACATCTCGCTGATACGGATGGGCTTCGGAGCCTGGCGGGCGTTGCGGATAGGAGAAGAAGTCAGGCTGGGATTGCCGCGGAACTTCACGAAAGTGTAGAAATCACCGGTATAGTAACTTCCGGAGAAGAGCACCGGGACGGTGTTGTCGAACCAGGCTTTACGGATGTCGCCGTCCTCGTAAGCATCGATGAGCTTCTTGGTGGGCAGGTAGTAAGGCCTGAAAGACTCGCCGCCTTCGACCTTGGTGTCGGCCTGGGCAAGCAGCCAGGGAGAGAAGTCGTTGCCCGTGAACTCGGTCATAGAAATGGCGAGCTGAAGGACGGGCTCGGTGCCTTTGTCGGAGACGAAGTCCGCATTGAGAGCCTCAACGCTGTTCTCAAGAGCGTAGGTGCCGGTGTCAATGACCTTGTGGGCATACTCGGCAGCCTTGGCGTAGTCGGCGATGTCGAGGTAGTAACGGGCATAGAGTGCGTTGACTGCATCGATGGTGGGCTTCACGGAACGGGGTGCGCCCTTGACGTCGGCCAGGAACACAGCAGCGGAGTCGAGGTCGGCCTTGATGGCCTTGTAAACCTCTGCGACGCTGGCCCTTGCGGGCTTCTCGTTCTGGTTATAAGCGAGCACGAGGGGGACGCAGGGGTCGGTCTCAGCGCTTGCGGCCTTATATGCCTTGCCGAAGTGACGGGCCAGGTTCAGGTAGGAACTTGCCCTGAAGAAGAAGGCCTCGCCTTTGACTATTGTGGCAGCATCCTTAAGCTCGGCGTCAACGTCGTTGATGTTGGCGAGAAGAATGTTGTAGTTCTTGATTGCGAAGTAGTTGTATGCCCAGTAGTCTTCGACGTCGTAGTCGGCGGAAGTGAAGTTCTTGTCGGTCTTGTGGAGGGGACCGTAGTTGTTACCGAAGTCGATGGTGGCGTTGAAGCCGTCGAACATCAACTCCTGGGGAATCACGAAGTCACCATTCTGGACGGAACGGTAGGAAGAAAGGATACCGTTCTCCATTGCGGTGAGGTTGCTCGATGTCTGAATCAGCCTCTCAGCTTCTGAATAAGCGATGGCGTTGTTGGGCACCAGGTTCAGGTCGCAAGATGCGAGAACTGCAGCTGACAGGGCAACGGAAAGTATGCTGATAATGTTCTTTTTCATATCTTTCAGTATTAGAAGGTGAGCTCAAGACCGACGAGATACTGCTTGGTAGTACCGGGGATACCCATAGACAGGTTGGAGGCGATTTCGGGATCGGGTCCGGAGTACTTGGTGAAGGTCAGGAGGTTACGACCTGTGAAGGTGAGCTTGATGGAATCGAACACGTTCTGTGCTTCGAGCCACTTGTTGGGGAGGGCGACGCCGACCTGCAGGTTCTTAAGCCTCATAAAGGAAGCGTCCTCGATAAGGTGCGTGTCGAACTGCATAGTATGTCCCTGGGTCCAGTCGGGCCACTGGGCGTTGGTGTTGGCGGGAGTCCAGAAGTCGGAGACTGTACGGTGGCTGTTCATACCCTGGGCCACGAACACGTTCGGGTTGGCGTAGAAGTACATATCGTTGTTGAGGAGGTTCTTTCCGAGCACATAGGAGAAATCTGCACGGAAGGAGAGGAACTTCCAGCCGCCTTCAAGACCGAAGCCGCCGTTGATGGGGGCGTTCAGCTTGAAGCCGGTGTTCTGCTGCAGGCCTTCCTCGTCGTAGTTCTTGGTGACTTTGTTGGGATCCATAGTAGTGATGTCAGGATCGTCACCCGGGACATACCACATAGGAGCGCCGTCAGCAGGATCGACGCCTGCGTAGATTGCGCTGTAGAAGCTCACGGGCTGGCCCTGGACGTAACCGATGTTGGAAGAGGTCATAATCCAGCGGTAGCGGTTCAGATCCTCATCCCAGGCAGCGTCGAAGAGCTCGGACACGGTCTCCTTGTTGTAGTTGAAGATGGCGTTGAAACGCAGGTAGTAGTCTTTCTGCTTGAGGATGTCGATGCCGAGGGTGAGGTCAATACCGGTGTTGGTAAGGCCACCCACGTTGGCGGTCAGCTCAGAGAATCCGGAAGTGTAGGCGTAAGGCACGTCCATAAGCATATTGGTGGTCTGGCGGCGATACCACTCGAGCTCGAAGTCCAGGAAGTTGAACACCCTGGTGTTGAAGCCGATGGTAAGAAGGCCCTGCTGCTCCCAAGTCAGTTCGGGGTTGCTGGGCTGGGCGAGAACCCAGGAGCTTGCGTTGCCGTTGTAGGCGGTGGAGGTGCCGATGAGGCCGAGGTGGCGGTAGTCACCGATGGCGGCGTTACCCTGGGTACCGTAGCTGATCTTAGCGCTCAGGTCGTTGAGCCAGCTGCTGTTCTTGACGAAATTCTCGTTGCGGGCGTTCCACTTGAAGCCGACGGACCAGAAGGTAGCGTTGCGTACGTTGGCACCGAAACGGGAAGAAGCGTCGTTACGGATGGTAGCGTCGAAGTTGTATTTGCCCATATAGCTGTAGTCGGCGTGTCCGAAGAAGGAGAGGAACTTGCTGGCTGACGATTCTTCACCGATGCTGCGGGTGTCTGCGTTACCGTCATCGAGGCGGAGCAGACGGTCCTCGGACTGGCCGGATGAACTGGCGGAGAAGTAATCGTACCAGTAGCTGATGCCTTCGTGACCTGCCAGCACTGAGATCGCGTGGTCTTCGGCAATGTCGAAGCTGTACTCGATGGTGTTGGTGATGGTGTTGTTGGAGGTCAGCTGTGCGCTCTTGCCCTTGGAACCTTTGCCGCCGGTAAGCTTGCTGGAAGGATAGTTGCGGTTGTCATTCCAGAACACGCGGGAGTCGGTACCGATCTGGGACTTCAGTTTGAGGTTCTTTATGGGCTCGATCTCTACATAGGCGCCGCCGTTCAGACCGTAGGAATCACGGAGCCTGGGGTAGGAAGCGATGTAGTAGTACGGGTTGACGGTGTTGTTGGGGAAGCGGGGCTCCATAAGCTTGCCGTCCTCGTCGTAAACGGGATACAGAGGGTTCAGCAGGAAGGACAGACCGCCGGAAGTGTAGTTGGCGTCGAAGGTGCTGGAGTCACCCCAGTTGCCGTTCTGCTGCCTTTTGTCGGCGGAGAGGTTGAGGTTGATGCCGAGCTTGAGCCACTTCTTGGGATGGCCCTGGACGTTGGAACGCACGGTGTAGCGGTCGTAGAAGTTACCGACTGTGGTACCGGTCTGGTGGAACTGGGAGGCGGAAACCATATATGCCACATTCTGTCCACCGCCTTCGACGGTCACGTCGTTCTGATACTGGGGAGTATCAAGCTGCTGCATAATCTTGTACCACTTGGTATTGGCGTTGTAGCCCTTGCTGGTGTAGTTCTCGCGGATCTGGGCCGGAGTACGGATACCGGTGCGGACCATAAAGTCCTTGAGCTCGTCGCCGGTCATCATAGACTCCCAGAGGCGGTCGTTTGCAAGGGTGGAGATACCGTACTGTGAACGGACGGACACGCGGGCGGAAGTGCTGTAGGAACCGGACTTGGTCGTCACGAAGACGACGCCGTTTGCAGCACGGGCACCGTAGATGGATGTCGAGGAAGCGTCCTTGAGAACCGAAATCGACAGAATGTCGTTAGGGTTCATTGCCATAATGGTACGGCTGGACGAAGGAATACCGTCGATGATGTACAGGGGAGCGGATGAGGAACTGAGGGAACCCATACCGTGGAGCTGCATACTGACGGAGTTGTCGCCGGCCACACCACCGGTAGTCAGAACGCTAAGACCTGCGACCTGGCCCTGGAGGTTGTCAAGGGCGGAGGCTGCGGGAGCATTCTTGACAATGTCGGAGCGGACTGTGGAGACGGATCCGACGAGGTTGCCGACCTTCTTTGCGGAACCGTAACCGATCACCACTGCATTCTCAAGCGACTCTGCGTCAGGACGCAGGGCGACGTTGATGGTGGCGCGTCCGCCTACTGCTACTTCCTCGGAAAGATATCCGATGGAGGAGAAGATAAGCGTTGCGTTTGACGGGGCGTAAAAACTGAATGCTCCGTTCGCATCCGTGGCAGAGCCGGTGCTGGTGCCCTTGACCTGGATGGCCGCGAAAGGTATGCCCTCACCGGTGGATGCATCTTTGACCGTACCGGAGATGTTGACGTTCTGAGCGGAGAGCGTCACACCGAGTAACAGGAACAAAGCGCTGAAGAACAGTTTAGCTTTTTTCATAAGCGTTACGTTAAATTAAACAAAAATATACTAACTAATCTTAGTTTCAACCATTGGCACAAAGCCGAATTAGACCGCAAGTACGCAAATTTTTTTTACAATTCCAAATTTTAATGCACCCAAATTGTTGATTTCAAGTCATCAATGGCCGTTTTTCGGCTGACGGATTTTTTAGTTTTTAATTTTTTTTCTTTTTGTTTGAAAGTTTTCGAGGGTAAAAAGTTTAAATTTCAAACTTTTCCTGCTTGATTTCTTCAATATATTTATCGATTCTGCGCAGTTCTGCCGGAATCCGTATGTGCTGGGGGCAAGCTTTGGTACATTTGCCGCAGGAAATACAATGGTCGGCCTGACGCACCGATTCCACTGCCTTGTCATATTCAGCGAGATAGCGGCGGCGCGCTTTCCGGTAGTGCTCCTGCTCCGGCCCCTTGACGTAGGTGCCGTCTATGACCGAACTGTCGTAGAAGCGGAAGACGCCCGGAATATTGATGCCGTATGGGCAGGGCATACAGTACTGGCAGCCCGTGCAGCCCACCAGGGGGAACCTCGACTGTTCCTCGGCTATCTCTTCAAGCAGCTTGAATTCATCCTCGTTGAGGGGCTTGAAGCTGCAGAAGGTCTTCAGGTTGTCCTCCAGGTGCTCCTTGTAGGTCATACCGCTGAGTGCGGTCAGCACCTTCGGAAAACTTCCCACGAAGCGGAAAGCCCACGAGGCCACGCTGCGGTCGGGCTCAATGGCCTTGAGACGTGCCGTCTGGCTCTTGGTCAGGCTCGCCAGACCGCCTCCCCGCAGGGGCTCCATAATGACCACGGGAATATCCCTTGCGGCAAGTTCGGCGTACATATGGTCCGCGTTGGTGTTGCGTCCTCCGGCGTGCGTCCAGTCCAGATAGTTCATCTGTATCTGCACGAAGTCCCAGTGGTATTTCGGGTGCAGCTCCATCATCGAGTCGAAGCCTTCCTTGTGGCTGTGGATGGAGAATCCCAGGTTGCGGATGTGCCCGAGCTCGCGCTCCTTGAGCAGGAAATCCATTATCCCGGTGTCGCCGAAGCGGCGGTTGAAATCCTCCGCGCTGCCGATGGCGTGCAGCAGGTAATAGTCTATATGGTCCGTCTTGAATATCTCCAGCGAGCGGCGGTACATCTTGACGGAATTCTCGTAGGTCGAGTTGGCGAAGTTGGAGAGTTTGGTGGCGAGCAGCCAGCTCTCGCGGGGATGCCTGTTCAGCGCTTCGGCCGAGGCCCTTTCGGAGTCGCCGCGCAGGTACACGGGCGAAGTGTCGAAATAATTGACTCCGTTTGCAAGCGCCTCGTCCACGAGGGCGTTGACCTTCTCCTGGTCGATTACGTCATTGCCGTCGCCGTCCTTTGTCATAGGCCAGCGCATACATCCGTATCCCAGCACACCCACGCCGGGGTAGTTCTGGAGCATAGGGCCCTTTTCATCCGTGCCGGCAGGTGCGCTGCCCGCGGCGGGAGCGCCTTCATTCGGCGCGCAGGCGGTCACTGCAGCCGCTGCTGCGAGGATGCCGCTCTTCTTGAGGAAATCTCTTCTGTCCATACTACACTCTGTTTATATGTTCTTCGAGCCCGTTGACGCGGATTGCGCTCAGCGGCCGCACGGGGCACAGGTATTCGCATTTGCCGCAGCCGATACACTGCTCTTCGGCCACGACGGGACGCCTCTTCCCTCCGGCCTCGACCATTTCGATGGCTCCGTTGGGGCAATGGCTGGCGCAGGCTCCGCACTTCTCTATGTCACCTGCTGCAAGGCAGAGGTCGGGATAGACCACGGCCGTGCCTATGCGTATGAGGGTCTTGGCATCCCTGTCCACACGGCTGATGGCACCGGCGGGACAGACTTCGCTGCAGGCGGTGCACTCCGGACGGCAGAAGCCTTTGTGGTAGCTCATCCTGGGCTGCATAAGGTGCTCCAGGTCGGTGGAGGGCAGCAGCACGCCGTTGGGGCAGGAGGAGATGCAGAGCTGGCAGGCGGTGCAGCGGTCGTAGAAATTCTTTACTCCGCGCGCTCCGGGGGGTACGAGCAGCGTCTCGCGCTCGCAATCTGCCTTCGGCTCCACGGGGGCGAGGCCACCATCTACTTTTTTATCCTGCGCGCGCGCGATAGCCCCGGATGCGGCTCCGGCGAGAAGCACTGCCGAAGTGCCGAGGAAGGCGCGGCGCCCTTCAGACGGCGTGTCGGCCGCTTTCGGCGCGGTCTTTTTCAGCACTCCGAAGCTCAGGGCGCCAACGCGGCAACTGTCTATGCAGTCGAAGCAGTCCACGCAGCGCGAACGGTCTATCGCCAGCGTGCCTTCCTCTATGCAGGAAGCCTTGCACCCTCGGGAGCACATTCCGCATTTGACGCATTTGTCCGTATCGACCTTGATGCCGAGGAGCGACCAGCGGCTTATGCTGCCCAGCACCGTGCCCACGGGGCAGATGGTGTTGCAGTAAGCGCGTCCCCACAGGGCTGCGCAGACGGCCGTCAACGCGAAAGTCACGGCGGCGGCGATGATTACGGCCGTCGTTCCGTTGCCGATGACGCTGCTGACCATTCGTCCGTAGGCGCTGTAGGGACCAAGCAGGGCCACGACAATCTGGATGTCGGCCACGATGCAGACCACGAACGCGGCGAGCACTGAATAGCGCACGGCCTTGCGCTCCTTGTTGAACTTAAAGCGTTTGCGGAACGGCTTGATCCATTTCCCGAGACTGCGGCGTATCCACAGGATCAGGTCCTGGAATACCCCGAGGGGGCAGAGTACGGAGCAGTAGATGCGTCCCAGCAGGAAGGTCAACAGCAGGATGCCGAGCAGCACTGCGACATTGCCGAGCGTCGCTCCCGCTATGACCCTCATCGTGGCGGGCAGCAGCTGGAGCTTGGGGAGCCATCCCCACCAGTCGCGGCCTATCCCCACGAACAACAGCGTGATTCCGGCGAAGCAGAGCGCTGCGAGGCATATTCTGAGTTTGCGTAACATATCAGGTTGTTTCGAGTATTTTGTCTGCGATGTCCAGGCGCGCCTTTACGTGCCCCCGGAAGTCCTCCCAGCGGTAGAAGTCGGCGAACACGCGGCCGCGGCCGTCTATGAAGCAGGGGATGGGGAAGTGGACCGGCTGTTCGTCCAGGGTGCAGCGCACCAGCACTTCTCCTTCGGAATTGCGATACAGCGCAAAGAGCAGGGTGGAGGCCATAGGAAGCTTGCCGAAGTCGTAGATTTCCTTGACTTTGCGGGGGTCGCTTTCGGTAATATTCCACCGGGCGGCGTCCAGCAGCGCCAGGGTGCCGGAAATCTTGTAGTCGTGGCCGAAGCGCAGGCGCGCCGCCACGTCGCCTCCTTCAATGTCTTCTTCCCAGTACTTGAGGAAGTCGCGCACCAGGGCTTCTTCGAGGGCCCAGTTGCGTCCTTTGTAGAGCGGGGTGGCGCCGCAGCAGCTGTACATCCGGAAGTTTTCGCACTCCCAGGCCTTGAAAGCGTCGTCCGGCGCCATCAGGTACATCAGCGACTCGTCCTCGCCGAGGGCTTCGGAGAAACTCAAGTAGAAGTAGAACATACGGGCCGCGTTGATGTAGTTCTTGAACACCTTCAGGACCACGGAGGGGTCCTTGAAGAAACGGCCGAAATAGCTCTGCGGGTCCAGGTTCTCCTGCCAGAGGCGCTTGAAAGGGGGATTCCAGCGGGCGGTGTCGGCTTCGAATGCGCGGCTCCAGTCGCGCTCCTCGGCCCTGGGATTGTACTTGCTCGTGGGGTTGAGCACTCCCATATCCGCGGCGGAAGCGTCGAACTTGATGCGGAGTCGGCTGTCTTTCAGACGGTATTCGTCCAGGGCCGCCGCCATAGAGAGGATGGTGCGGTTGGTCTGGGTGGAGCGGGCCACGATGGTGCGCCTGTCCTTGAAAACGCCCTTCCAGGCATCCCAGATGCGGTCGGCTACCTGCCGGTGCTGCTCCTGTCCGAGCTCGGTGAGGTCGTAGGCGCGGCCGCGAACGCGGTGGTACACGGCTTCGCTGCGCTCCAGCAGCTGCTCGCCCAGCGGCGTCAGCTGTCCGTCGGCCTTTGCTCCGGTCATCAGGACGTGCATCTGGTCATAGAGGCTTTCCTTGCTGTAGAGCCGGGCTCCGTGGCGGGCGTAGGTGCTGATGTTGAAAGGCTTGAAGCCTGCGGGGGCCTTCGGGGTCTCGGCCGGCTCGTTGTACTCGTGGCCGCGGAACCACGCGGCGGCTTTCCTGACGTCGGCGCGCACCTCCTCGAGGCTCAGCCCCTGTGCGGAAAGAGCAAGGGCCGGCAGAAGCAGCGCCGCTATGAGACTTAATCTTTTCATACTCTGAAATATACGCCTTCTTCGCGAAGGGCTTTTTGAAGCTTCTGTACGTTCAGCGCCCTCGGCTCTACGCCCTCCTTCACGCAGAGCGCTGCGGCCTTTCCTGCGGCTTCGCCAAGGCACATAGCGGGGCCCATCACGCGCACCGAGGCAAGGGCGAGGTGCGTGGCGGAGATGTTGCGTCCGGCGCAGAGCAGGCCGTCGATTTTCTGCGGCACGAGGCAGCGGTAGGGGATGTCGTAACAGTCGGGGCACCACATCAAGGTGCAGTCGCCTCCTACGGGGTGGTGCAGGTCAACGGGGTATGACGCGACTCCGATGGCGTCGGGGAAGCGGGCGCAGTCGAAGATGTCCTGCTCGGTGAGTATGTACTCTCCGACGATGCGGCGGCTTTCGCGTATGCCCATAAACGGGGCGACCCGGTCAACGTAGGCGTTTTCGAAGCCTGGGATGAAGGCCTTGAGGTAGCGCACGATCTCGGCGTTCTGCTTGATGCAGATTTCCTCGCCGCGGGTGTACTGCTCTGGGTCGGTGGAGTCCACTCCGTTGACCCTGGACATATTCACCCACCACTCGTCGGGAGCCATACCCGTCATAAAGATGGTGCGCTCCACGGGCAGTTTGTAACCCTGCTCGCGGGCCTGTCGTATCTGGTTGCGGAATCCCACCATCGTGCAGTTGTCGTCGGCGCGGAAGAACTCGTTGGGAATGAAATCGATGTCGTAGATGTCCGGGTGGTCGGCCACGGCGTCGCGCAGTTTGCGGGAGTCCACCCCGCGCATCGAGAACATCAGGGTAGGGGGCTGGGCTATGCCCTTGTCGTTGCCGTAGGCCATCGGCGCTCCCGCCCTGTAGGCCACGTCTCCGTCTCCGGAACAGTCCACCACGCACTTTGCGAGTATGGCTTCGCGCCCTTTCTTGGATTCGATGATGACGCCCTTGACGCGCCCGTCTTCAACTATGGTATCGACGCACATCACGTACATCAGCACCTTGACGCCGCACTCTTCCATAATTTCCCAGGCAAGGCGCTTCGTGCCTTCGGGGTCTATCATCGTCAGGCTCACGTGCAGCGGGCAGGCGCGGTGGTGCGTGGCCTGGCCTCTCTCGCGGAGACGCTCCACGAAACGCAGCGGCAGGCCCTTTATGACTTCATTGCCCTTGCGGCCCAGAAAGCCGAGCAGAGGCAGCCCCTGGGTCATATTGCCTCCAAGGGAGCCGCGGTTCTCAATGAGCATTACTCTCGTGCCCTCCACCAATGCGGCGGCCTGTGCCGCCATCAGTCCGGCGGGACCTCCGCCCACCACCAAAACGTCAACTTCGTCCCTCACCGGGATGCTTCTGGCCGGTTCTTCGATGTATTTCATAAAGTCTTTTCTTTTGTAAAGGCAAATATAACAATATTTAAAAAAATTCGTATCTTTGCCCTGTAGTTAGAGTTCTGTCCCAAGGCAGGACTCCTTTTTAATTAACTAATTATGGCAGAAATACATTATATGAGCCAGGAAGGGCTCGACAAACTTAAAAAAGATCTTTCCGAGGCGCTTGCCCAGAGGCCTGTGATTTCGGCGGCCATCGCCGAGGCCCGTGAGAAGGGCGACCTTTCGGAAAATGCGGAATACGAATCGGCCCGTGAGGCACAGGGGCTCCTGGAGCTCAAGATTGCTAAACTCCAAAACACCATAGCAAACGCCAAAGTCATCGACGAGAGCCAGCTCGGCACGGACAAGGTCCAGATTCTTACCACCGTCAAGGTCCAGAACCTCAATGCCGGCAGGGAGATGGTCTTCACGATAGTGGGCGAGAACGAGGCCGACTTCTCCAAGGGCCGCCTTGCCGCCACCACGCCCATCGCAAAGGCCCTCATAGGCCATTCCAAGGGTGAGACCGTCGAGGCAAAGGTGCCGTCCGGAGTTATGAAATTCAAGATTCTCGATATTTCATTATGACAATCTTCACCAAAATCGCGAAGGGCGAAATCCCTTCCTGGAAAGTGGCGGAGGACGATGAGTTCTACGCCTTTTTGGATATCAGCCCCCTTGCCGAAGGGCATACCCTCGTCATTCCCAAGAATGTCGAAGACGACTACATCTTCCATCTCGATGAAGGCACCTACCAGCGCCTCTGGGCTTTCGCCCGCAAGGTGGCAGTGGCCCTGAAGGCCGCAGTGCCCTGCAAGAGAGTGGGCGTGGCCGTGCTCGGAATGGAAGTGCCCCATACCCATATCCACCTCGTGCCGCTCCAGACCGAAGGCGACCTGGACTTCCGCAAGCAGAGGCCCTCGGTGACGCCCGAGCGCCAGGCTGAGATCGCTGCTTCTATACTTGCCGAGTATGAGAAGCTTTAGATTTCTTCTGCCGGCAGCCCTGCTGCTCGCTTCCTGCGCTCCGAAGGCGAGCGTGGAGTGTACCGTGGCCCAGGCTCCAGGGGCTCCCGTGGAAGTGCGCCTGCTGGACCTGAACTCCTACAAGGTGCTCGATACGGTGAAGACCGACGCCGCCGGGCGTATGCGCTACAGCATCGAAGTCGGGAAGGGGCAGCCCGAATTCGTGTATCTCTACTACAAGGATACCAAAATCGCATCCCTGCTGCTTCAGGCAGGCGACCGCGTCAGCGTAAAGACCGACACCCTCGGCAATTACGAAGTCACGGGCTCCCCTGAATCGGAGGCCCTTCGCGGTAACGAGCGTGCCTATGCGGCTTTCCAGGCCGCAATGGACGCCGCTGCCGACCCCAAGGAGCTGTCCCGCATCTATGTGGACCACTACCGCGCCGACCTGCGCTACGTGATGGACCACCCGACATCCCTGACCGTCGTGCCGGTGCTCTTCGAGCAGCTTGACGCATATTCTCCCGTGTTCAGCCAGTTCACGGACGCAATACTCTTCCGCAAGGTCTGCGACACTCTGAAGACCGTGTATCCCGATTCCCGCTACGTGGCGGCCCTCGAGAAGGAGACGCAGCGCCGCGAGAACGCCCTGCAGATGCAGAACCTGGTGGACAAGGCAGGCGTGCAGAGCTATCCCGAGCTCAGCCTTCCCGATACAAAGGGGCAGCGCGTAAGCCTCTCGCAGGTCCCTGCAAAGGTAGTGCTGCTGCACTTCTGGGATTCCGCGGACGCTACGCACAAAATGTTCAACCTTGACCGCCTCCTTCCGCAGTGGAAGCGCTGGCACGACAAGGGCTTTGAAATCTACGCCGTGGACGTGAACCCCGACAAGTCGGCCTGGGCCGCCGTCGTGAAGGCCCAGCAGCTGCCCTGGATCAACGTCAACGACGGCCGCGGCTGGGCTTCCGGCTCCTTGGCGCTGTACAACGTGAGCGCAGTCCCCGCTTCCTTCCTGCTCGTGGACGGAGAATTCTCCTCCGCCTCCCTTGCAGGCGAAAATGCACTTGAGAACGAACTTAAGCGTATCCTAAAATGAGCCTCTACACCATAGGCATCGACTACGGCACCGATTCGGCCCGCGCAGTCCTCGTGGACGCCTCCGACGGCCGTATCCTCGCTTCCTCGACCAGCCCTTACAGGCGTTGGGTCACCGGCCGCTGGTGCGACGCTATGTCCCAGCAGTTCCGCCAGCACCCGTCGGACTATATAGAATGCCTTGAGAGCGTGCTGCGGGAAGTCGTGGCGGCCTGTCCGGAGCCTGCCGCAATCAAGGCCATAGCCGTGGATACCACAGGCAGCACAGTGTGTTTTACCGACGCCTGCGGTATGCCGCTTTCTTTGCAGCCTGCATTCGCGGAGGAGCCGGACGCTATGTTCATCCTCTGGAAAGACCATACAGGCACCGCCGAGGCTGAGGAATTCACGGCAGCCGGCGCCCGCTACACGCCCAACTACATCTGCCAGAGCGGCAACCACTATTCCGCCGAGTGCACCTGGGCCAAGGTCCTGCACGTGCTTCGCACCAATCCCGAAGTGCGCGTGGCGGCCGGCGGATTCATCGACGAATGCGACTTCATCACGAACCTGCTGACCGGATGCCGGAGTTTTGCCGATATGAAGTGGGGCCATTGCATCCCCGCCGCGAAGCAGCTCTGGAACAAGGACTGGGGCGGTTATCCTCCCGAGAGTTTCTTCGAGGAGATAGACCCTCTGATGATACCTATGCTGCGCGCGGTGCCGCATACCAATTACGCCTGCTCCGAAGCGGCCGGCACGCTCTGTCCCGAATGGGCGGAGAAGCTTGGCCTGAGCACTTCCGTGGTAGTGGGCGTCGGCAACTGTGATGCACATTCGGGTGCCGTTGGCGCCGGCGTGCGTCCCGGGGCCGCCGTGCTCAACCTCGGTACGTCCGCCTGCTATATGGCGGTTATGCCGCTCGAGGAAATGAAAGGCCATTTCATCGAGGGCCTGTTCGGGCAGGCCGAAGGCACCATCCTCGAAGGATATATGGGATATGAGACCGGGCTCTCCGCTTTCGGAGATATTTTCGCGTGGTTCAAGCGCCTAACCGGCAGGGAGTTGCCCGCTCTTGCCGAGGAGGCTTCCAAGCTGGAGCTCAGGGGCGGCCTGCCGCTCGCTACCGATTTCTTCAACGGCCGCAGGGCTCCCAATCCCAGCAACATCGTGACGGCCAGCATCAGCGGGCTGCGCATCACCAGCGGTCCCGCAGAAATCTACCGCGCACTCGTCGAAGCTGCCGCATTCGGCTCCAAGGCCTGCATAGACCAGTATATCGACGGCGGTATCCGTATCGACAAGATGATTGCTGTGGGCGGCATCGCCCAGAAGAGCCCCTTCGTGATGCAGATGCTCTGCGATGTGCTCGGGGCTCCCATCGAGGTCTCCGACTGCAAGGATGCCTGCGCTATGGGCGCCGCCATCCACGCCGCCGTCGCCGCCGGGCTGTATCCTTCTGTGCTCGCCGCCGAAGATGCGCTCTGCCCCGGGGCCTGCGCTACCTATACCCCCGACAAACAGCGCCACGAGTTCTATCTCAAACGCTACGAAAGATATAAAGAATTAGCACAATTCGTATTATGAAAATCCTTGAACCCGCAAGGGAGATTCCGGTCCGCGCCAGCGTTGACATCCTCGTCGTCGGTGGCGGTCCTTCCGGTGTGATGGCGGCTTATGCCGCCGCCCGCAAAGGCAACCACAAAGTTATGCTTCTCGAGAGCCGCGGCTTCCTGGGCGGCAACCTCACGATAGGCCTTCCTATCCTGGCCTTCCTGGGACCCAAAGGCAACCAGATCATAAAGGGTGAGCCCCAGAAGTTCATAGACAGGCTCAAGGCCCGCGGTGCAGCTACCGACCATTATCCGTGCAAGTTGCACAAATCCTTCACTATGGTCGACGGCGAAGAGGTCAAGAACGTGTGCGCCGAGATGATGGCGGAGGTTGGAGTCGAAGTGCTGATGTACGTTTTCTGCTGCGGCGTCATCAAGGACGGCGAGCAGGTCAAGGGCGTCTTCATCGAGTCCAAGTGCGGACGCGAGGCTATCCTGGCGAAGTCCGTGATTGACTGCACCGGCGACGGCGACGTCGCTTTCCGTGCCGGTGTGGAGTGCCATAAAGGCGATGCCGAAGGCGGAATGCAGCCCCCGACTCTTATGTACCAGATGCGCGGCGTGGATGTGCAGGCCCTTCGTGACGCCCTCGTGCAGCACCCCGATATCTACGATATGGACAATATGCCTCACTCCCAGTTTACGAGGCGCCATTTCATAACCGTCGGCCTCCGCAGCCAGATACTCAAGGCGAGGGAAGCCGGGCTGGACATCCCGGTGTCCCGTACCATCCTGATTACCGGCCTGAAACCGGATGAGATATGGGTCAATATGGTGCGTGTGAGCGGCACGGACAGCACGGAGCCTGCGAGCTATACCCGCTGCGAGATTACTGCGCACAAGCAGATAAAGGTCATCAACGAGTACCTGCGCCGCTTTGTGCCCGGTTTCGAGAATGCCCATATGGAGATAGTTTCTCCGTTTACCGGCATCCGCGAGAGCCGCGTCATCGTGGGCAAGTACATTCTGACCGCCGAGGACATCGTGGCGATGAAGAAGTTCGACGACGCCGTCGTGGTGGCGGGATATCCTGTCGATATCCACCATTCGAAAGGCGGTGACTGCACGATGATTTTCACGGAAGACGCTTACGATATCCCTTACCGTGTGCTCGTGCCCGAGAAGGTGGAGGGGCTGCTCGTCGCAGGCCGCTGCTCTTCGATGAATCACGAAGCTATGGCCGGGACCCGCGTGATGTCCACTTGTATGGCTCTGGGCGAGGCTGCCGGTTCGGCTGCACGCATTGCGCTCGAGGACGGTGTGCTGCCTTCGGCCGTAGATGTGCAGAAGGTACGCGCCGACCTTCTTGAGAACGGCGCCTATCTGGGCTAGGACCCTGTCAGAAGAGCTTTTTGCCGACGGTGGCTACGAAGTCCTTGAGGTAGAAAGGCTCGAAATAAGCGATATCCCGGAAATGCCCGGCCTGGAGTTCTGCCAGGGCGGGCTTTTTCATCGCCTCTGCCGTAGGGCACTCCTGCCGGAATATCCGCCCTTCGCCTCCCAGCACCTCCTCGCACTTCTTGACTCCGTCTCCGATAAATGTAATCTTGTCTCCGGCCGCCAGGGTGAGTCCGGAAACGTCGCTGCGCGACCCCTCCCACTCCGTGGGCCCCTCCCTCTTACAAAGCCGAGGGTGGCTATGGTTTCCGGACTCACCCTGGCAGCCGGATTCCTCATTGCCGACGGAGGCGAACACGGTGCCAATGGATTCGGGAGAGTCGACGATGAGAGGGGAAATATCCGTAAGGCGCTCGCCGGCAGCGGAATAAAGTGCCGTATATACCTCCATACGGCGCGCGTCGATCATCGGCACTATCCACTTGCACCCTTCAGGAAGACCAGCCTCGATGGCCTGCGCGGCCAGCACGTCCAGCGTCCCCACTGCGAGCAGCGGAATCCCGCCTCCGAAGCACAGCCCCTTGGCCGTGGAAGAGCCCACGCGCAGCCCTGTGTACGAGCCGGGGCCCATACTCAAGCATACCGCGTCGCAGTCGCTTACCTTCAGCCCCCTCTCATCCAGCATTTCCTTCACGAACGGCGCCGTCAGGGCGGCGTGTGCGCGAGGCTCAGCGCTCTTCCTTACGGCGGTAATCCGGTCTCCCTCCAGCAGAGCGGTCGAACAGAGGGAAGTCGAAGTTTCAATCAGGATTATACGAGGAGACATTGCGCAGTGGTGGTATCAGGAGTAATATATTGACCTACGAATAGTTTCAGCTGAGGGAAAATGGCCGAGGAAAAATCGGTGAGGATATGCCATACTTTCAGGTCCCCGATTTTTTCCGGAGCCACTATGCCCCAGCTCGCGTTGAGCCCCTCGAATACCGAAAGCAGCAGTCCGAGCACCAGCGCGGTGGTGAAAATGGCGAACACGGCGCCAAGCAGGCGGTTCAGCCAGCCGAGAGTCGCAATCTTGAAAAGTTTCGTGACAAGATGTCCCACGAGGGCCATCACAAGCACGCACACAAGGAAAATCAGGATGAAGCAGACCACATAGGTCGTCTTCTCCTGCGTCCCGAACTGAAGCATCGCAACCTCGGTCAGATTGGGCGCGAAGCGGCTGGCCAGAATGGCCCCTATAACCACGGATACCAGCGATACTACCTGTGTCACAAGCCCTTTCGCAATCCCGAGGATGATTCCGGGAAGGAAGATGGCGAGAAGTATAATATCAAATGTTGCCATTGTTAAAAAGCTATGAATTTCTTATCTTTGCAAGATTAATGTTGTGCGGCTTCATCCGCCGCATTATCAAATGCAAAAGTAAGGAAAAAATATGACATTCAAAGAATATAAAGGCTTGGACCTGGTGGCCGCGGGGAATGAGATTCTGGAGCGGTGGAAGAAGAACGCAGCGTTTGAGAAATCTCTGGAACTTCGTGAAGGAGCGCCCGAATTTATCTTCTTCGAAGGCCCTCCCAGCGCCAACGGAATGCCCGGCATCCACCACGTGATGGCCCGCAGCATCAAGGACGCCATCTGCCGTTACAAGACGCAGAGCGGCTTCAAGGTGCGCCGTCGTGCCGGCTGGGACACCCACGGACTGCCGGTGGAGCTTGGAGTGGAAAAGAAACTCGGCATCACCAAGGAAGACATAGGCAGCAAGATCAGCGTCGAAGAATACAACGCCGCCTGCCGCCGCGAGGTGATGAAATACACTGCCGAGTGGCGTAACCTGACCGAACGCATCGGCTACTGGGTGGATATGGATGACCCGTACATCACCTACGACAACCGCTATATCGAGACCCTCTGGTACCTCCTCAAGGATATCTACGGCAAGGGCCTGCTCTATAAGGGCAAGTCCATACAGCCGTACAGCCCCGCCGCCGGCACGGGCTTGAGCACGCACGAGCTCAACCAGCCCGGCTGCTACCGCGATGTCAAGGACACCACGGTCTGCGCCCAGTTCAAGGTGGTGGGGGAGGATGACCTCTATTTCCTCGCCTGGACGACCACGCCCTGGACCCTGCCGTCCAATACGGCGCTCTGCGTGGGCCCGGGCATCGACTACGTCCGCGTGCGCAGCACCAACCCGTACACCGGCGCCCCCGCCACCTACATCCTCGCCCAGGCCCTTGTCGGCTCCTGGTTCAGCGACAAGGTGGCTTATGAAGTGCTGCCCGGCAGCGTGAAGGGAAGCGAGCTCGTGGGTATGCGCTACGAGCAGCTGATTCCCTGGTTCAAGCCCGACGGAGACGCATTCCGCGTGATTCCCGGCGACTACGTGACCACGGAAGACGGTACCGGCATAGTCCACATCGCTCCGACCTTCGGAGCCGATGACGCCAAGGTGGCACGGGCCGCCGGCGTGCCTCCTATGCAGGTGCTTGACCGGAATGGCGACCTGCAGGCCCAGGTGGACCTCAAGGGCCGCTTCTGCCGCGTCGAGGACCTCGATCCGGCGTATGCCGCCAGCCACGTGAGCCCCGATTATGCCCAGTGGGCCGGCCGCTACGTGAAAAACGCGTACGACGCCTCCCTTGCTCCCGACGCCCCCACGCTCGATGTGGACATCTGCGTGATGCTGAAAGCCGCCGGCAAGGCCTTCCGCATCGAGAAGCACGTCCATACGTACCCGCACTGCTGGCGCACCGACAAGCCGGTGCTCTATTATCCGCTGGACAGCTGGTTCATCCGTACCACCGCCGTGCGCGAGCAGATGATGGCGCTCAACGACACCATTTCCTGGAAGCCCGAATCCACCGGCACCGGCCGCTTCGGCAAGTGGCTGGAGAACATCCAGGACTGGAACCTCAGCCGCAGCCGCTACTGGGGCACCCCGCTGCCCGTATGGCGCACCGAAGACGGCAAGGAGGAAGTCTGCATAGGCAGCGTGGCCGAGCTGTATGCCGAAATCGACAAGGCCGTGGCCGCCGGCTTTATGCCCTCGAATCCTTTCAGGGACGCGGGCTTCGACCCTGCCGATATGAGCAAGGAAAACTACGACCGCATCGACCTGCACCGCCCTTACGTGGACAACATCTTCCTCGTCTCGCCCTCCGGCCGCAAGATGAAGAGGGAGACCGACCTCATCGACGTGTGGTTCGATTCCGGCGCTATGCCTTACGCCCAGACCGGCCTGCGCGGCCTCCGCACACCTGATTTCGGCTGCACGGCCGACTTCATCGCCGAAGGCGTGGACCAGACCCGCGGGTGGTTCTACACCTTGCACGCCATCCATACTATGGTCAGCGGCACGCCCGCCTTCAAGCGCGTGATTTCCAACGGCCTGGTGCTTGACAAAAAGGGCGAGAAGATGAGCAAGCGCCTCGGCAATGCGGTGGATCCGTTCAAGGCTATGGACCAGTACGGCCCGGATGCGCTGCGCTGGTATATGATGACCAACGCCCAGCCTTGGGACAACCTGAAGTTTGACGAGGCGGGCGTGGAGGAAGTGCGCCGCAAGTTCTTCGGCACGCTCTACAACTCCTATTCGGTGTTCGCCCTGTATGCCAACCTCGACAGTTTCGACCCTAAGGCGGCCGCAGTGCCTTATGCCGAGAGGCCCCTTTTCGACCGCTGGATCATCAGCAAGCTGAATACTCTGGTGCGTCGCACTGTCGATGCTTATGAGGACTACGATATCACTGCCGCAGGCCGTCTGGTGCAGGATTTCGTGTGCGACGACCTGAGCAACTGGTATATCCGTCTCAACAAGAAGCGCCTCTGGGGCGCAGGTATGAGTGCCGACAAGCTCTCCTGCTACCAGACTCTTTATGAAGTGCTCAAGGGCGTGGCCCTGCTGGGAGCCCCTGTGGCACCGTTCTTTATGGAACGTCTATGGCTTGACCTGGTGAGCGACAGCGAGTCGGTGCATTTCGAACCTATGCCGGTCTATCATTCCGAGCTTGTGGACGAGGCTCTCGAGGAGAGTATGACCTTCGCGCAGAAGGCCTCTTCTATGGTGCTGGCGCTCCGCAAGAAGGTGGGCATCAATGTCCGCAAGCCTCTTGCCAAGGTGCTCGTGCCCGTGCTCGACGACGAGGTCAAGGCCCACATCGAGAAGGTGCAGGACATCTTCCTCACCGAGGTGAATGTCAAGCAGATAGAGTTCCTGCACGACACTACCGGCATCATTACCAAGAAGATAAAGCCCAATTTCCGCACTCTCGGCAAGAGCTACGGCAAGCAAATGAAAGAGATTGCCGCCGCATTCGCAGCCCTCGGCCAGGAAGAGATTGCGCAGATCGAGCGTTCCGAAGAATACGTGATGAGCCTTGCTTCAGGTCCCGTGGCCCTGCACCCCGGAGACTATGAAATCAGCTCCGAGGATATGCCCGGCTGGCTGGTCGCCACAGAAGGCTCCCTCACTGTGGCCCTCGACATTGTGCAGACGCCCGAGCTCGTACTTGAAGGCGCCGCCCGCGAGCTTATCCATCCTATCCAGAACCTCCGCAAGGAGAGCGGCTTCGAGCTTACCGACAGAATCGACACCGTAGTGTATGCCGACGGCGAGGCCTATGAGAGCATATCCAAGGCTCTTGACGCCTGGGGCGGGTATGTCGCCGGCCAGACTCTGTCCGCCAGCCTGGAGCTCAAACCTCTTTCAGAGGCTCCCGAAACCGCATCAGGCGTTGCCTGGGAAGACACTGAAATTAGAATAAACCTTAAACGAATATAATTATGGCTGAAGAAGTTAAAACCCGTTATTCCGATGAGGAACTAGCTGAATTCAAAGCTATCATCGACGATATGCTCGCCAAGGCCAGGGCAGAGTATGACACTCTCCGACACGTCATTATGCACAACGGCTCCAACGATATCGAGGACACGTCGCCCTCGTTCAAGACTGTCGAAGATGATGGAGCATACCAGCTTTCCAAGGAGGAGGCCAGCCAGCTTGCCCAGCGTCAGTATAAGTTCATCCAGAACCTCGAGGCTGCGCTGGTGCGCATAGAGAACAAGACCTACGGCATCTGCCGCGAGACCGGCAAACTTATCCCCAAGGAGCGCCTGCGCCTTGTTCCGCACGCCACGCTTACCGTTGAGGCCAAGGAAAAACTCGCCAAGTCCGGACGCAAATGAAAGTCTCCAAAGGTGCGAGACTGATCATACTTGGTGTGATTCTCGTGGTCATCGATCAGATAATCAAGTATCTGGTCAAGACCAATATGTCTCTTGGCGAGCAGATTCCGGTGATAGGCAACTGGTTCCGGCTGTGCTTCGTGGAAAACGAGGGTATGGCCTTCGGGATGAAGTTTGGCGGCGCGGCGGGGAAGTTCTGCCTGTCGCTCTTCCGCATCGTGCTCTGCGGGGCTCTGGTGTGGTGGATATCTTCGCTCCTTAAGAAAGAGAAAGCGCCCTTCGGGGTGCTTGTGGGGCTTACCTTGATTACTGCCGGAGCTTTCGGCAATATAATCGACTGCCTGTTCTACGGTATGATTTGGGACTATGCTCCATTTATGTTCGGAAAGGTGGTGGATATGTTCTATTTCCCTTTGATCCACAATGCCGCGGGCGAGGTGATTTTCTTCAGCCCCGTGTTTAATTTTGCTGACTCCTGTGTCACTGTGGGCGCGTTCTACCTTGTGCTTTTCCAGTGGAAATTCTTCGCCGCGGATGATAAGAAGAAGGACCAGGCGGCTTAGTTTTGACGCAGTTGTGCTCCTGCTGGCGGTATGCTGGTCCTGCTGTGTCCGGCAGCCTGAGTCTGCGTATCATCCCGATGAGATAATGGCCTCCCAGCGTACGCTTGACGGCAAGCAGGTCAGCGACTGGATGATGGGTGTGAACCGCCTGTATCCGGCTGAATTCCAGGACCTGCCGGCTCCCCCCAAGGGCTACAGGCCAGTGTATCTCAGCCATTACGGCAGGCACGGCTCGCGTTACATCACGGACGCCGGCCTCTATCAGACTGTCCTGCGCGTACTGCGCCGGGGTGCTGCCGACTCCTGCCTTACTCCGCTCGGTCAGTCTGCTCTCGAGCGCTTCGAAAAGGTGGCAGAGGCATACGATATGCGTATGGGTGAGCTTACCCCGCTTGGCGCTTTGCAGCAAAAGGAGATAGCCGGACGGATGGTAGCCCGTTTCCCCGGGCTTTTCGATGAGGGCGCCAGGGTTGAGGCTAATTCCACCAATCTCGAGCGCACGATGCTCTCTATGCTCAATTTCACCCAGACACTCGTGAGCCTGCGTCCTGACTTGAGTATCGGCACGGACGCTTCACGCAAGTTGATGGGAGCCATCAATCAGCATTCGCCCGAGAATCCGCGCATCACCGCCGAAGACCTTAAGTGGAAATATACCGGCTCTCCCTGGTGGGACGATTTCTTCGGCTATTTCCACGGTGCAGTGGACTGGAAAGCCTTCTGCGGGCGGCTTTTTACCGTCCCCGGCTATGTGGAAGGGCTTTGCGACCCGTTCGAGTTTGAGTTTGACTTCTACCAGGTAGCGCTCAATATGCCGAGCATCCCTCTTAAGGGGATGAGTTTCTTCGACCTTTTCACGGCGGAAGACCTCGACCTTCTCGGGCGTATGGACAATTACTCGTTCTATGTGGCGAAGAGCCTTTATCCCGGCAGCAACGGCAGGGGATGCTATCTGTCAGAGTCGGTGTGGGGCGATATCCTGTCCCGGACGCGCGAAGACCTGGCTTCAGACGTAAGAGTGCGCCTGCGCTTCGGGCACGACGGCTGTATGATGGCGATGTTCGCTATGCTGGGCCTTGAGGGCTGGACGTCGGAAATCGAAGACCCGGCGGATGCCTGGAAAGTGTGGGATGTGTCCCGTATCCCTATGGCATCCAATCTGCAGCTGGTGCTCTTCGGCAGGGGCGCTACGGATCCTCTGCTGCTTCTGATGCTGCTCAACGAGGAGCCTGTGGAACTGCCGCTGAAGAGCGTGGCGCCGGGCTATTATCTCTGGGACGAATTCGTGGCATATTGCTCCCCCCTGATAGATTCCGCACGCGAAGCGCTCTCAAAATAGAACCGGTTGGATTTGCGGATACAATTTTTGCAGAACTCCCGGAAAATATATAAATTTGCAATCCTTTTGGAGGTGTGGCCGAGTGGTCGATGGCGGCAGTCTTGAAAACTGTTGAACGGCAACGTTCCGGGGGTTCGAATCCCTCCGCCTCCGCAGAAAACCGCCCTGTAGGTATCTACGGGACGGTTTTCTGTTTTTATGGGACATTGTATGGGACAAAAGTGTTGGTTTTGGGATAGTTATCTTCCATAGAACTACAGATGACTGCAATTTTGAGATGCTCTCTTAGACCGTGCCAACAGAGTTGTTTTTTACCGAACTATGCGAACTAGCGAACTAATTATCTGAAATCGGCCTTCCGTTGAAGCGGAAGGCCGATTTCATTGTTCGATGTTTGTTCGTAATCGTTCACGTTTTTCAATTCATGGAGCTGAAGGAGTTATTTTTAAGTTATGTATTGCCTGAATCAGACTCATGATCAAGAGTGGTAATACCAAAAGGAAAAGATGAACCATTCATTGAAGGTGCATCTAAGTAGCCAAACTCTTGGATAAATTGGTTTATGTCTTTTATACATGCAATATGAGCAGCAAGGTGTTGTATATCGCCTTCATTAATCATTATGCCTCTTTCATGAAAAATACCTACTAAGGCCGTTTTGAAGCTTGATTCGTCTTCTCTGCATATAGACTCCCAGGCTTTATTAATAAGATTATCATTTGAGCTTTTTATCAGAAAAGACGCAACGTTAAGCATTGCCGTATACTTAGTCTTTAAGAACTGTAATTGATCAATTTCACTTTGTCCCAAAGTGTAGGAATTATTCAGTCTCCCTAATCCACTCATTAAAAATTCAGGGTCGTAATTAAATTCGTTCCCGAATTTCGCTGCTAGCTTTAAGGTAAAATACTCGTTGTTTTTCTTAAGTCTATAAAACAAGGTTGAAAGAGACTGTTTGGAGGAATAGTTCAATCTTCGCGAAGCTTCTTCGAAAGAGATTTGAGATGACTTCCAATCTGCAATAATGTCATCAATAACTTGCTGAGGTGTTTTATTCATAATGTGGAAAACTCAGCACAAAGATATTAAAATAATCTAGAATAGCAATACTAATGCTATTAGATAATGATAAATAAGGTTTAAATGATTTGATGTGAATATAAAAATATCCAAAAAACTTGCGAATTAGAATATCTTTAGTATATTTGCAAAAAAATTAAATATGGATATAGATATTCACCTTCTTCTTTCTCGTCGCCTGATAGACATGCAGGGCAGCGACTTCGTGGCTTTGGCCAGGTTCGCCGGAGCCTCATCCGATGGTGCACACGCGACCATGACACCTAGACAGGCTATAGGCATCTCGGCCCTGGCCGATGCTCTTGCTTGTTCTCCTTCACAGATAGCCACAATGAGGCGCGAGGGAGTCCTCGACGGCGCGATAATAAGCCATATCGGCCGGAACATCGTCTTCGACGTCGCTAAGGCTAGGTCCGCCGCCAACGCGTGGAAAAAAGAAAAGAAGCCCGCCGAAGGGCAGGCTTAATAGTTTCATCACGCCGGATTCCGCGTGCTTATCATTTCCGCGACAAAGATACGAAGAATCCGGCATTATACCTATATTTTATATGGAAAATATTACCGGAAAATATCAGTCTTTTTCTGATTTCCAGGAAGCTTTGTCCGAGGTCGAGCCATGGGAGAAGGACGACCATCAGCCCGCCACCTCAGATTCTCACACTGTGATTCTTGACGATAGTGCTGCTATGCATGTCGACTCGCCGCTGCCCGTATCGATAGCGAACGTTATGGATTCGACCGATGAGGATATCCCTGAAGAGTTCTGCTCGCCGCAGAGCCATGCAACTAGCGGGGGTGAACGTGATGCGGACGTCACCGAAAGCGTCGACTTGCACGATGACGCCCCGTCCGCCCATACTCACGAGACTATCGAAAAGAATGACTCCAATGCCGTCTCGAGTTCTGACGCGATTGTCGAAACAACGGACAAGGACGGATTCCCGATAAATCTCTTTCCGACATTTATAGCAAAGATTGCTCGCGAACTTTACCGGACTCGCTTGTTTCCCATCGGATACACTTTGATGGCCATTCTCTTTGTTATTAGCGTCTTGGTCGGCAAGAGCGCGTGTCTGCTCACGCACCTTGGCTCGACGTTTACAAATTTGTATGTCGCCTTCGTAGGTCCGAAAGGCGAGGATAAGACTCGCCCTATCAATTGGGCCGCACGCCCACTAGTCGAACTTGACCGAGATGCTTATGCATCATACATCCGAGAGAAAAAAGAATACGAGGAGGCTCTGGCGATAGGAGAGAAAGATCTCGTGCCTCCGGCTTTTCCCAGGAGATATATCATGTCAAATGCGACGGACGAGGCGATACTGAAGCAAATAGGTCGCTGTCCGGAAAGCATAGGACTTCGTCGAGATGAGCTGATGGACCTCCTCAAGCAATCAGGGCGGTACACTGAGAAGGATTCGGACTTATATCTTTCTCTTTTTTCGGGAGCAAGTCTTGAAATCGACAGAGCCACGAAAGACGAAGTTTTTTTTATAGACGCCCCGTTCGTCAGCCTCATTGGAGGAATTCAGCCCGATAGATTTATACGCGCATTCCGAGGAGATAGAATGGATAGTGGTCTCTTCGATCGATTTCTCTTGGTGGTTCGAAACGGTTACACGCCGAAACTATGGAAACTCGAAGGTAAGATGGAAACCGAAGATATCGATGAAAAATACTCGTCTATGGTAAGAACATTTCTCGAAGCGACAGAGTGGCACGGCACGTATGAGCTGGCCCCTGATGCGAAAACCATGCTGCAGGCGTGGCAGAATGAGAAAGAAATGGAACTCGAAAAAAACGGGAGTGACCTCCAGATAGGGGTCTTCCGAAAGATCCAAGTGTACGCATTGAAGTTTTCACTTCTTCTTCAGATTCTTTGGGATGTCGATTCCGATGAAAAGAATACGGAACACATCGTCTCACCTGAAAGTGCGATACGTGCGACCGTCCTTGCTGACTATTTTTTTCGAGTCTCTACGGCGATGGCTGAAGAAATCCAGCCGGCACTCATGTCGAAAAAGGAAATGCGGCTGCTTAACGAACTTCCTGACGTTTTTACGGCGAAGGAAGGATTTCTTAAAGCGCAAGAGAATGGCATAGGAAAAACATCCTACTACGAATTCCTTGGGAAGCTCAATGGAAAAGTCATTGAGAAGACCGGTCGAGGAGTCTACTTGAAAAAATACCCCGGACTTCAGAACTCTAATAAAATCGCGAGCTGAGAAGTTGTCGACAGCCATGCCACCAACCATGTATAAAGGTCGGAGGCATGGCCGTCGAGTATCGAGGATATGATAATGATTATGATTATGATTATCAACACAATACTTCGTTAAAAATTTAAAAACTATATAATTTTCAATTCATTACAACAACAATAGCCCGTTTCGGGGTGCCAGAGACACCCGCTGAACGACCGT
>ONLD01000023.1:0-11385 GCA_900318565.1 uncultured Bacteroidales bacterium
CGCAGTTGCTTGCGGTTTTGGACTTTTGTAATTTCTACAGGCATACGATATAGGCTTTGTTGCATCTGCGAATATAAGCTTTTTATTGGATATAATCAAAGATTTGATTACCTTCGTAGAGTGTACCGCAAGCCTCATACAGCCCTTCTGGCATTGTTGATCTGCGCCTTGCTGCTCCCCGCTAAAGCCGCATCGCAGGAGGTCGGCCTCTTCAGTTCGCCCAAAGGTGTCGGCGTACTCTGGCAGGGTGCCGAAAAGAACGGCGCATTCAACACGGCCGCCGCCTACGTCGATATCTACGGCGTCGTGACGAGCCGCTGCTCTTTCCCCGGCTACAAGGCCAACTTCTCCAGGCAGTACGTTTTCTACCGCAAGGATACTGGAGAATGGAACCTTACCCTCTATGCCGGGCCCGGATTGTCGGCGGGGTACGTACACGACCACGACAAGGGCAGGGGAGTCGACCTGAGTGCCCTCGTGGCTGATAATCAAGGCTTCGTATTCGCTCTGAGCGGTGATTTCGGGATGCGCTTCGAGTTCCCGGGCGCGGTCGTGCTCAACCTTTCCTGGACAGCCGAAGCCGGGCTGCACCTGCGTGCAAACGAGCGGTTCAAAGACTCTTCCAACCTGAGCATCTACAACAACGGCTTCATTCAATCGCTTTATCCACAGCTGGGCATTTTATACAGATTCTAATGAAACGTACGCTTCTAATACTGACACTTGCCTTGTGTGCCCTGTGCCTGCAAGCCCGGACTCCTCGTTTAAGCTACGGCCTCGAGTGGGGATATACGGGTTCGTTCCTGCGGCACTGCGACTACAGTTTCATCTGCAGCGAGGGATACCGGATTGTGGAGCACGAAGACCAGTGGCGCTATTTCAGCAACGGCTCGGTTCTGGCAAACGTAGGACTGGACCTGACACGCAGCGTGAACCTCTCCGTGTATTCCGGCCTTCTGGGCGTCTGGGCCCGGAGATGGATGGTGCCGGTGGAACTGCGGGCGCGCTACTGTCCCGCAGGACTGCACTCTGACGGGCTGGTATGTCACGCCGGAGCCGCGCTCAACTTCCCGACCAAAACTCTGAAGGAGACCTGCTTCCGGGTGCACGCCGGAGCCGGCTACCGCCTTGCGGTGTACCGCGACATCAGCGTGGACCTGCTGCTGAGCATCCAGTACACGACCGACCACGACCTCATAAAAGATCCGGATACGGGCTCGTGGGTGCCGCACAGCAGCATCGAATTCAACAACGCGTCCTATTTGGCGCTGAATATCAGCGCAGCAATCAATTTCTAGAAGAGGGAAGAGACCTTCGCGATGATTTCCTCCGAGGGCAGGTCCGGGCTCAGCACCAGATCGGGCTCCTTGAGCACGTAGCCGCGTCCCATAGAGGCAAGGGTTCCGCCGCCGGTGCAGTTGAGCATTATCAGTTCATCTTTTGCGACCATATTCCTCTCCACTGCCTGGGCGAGCGACGCCACGGCAACGCAGGCCGCGGGAAGCAGGTCGTATCCTTCCAGGTTGCGGAATTGCAGGAGCCAGTACATAATGTCGTCGTTGGAAGCGAGAAATACGTCGCCGCCGCTGCTGCTAAGCACGTCGAACAGGCCGCCGGCGATGCTGTACGGCGGTTTGCGGTTTGAAAGCACCTTGGCCAGAATGACCTCGGCCTGGCGGCGTCCGAGCTCTGGAGTGATGTCGGCGAGCTGCCGTGAATGAGCCTTCCAGGAATCATACAGAAGGGTAAAAGGGGTGTTCTGCGCCACGTAAACACGCATCTTGTTCTCGCCGAAGCGGCCGTCGGCTGCAAGCCTCCCGGCGTTCTCCCAAGCCGCGATTGCGCCGGTCCCGGAGCCGACTGCCTGGAAATAGGCGTCGGGAATTCTGCCGGCTTTTTCCACGAAACTGAGTATCGTCGTACCCATTCCGTCCCTGCGGGCGATGTTCTTGGCTCCGCCCTCGAGGTAATAGCGAGGGTCCTGGGCGAGCTTCTCGCCAAGCGTGATGGCGTCGTAGTAGTCGCAGCCGTGGGGCGCAGCCACCACTTTGACGCATTTGTTGAGCTTCCTGTGGAACCAAAGGTCGTGCTTGTTGTCCTCCGGTATGCAGATCACCACGGGGATGTCGTTGTCCGAGCACACTTGGGCGAAGGCGCGGGCGGTGTTGCCGGCCGACTGCACTATGAGCGTACGCTTCTCTTTGCGGTCTATCCTGGCGCAGACGGAAAAAGCCTCGGTCTCCTTGAAGGAGCAGGTCATCATCTTTGCCCCGATTTTGGGGTTGTAGCCGGAGAATGTGATATACAAGTTGCTGAGGCCCAGGAATTTTGCCAGCCCCTTCGATTTATAGGTCACCGGAGCGCAGGAATGCTTGAGCACCCGCTTGACCGGCATCCATTCGGCATAACGGTACAAGCCCTTAAGGTCCGGCCTGGGAGTGAACTGCACATTATCGTACACGGCGCGGATGAGCGACGGCTCGGCGCTTTCGGGGTCTCCGAGGGCCCAACCCGCATCTTCAAACTGTCTGCCCGTCTTGACATTTTCAAGGCGATAGGCTGTAGGTTTAAACTTAAGCAATTGCATATCAGAGTTTTATAAATAACCAAACATAGTAGGCTGCAAACGCGAGCACCATCAGCGCACCGTCGAAACGGTCCACGCTGTCGCGCTTGAATGTATAACTGCTGAGCCAGACGAGCACTATGCTGACGGCCAGGGCGAGGACGTCGACCAGGGTAATGCCGCTGAATGCGACAGGGTGTACCGTGGCGGAAATCCCAAGTATAAGCAGGATATTGAAAATGTTGGAGCCCAGGATGTTGCCGAGGGCGAGCTGGCCTTTCTTCTTGAATGCCGCCACCACGCACGCGGCGAGCTCCGGCAGGGAAGTGCCGCCCGCGAGCAGGGTCACCGCGATGAATTTGTCGCTGACGCCGAGGCGATGCGCCACGTTGACGGCGGAATCCACGAACCACTGGCCTCCGAAGACGAGGCCCGCGAGGCCTGCGAGAGTCAGCAGTATGGCCTTGAAAGTGCTCATATCCTTAGGCGCTTCTCCATCTTCCGCAAGGCCTTCATCAGTCTTGAAGCAAAGATATAGGTAAGCGGCAAAAAGAGCAAGAAACACAATGCCTTCAATTCTCGAAAGACCATCGGTTTCGCCTATGCCGAAAAGGGTTTTGCTCATCCCGCAGAATATGAGGATGAAGGTCACGACGAGGGTGATGGGAATATCCCGTTGCTTGTTGGATTTCGTGACCGAAATCGGCATAATCAACGCGGTCAGGCCGAGTATGAGCAAGGTATTGAAGATGTTGGATCCCAGGACATTGCCTATGGAAATGTCGGAGTTGCCGGCAATCGCGCCGGTGACGCTCACCACGAGTTCCGGGCAGGAGGTGCCGAAGCCGACTATGGTCAAACCGATTACAAATTCACTGATTTTAAGCTTTCTGGCAATGGCCGAGGCGCCGTCCACAAGAAAATCCGCGCCGAAAACAATCGTCAGCAGGCCGGCTGCCAGCCACAACAAATCTGTCAGCATAATTCCAATTTACAAATATTCTCAACGTGCTGGGTGTGGGGGAACATATCCACAGGCTGCACGGCTGTGATTCTGTACTTGTCCGCCATAAGCGAAATATCCCTGGCCTGCGAGGCGGGGTTGCAGGACACATAAACGATGCGTGAGGGGAGAGCCCGCAGTATCGTGGCCACCACGTCCGGGTGCATACCGGCGCGGGGCGGGTCCACTATCATCACGTCCGGGCGGCCGTGCGTGCGGATGAAACCGTCGGTCAGCACGTCCTTCATATCGCCTGCGAAGAATTCACAGTTCGTAATGCCGTTTGCCGCGGCGTTCGCACGGGCGTCTTCGATGGCCTCGGGGACATATTCGATGCCGACCACCTTTTTAGCGGCCCCGCTGACGAACTGCGCGATGGTGCCGGTGCCGGTGTAGAGGTCATAAACCGTCTGCGAGCCGTCCAGGCCGGCGAAATCACGGGCCTTGGCGTAGAGCTGCAGCGCCTGTGCGGTATTGGTCTGATAGAAAGATTTCGGACCGATGCGGAAACGCAGCCCCTCCATACGCTCGTACAGGGCCGGGGCGCCGCTGTGCAGTATGCATTCCTGGTCGGAAATGCTGTCGTTGCCCTTTGTGTTGATCACGTAGTACAGGGACGTCAGGTCGGGAAAACGCTGCCTGATAGCATCCAGCATAGGTTTTATGGCCGGGGAGTCCTCGCCGAAGCAGATGGTCAGCATAGCCTGGCCATCGCAGGCCGTACGCACGAACATATTGCGCAGAAGGCCGCAATTCCGGCGTATGTCATAGAAAGTCAGGTCGTTGCGTATGGCATAGTCCTTTATGAACAGCCTCAGTTCATTGGAAGGCTCTTCCTGAAGGTAGCAATGGTCGATATCGAGCACCTTGTCGAAGAATTTGCCCACGTGGAAGCCAAGACCCTGCATCTCTTTTTCGCTGAGAGCTTCTGGATTCTCGGAATCCAGAATCCAGCGTTTGTTGGAGGCGCTGTATTCCAGCTTGTTACGGTAGCCGATGGTCTTTTTCGAGCCGATAATAGGCTCAAACTGAGGCACTTGCAGATGCCCGATGCGGGTCAGCTGGTCATAGACCTGCCGCTGTTTTGCGCGAAGCTGGATTTCGTAGGGAAGAGGCTGCCACCGGCAGCCGCCGCAAATGCCGAAATGGCTGCAGAATGGCTCCAGACGGTCCTTTGAGGGCTTCTTGATTCTGATGATGCGGCCCTCGAGGAAACTCTTCTTTTTTCTGGTCACGCGTACGTCCACGACGTCGCCGGGTACTGCGAACTCAACGAACAGCACGCGGCCTTCGCCATCGGGCTCATCGGAGTCGAGCCGCACGTGCGCAATAGCTTTACCTTCAGCCGCAACGTTCTCAATCACAACGTTTTCCAGAACGATATCGAGTTTGCCTTTTCTGCTCATAGGATGCAAATATACAAATTTTTTGCTTATGCTCGCAGGGAAGGGCAAAGATACAGATTAGTTAACATAATATAAATTGTATAACAAAAGCGCAAAATTAGCCAAACAGTTGGTTATAACACTTTTTTTATTATTTTTGTAAAAATTTGCATTATTATGAAGAAGTTCACATTCACTCCTTTGGCTATTGCGGTCCTTGCGCTGATGTCCGCATCCTGTGTCAATTCCAATTATAACCTGGATGACGCCAAGGTCACAGCCACCATCGAGGTCAACAAGAACAGCGAACTCAATTCCGATTCTCTGCTTGGTTTCAAAGAAGAAGCCGGAATAAGCAAGGACGCAAACGGAGACTTCCGTATCGAATTGCCTTCCAAGGAAATAATCGCCCCGGCTCCTGTGACTCCAGACGCTCCGGTCGTATTCGACGGTACTCTGGATGTCGATATGGTGACCGCGCCGGACATTTTCCATAAATCAAGCGGCGGTGAAATCGCCAATCCCGGTATCAAGATTAGCATCTCCAACCCGTCTCCCAAGCCCGCCGCCCTCAGCGCAAAGGTCTCAGTGGACGGCAAGCCGGCCATCAAGCTCCCGGTCGTCGAAATCCCCGCAGCATCCGAAGTTGACATTGTCTTTTCAAAAGATATCAACGACCCGGCCGCTCCCGGCGAAGTCTATGCCGTGCTCCCTAAGGAACTTGCCGACATTCTCGTCCTCGGTATCGATAACGGCTTATCCGTCAGCGACATAGCCCTCGAGCCCGCGACCAAGGCCGCATACGGCAGCGCATCGACTCTCGCCGTCCCCTCAAAGTATGTCGCGAAGGCCGCTTTCGTGGCCCAGGCCGCCTTCACCGCCAAGAAGGCGATTCATCTTCAGATTCCCTTCAACTCGCTCAAATTCAATCTTAAAGACTATATCGGAGACCTTGGCAAGACCGAATTCAAGGTGAATTTCACCGGCACCAACTATCTGCCTTTCCGCCTCGAGATCGGCGCTGAAGCCAGGACTGCAACCGGTAAGCTCTCCGGCAAGCTCGACAAGAAGCTCGAACCCGGCACTCCTTCCAAAGGCACCGATTTCGAATCCGTCCTTGACGTGACCTGCGATACTGCCGCTCTTGACGGCAGCGAATTCGACGTGGTGCTTGACGTGACCCTCGAGCCTGCATATGATGGAATCCTGGTGCTGAATCCCGCACATACTATCAAGATTCACACCGACAAAATCAAAATTCTCAAATAAGCGTTTCTGACCTGTTATGAAAAAACTTATACTGCCTGTCTTCCTGCTCTGCTTCGGCTTTATCGCCTCCGCACAGGAGTCGAAGACTTCATTCTTTCTCGACCACAATGTGTACAGCTACAGGATAAACCCTGCTGCTGAATTCGACGAAAAGCCCTACACCTTCTTCGCCTTGGGCCTTGGCAATACCTCGGCATCCTTGCTGAGCAACCTTGGCGCATCATCTCTCCTCTACCCTACTGTCGACGGGCTTGTGTGGGGCCTTGATGATGCCATTTCCACTGATACTTTTCTTTCAAAATTCGCCAAGGACAATATTATCCTGCCCCAGGCGAGCGTCAACATCCTCTCTTTCGGACATCAGGGAGAGAAAGGGCGTTTCAATGTGGAAGTCAATCTCAAGTCTGACAATTACTTTTACGCTTCCAAGGACGTTTTCGCAGCAGCCAAGGACGGTTTGTATACTGGCCTCAAGACCAAAATAGGCACTTGGGCGTTCCAGAATATGAACGTCAGTACTTCCAGCTTTGTTGAAGTAGCGGCCGGCTATGCGCACAAAATAGGCGATATGGTGACTGTCGGCGGTACCGCCAAATTGCTTCTGGGAGTCGCCGGCGGCGCTCTTGATTTCAATTCTTTCCACCTTACGTCCTCGGATGGCGACAACTTTTACGGCTCTGCCGATGCAAAGCTCCTTTTATCCTCCACACTCTTCAAGATAGGGACTCAGAACGTCGGCGGAAAGAATCTGTATGATTTCTCTTCCTTCCAGTTCAATAAAGTGGGACTTGCAGGCGTCGGTTTCGGACTTGACCTGGGCGTCACCGTGGAGCCGGTCGAAGGCCTGACTCTCGGCCTGTCCGCCCTGGATCTCGGCTTCATCAAGTGGAACTCCGCGGTCAACGGCAAAATCGAATACAGCAACAAGAAGATCGACGTAGTCGAGGATGCGCTTGAACTTCAGGTCGCCGATCCCTCGAATGAGACAAGAATGCTCAACTACAATATCCATCTGAGCGCCAAGTATCGTATGCCCTTCTATGACCGCCTGAGCGTCGGCCTGCTCGGTACTTACCAGAAGTACTTCAAGGAAGCGCGGCTCGGAGTGGACATCACTCCCGTGCGTCCTATAAGCATCGCCATATCAGGAGCTTACAATAATTTCGGATTTGACTTCGGTGCGGCTCTCAACGTCCGCATCCCCGGAATCAACCTCTTCCTCGCCCTCGATTCCATCTACTTCGATATGACACCGCAGTTCCTGCCTGTCAGCCGTGGAATCACGAACGCGACCGTGGGCCTCGCTATTGCATTTTAGAGTTTTCTACGGGATTCCCGTAGATATGCCAGAAAATATCCCGAAGGGCGTCTCTGTCGAGGCGCCTTTCTATTTTGGACAGCTTGTGCTCCGTGTAGGCCTTGAAGTCTTCGAGATCCTGCGGCAGGTATTTCACGCCAAGAAACTCGCTGGAGCCGTGCATAAGGTCGTAGCCTATGTAGTTTGTCTTCCAGAGCTTGTAGCCGCCGCGGATGCGCTCGTCCAGGATGCCGCGCAGGCACTGGTAGCGGTCGTTGCCGTTCTGGGCGGCCGCCAGGCTTATCTCTTCTGCGGAAATAGGCTCGCCGACGCACAGGTGGATATGGCCTTTGCGCTGCCCGATGCCGGTCAGGATGCTGTGCAGGTCTTCCGTGCGCTTCTTGACATAGGGCCCTTCCCTGGTAAGCAGCAGCTCACGGGCTTTGCGGTAGTCGCAAGGCTCATATTCGTATGAGATGCTCAGGGGCACGATGTTGAGCTCCTTGAAGTTTTCTTCGAAGCTCTTATCTCCGCTCATATCGAACATCTTCAGCAGTCCCTGTTCGGTCTTGTCCAGGCCGTTCTTGGTCCTGCCCTCTTTCTGGGCTATCCAGATGGAAGAAGTGCCGGTAGTGATGGACTGGCGTATGTACTTGGAGAGGGTCTGGGAATTCAGATACATCTGGCGGGCGCTGATTCCGCGTATGACCTTGATCATACGGTTGGACTTCATCAGGTCCTCAATGAGCTTGTTCTGGAGCAGGTTGCTGCCCACGCAGAGCTCTGCGAAAGGCAGGCCCTCGGCGTGCATAGCATAAAGGATCAGGGCAGGATCGAGCACGATGTCGCGGTGGTTGGAAACCGCAAGCACCTTGCCGCCTACGCTCTTGAGATTATGCATTCCGCTTACCGTGTAGCCTTCGGAAGTCCGGGCCAGGACGGCGTGGATGACATTCACCATCACCGTGGCCTGGAATTCGTCGATACTCCTCATACTCCGCAGAAGCTTGGCCATTGAGTCCACGCTTTCATTGGGGAAAAGGTATTTGGAAATCATCGGTAAAGACGGATGGCGGGAAATCCTGTGCAACGCGTCAACTGCCTCTTCATCGCTGTATGGACGAATGTCTTCAAATTCAGAAAGGTCTGCCATAGGTCAAAGTCTTTATGCAAATTTAGACATTATCTTCTAAATAACAAGGACGAGTCGCCGTAACTTAAGAATCGGTAGCCGTTTTGAAGCGCGTGCGAGTAAATCGCCCTCCAGTCTCCGCCCACGAAGGCGCTGATCAGCAGCAGCAAAGTGCTCTGAGGCTGGTGGAAATTCGTTACGAGCCTGTCCACGAGGCGGAAACGGAAGCCCGGCACTATGATGATGCGGGTGCCGATGGAAAGCTTCTCCAGCCCGCTGCGGTCCAGATAAGACACCAGCGCACCGATGGCTTCCTGCGTAGTGTACGGCCATTCCCTGGTGTACGGATCCCACTGTCCCACATCGCTCGGAGTTCCGTTCTCAATGCAGTTCGCGCCGGCATAATAGAGCGACTCCAGCGTCCGGACGGAGGTCGTGCCGACAGCCGTGAGCGAGCAGTCCTTGCGGCTCAGGCGCTCCAGGAGGCTGCGCTCCACGATAAACGGCTCGCGGTGCATAGGGTGCTCCGACACGTGCGAACTCTTGACGGGCAGGAACGTCCCCGCGCCGACGTGCAGGCAGACGTTGTCTATTTCTATGCCCCGCTCCCGCAAGGCCCGGAGAGTATCTTCGGTGAAGTGCAGGCCGGCCGTCGGGGCGGCGACGGAGCCGCGTATGTGGGCATAGGTGGTCTGGTAGCGCTCAAGGTCAATCGCCTCGGTATCCCTGCCCAGATAGGGCGGAATCGGCACTTTCCCGCAAAGGTCGAGCACTTCCGAGAAAGATTTTCCGCCGTCCCAGCTGAATTCCACCCTTCCAGTCTGGCCTTCACGGTCAAGGAGCCGGGCTTTCAGCGAGATGCCGAGCAGCTCGGGGTCTGTCGTATCGAAACCGATGGCAGAATCGTCCTTCCAGCGCTTTGCGTTGCCGATAACGCATTTCCACACGCAATGCCCCACGGCATCAAAGGCGCGGACGTATTCGGACGGCTCAAGCGGTTCGAGGCAGAATATTTCGATGTGGGCACCGCTGTCGCGCCTGAAAAAGAGGCGGGCGGGCACCACTTTCGTATCGTTGAACACCATCATCGAGTCCTCAGGCAGGTATCCTGGCAGATTGCAGAAAGTATCATCGGTGCAAAGCCCGTCTTTGTAAACGAGCAATTTCGACCGGTCTCTGCGTTCGATGGGGTATTTTGCGATTCTCTCGTCGGGAAGAGAGTAATTGAAGTCTTCTATTCTTATATCCGGAATCATTTTGGGTCTATATTTTTTAGCACAAATTTAATCATAAAAAACCACTCTCCGAAATATCTTTTTCCGTTAACAATTTGACAAGTTTCGAAGACTCTATAATTAACTTTTGTAAACACGCAAAAGGAGCGATTTGAAAATCCAATATGCCCGAAATGCGGATTTATAAGAAAATCAAATAACAAATCCTATGAAAACCTAAATACCTATAAATCAGTTATTTAATATATTTATTTGAATTAGTAATTAAGTATTGTTGGGACAACTTGGCGATCGCTCCGCCTCCCCTATCGCCGACAACGCCTTAAAATAAGCTTAATTCTATTATGTAAATAGTTGTAGTTCAGCCAATTCTATTTGTTATCTAAATATTTACTTTGGTATAAAACGAGGGCTTTTTGGCGCTGTTCTCCCCTCCCCTGCCCTGAATTCCACTTGTTTTTGTCTCTTGAATTATTTACTTTTGTATAAATTGTAACGTTACAAAAATGAACAGCAGATTACTCCGTTTTCTGGAGGCTGAAAACATCAGCCAGGCCCAGTTTGCAGATACCCTCGGCGTGGCCCGTGCCGGCATCTCCCATATTTTGTCCGGGCGCAACAAGCCCGGATTTGACTTCATCGAGCGCCTGGCTCTGAAATATCCGAATCTCAACATCGAATGGCTCATCACCGGACGAGGCAAAATGTACCGTGACAGCCAGGCCCAAGGCTCCCTCCCCTTTGACGAGCCGTCGGTCCAAGCCGCCGCTGCAGGATGCGGCAGCCAGGAAATTGAAAAGATTATTGTATTCTTCTCAGACGGCACCTTCCGGGAATTCAAGTAATTTATTATATTTGTAGATTGAATCCGGAAAATCGTATGTACAGCCTGCTGATAAGACCGATAACCAGACGAATCAAGGACAACGAAAAAGCTTCCTCAATTGCCCTCGGCTATTTTAAGCTGCAAGGCAAGATACCCGGTGGCCGTTTTATTTCCCGTCTTATCCACGGCAACCGCGCAGTCGGGCTGGAACGGGAGGTCTTCGGGCTGAACTTCTACAATCCGGTGGGCCTTGGCGCGGGCCTGGACGTGCGCGGAGACTTGTACAACGATCTCAACGACCTGGGGTTCAGCTTTGTGGAAATAGGCCCGTTCCCCAGCATTTCCAGCATCAGAGGGGCTATTGCAAAGCTGCAGGCAGATCCGCAGGATGACATACTTGCCGCCTGCATATCAGGGGATTACCTTGAATCATTCTGCCTCTCATATGACTTCTGCGACTTCTTCGTGATAGATGTTTCCGACAATCCGGATATGGAGATTTTCGAGCCCCTGCTGGATGCGAGGCTGACCTATGATACATACAAGCCTATCGTAGTGAAGATTCCCGAGACTCTTTCCGAAGACGAGATGGACGATATCACGGAGTACTGCCTGATGAACAGCGTGGACGGGATAGAGGCGCGGAGCATACAGCAGATAAGCCATATCGCG
>ONLD01000023.1:11414-40725 GCA_900318565.1 uncultured Bacteroidales bacterium
GCCTCCCCATCATTGCGAACTGCCACATCAAGACCCCCAGGCAGGCCCAGGAAGTCCTGGATGCGGGAGCTTCCCTGCTGGAGGTGCGTATGGGGCTCGTCCGTGAAGGTCCGCGTCTGGTGGGCAGTATCTTACGTTATCTGGCAAACAACAAATGAGGACAGAAGAAAAAATACAGCAGTTATTCAAGCTCAATGGATGGACGCTGAGCGCGGCCGAGTCCTGTACGGGCGGGCAGATCTCGCACCTTCTTACAAGCGTGTCGGGTTCATCAGCCTACTATCTCGGCTCTGTGACGTCTTATGCGGTCAGCGTGAAGGAGAAAGTACTCGGAGTTCCCTCTTCTACTATAAGGGACAAAGGAGTGGTCAGCGCCGAGGTCGCATCGGCTATGGCCGAGGGAGTGCGCGACCTGACGGGCAGCACTTTCGCGGTATCCACGACAGGACTCGCCGAAGGCTCCGATGACTACTATCCCGAAGGCACGGTGTGGATCGGAGTGGCCGGTCCGGAAGGCACCAGGACCCTACTTTACCAGTGGAACAAGGACAGGAAAGCCAATATCCGCCGTTTCGCGGTGGTCGCTCTCAGGTTTTTGCTAATAATTGCCAATGAAAGTAAAACTAAAAGATAATTAAATAATAAAACATTTTTGTTATAACGGTTAACATTTTTGTTAAGGCCCTAAAAGCCCTGCAAAAATGACGAAAAACAAGGTATGAACATTCAAGAAGAAAAAATCAAGGAGCTGGTAGCCCGAAGAGAGGGAGCCCGCCTTGGCGGAGGAGAAAAACGCATCGAAGCGCAGCACGCCAAAGGCAAACTTACCGCCAGGGAGAGGCTGGAAAAACTGCTTGATCCCGGCAGTTTTGAAGAGTACGATATGTTCGTCCAGCATAGATGCACCAATTTCGGAATGGAGGCTTCGCACATCGACGGTGACGGAGTGGTGACCGGTCAGGGCACCATTGACGGCCGCCTGGTCTTCGTGTTCGCCCAGGACTTCACCGTCAACGGGGGCTCGCTCAGCAAGACTATGTCCGAAAAGATATGCAAGGTGATGGATACCGCCGCGAAAGTGGGCGCTCCCCTTATCGGGCTCAACGATTCCGGCGGTGCACGCATACAGGAAGGCATCGACGCCCTTGCAGGCTATGCCGACATTTTCGAGCGCAATATCCTCAGCAGCGGCGTGATTCCGCAGATAAGCCTCATTATGGGCCCTTGCGCCGGCGGTGCTGTGTATTCCCCCGCCCTGACGGACTTCACCCTTATGGTCAAGGATACGAGCTATATGTTCCTGACAGGCCCTTCTGTCGTCAAATCCGTGACCGGCGAAGACGTGACCCAGGAGGATCTCGGCGGTGCGCTGGTCCACGCCTCCAAGTCCGGAGTCGCCCATTTTGCCGCTGATTCAGAGGATGATGCGATTGCCAAGGTAAAGAAACTCTTGAGCTTCCTCCCCCAGAACAATCTCGAGACGGCTCCCGCCCGCCCGACCGCGGATCCTGTCGGCAGGACCGAGGATTCGCTCAACGCCGTGATTCCCGACAACCCCAACAAGGCCTACGATATGTACGGCGTCATCGGAGCGGTCGTGGACGACGGAGAATTCTTCGAAGTCCATAAAGACTTTGCAAAGAATATAATCGTCGGCTTCGCCCACTTGGGCGGAAGGAGCGTCGGCGTGGTCGCCAACCAGCCCGGAGTGCTCGCCGGCGTGCTGGACATCAACGCCAGCCGCAAGGCCGCCAGATTCGTACGTTTCTGCGACGCTTTCAACATTCCCCTGCTCACCCTCGTCGATGTGCCCGGTTTCCTCTGCGGCACGCAGCAGGAGTACGGAGCCATCATCACCAACGGAGCCAAGCTCCTGTATGCCTACGGCGAAGCCACAGTCCCTAAAGTGACCGTTACCCTGCGCAAGAGCTACGGCGGAGCGCACATCGTGATGAGCTGCAAGCAATTAAGGGGCGACGTCAACTACGCCTGGCCCTCAGCCAACATCGCCGTTATGGGCGCCGACGGGGCTGTGGGGGTGCTCTACGGAAAAGAGCTCAAGGCCGAGACCGACCCCGAAAAGAAGGCCGCCCTCGCCGAGGCGAAGAAGGCCGAATACAACGAGCTGTTCTGCAATCCGTACCAGGCAGCGCAGAAAGGCTATATCGAGGATGTAATCGAGCCGCGCAACACCCGCTTCCGCGTGATACGCGCCTTCGAGATGCTTGAGGGCAAGCGTCTGGAGATGCCCGCCAAGAAACACGACAACCTGCCGCTATGAGAAAGACGGCCATTATATTCTGTCTCATCCTGGCCAGCGCGGGCCTTCGTGCACAGAACCTCTCCGACCTCATCATATCCGAGGCTATGAAAGGCAGCGAGGTGTCCGTGACCGACGAATATGGCTGCCACTGCGACTGGATCGAGATATTCAACACTTCTCAGGGCACGGTAAACTTTGCCGGCTGCTTCCTGACCGACGACCCGTCGGACCTGACTAAATGCCAGATTCCGAAGGGTTACAATTCTACGAAGCTGGGCCCCCGTCAGGTCGCCCTGCTTTATGCTTCCGGACTAAGCGCAAAGGGTGTATTCCATTTGAATTTCACTTTGCGCAAAGGCTCCACGATTTATCTGGTCAGCAACGACGGAAGGACCATAATCGATTCTTTGGATATACCATCCGAACTCGATGAATCGCAAAGTGTCGCAAAATTCGCGCACGACAATAAGGAAATGGTCTTCGACGACGTGCGTCCCGCCTCCCCCAGCCCGGGAATCATCAACGGCAAGCACAACCAGAAGTCCCGCGCCCAGATGATGAAAGAGAC
This sequence comes from uncultured Bacteroidales bacterium, assembly GCA_900318565.1. Taxonomy (GTDB): domain Bacteria; phylum Bacteroidota; class Bacteroidia; order Bacteroidales; family UBA932; genus Cryptobacteroides. Next base: position 14,246 of record ONLD01000023.1, read on the forward strand.
CGACCCGCACGGCTGGACCCTCACCATCGTCTCTGTCAGCGTCGTCTTCGCAGCGCTGCTGATTCTTTTCCTTATATATAATCTGTCCGGCAACATCTTCTCCGGGAAATACAAGCGCAAAGCCGGGAAGAAGAAAGCTTCCGGACAGCCCGATGAAGCCACCGCCGCGGCAATAGCTATGGCTCTGGAGCGTTATACCGCCTCCGATATGGGGCCCGAAGCGGCTGCAATCGCAGCAGCGTTGCACCTCTATCTCAGCGAGAGCGTCCACGACGTCGAGCCGGGCTTCATCACTATAGTCCGCAACCCCGCTTCGGACTGGGCAAATAAATCGCTAACATTCAGAAAGACAATAAGAAAAATATGAAAACATACAAATTCAAAATCGACGGCAAAGATTATTGCGTCACTATCAACGGCATTGAAGGCAAACAAGCGGACCTGACCGTCAACGGTGTCGGGTATAGCGTAGAATTGGAGAATGAAGTGGCCGCCCCGGCAGCACCGGCTGCTCCTGCGCCCGTACAAGCCGCCCCTGCACAGGCCGCTCCGGCCCCGGCTGCCCCCGCAAAAGCTCCTTCGGGCCCTGCAGTCACCGTGCATTCTCCCCTCCCGGGCGTGATCATCAGCATCGACGTCAAGGAAGGCCAGGCCGTGAAGAAAGGACAGAAGGTCGCCGTGCTCGAGGCGATGAAGATGGAGAACGAAATCCAGGCCGAAGCCGATGGAACCGTGACTGCTATTCTGGTCCAGAAGGGCGACTCCGTGCTGGAAGGTGCTGAAATACTTAAACTTGCGTAATGGAGCAGATTTTTGACTCCCTGTCACAGTTCTGGCAGTTCACAGGATTTGCGAACTGCACCTGGCAGCATCTCGCGATGATTGCCATAGGCATAGTGTTCATCACCCTCGGCATAGTCAAGGAGTGGGAGCCTATGCTGCTCGTACCGATTGGATTCGGCATTGTCATCGGCAATATTCCTTTGTTCCCTGGACTGAATATCGGCGTGTACGAAGACGGTTCGGTGCTCAACACGCTCTATCAGGGCGTGCGGCAGGGCTGGTATCCCCCGCTGATATTCCTGGGCATAGGCGCGATGACGGATTTCTCGGCGCTTATTTCCCAGCCCCGCCTTATGCTCATAGGCGCAGCCGCCCAGATGGGCATCTTCGGCGCCTACCTCCTTGCGCTGGCTTTCGGTTTCTCCCCCAATGAAGCCGGCGCCATCGGCATCATCGGCGGCGCCGACGGTCCCACGGCCATCTTCCTCTCTTCCAAGCTCGCCCCTGACCTGATGGGCGCCATCGCCGTGTGCGCCTATTCATATATGGCCCTCGTGCCCGTGATCCAGAAGCCCATTATGTTGCTGCTGACGACCAAGAAAGAGCGTCTCATAGAGATGCCCAAGCCGCGCGTGGTGAGCCAGAAAGAGAAGATCATCTTCCCCATAGTGGGATTCATCTGCACTGCGTTCATAGTACCGTCCGGCCTGCCGCTGCTGGGTATGCTCTTCTTCGGCAACCTGCTCAAGGAATCCGGAGTGACCAGGCGCCTTGCCAATACCGCAGGCGGTCCGCTTATCGACGTAGTGACCACTCTCATCGGCCTTACCGTGGGCGCTTCCACGCAGGCCGACAAGTTCCTGACCGGAAACTCCCTGAAGATTTTCGCCCTTGGTCTGGTGTCATTCATCATCGCCACCACTTGCGGCGTGCTCTTCGTCAAGGTCTGGAATCTGTTCCTCCGCCCCGAAAGGAAAATCAACCCGCTCATCGGCAATGCAGGCGTGTCCGCAGTGCCCGACAGCGCGCGGGTGTCCGAAGTCGTGGGACGGGAGGCCAATCCCAACAACCACCTGCTGATGCACGCTATGGCTCCCAATGTGGCGGGGGTCATCGGATCAGCAGTTGCAGCCGGTATTTTACTTGGATTCTTAGGATAATATGAAAAAGTTATTAATCATTGCTTTAAGCATTCTTTCCTGGAGCTTCGCATCAGCTCAGGCAACTCATTCCGTAATGAGTTGCAACATCCGCATCACTGGCCTTCCCGCCGACGAAGTGGAAGGTCGCCGCTGGGATGACCGCAAGGACGTCTGCCTCAAAGTCATCAAGTCTCGCAAGCCTGACATCATCTGTATGCAGGAAGTGATTTATGAATCCTATGATTATATGAAGAAGAAGCTGTCGGGTTATACCGCTTTCGGTTTCGAAGGTCCCGAGATGGATCCCTGGACCGAAGGCTATCACCTCATCGGCAAAAACGTCATCTTCTTCAGCAAGAAGCGCTATGAACTCGTATCCGAAGGCTGCTACTGGCTCTCCGAGACTCCTACCATAGGCGGTTCCTCATCCTGGGAGACCTCCAGGGCCCGTCACTGCAACTGGGTGCGCCTGCGTGACCGCAAGACCGGACGTGTATTCCGCGTGCTCGACACCCATCTGGACCACATTACCGCCATTGCTAAGACAAAGCAGACGGAGGTGATAGTGGCGGAGACCGCCCAGTATGCCGCAGATTTCCCCCAGCTGCTTTTCGGCGACTTCAACTCCGGCATCAAGGACGAACCCTATGCCCTGCTGAGCGCAGCCGGCTGGAAAGACGTCTATGAAGAGGTGCACGGCCACGAAGAGACCGGATTCACCGCTCACGGATGGAAATTCGAAGGCCGCAAAAAGGGCCGCAGGATAGATTTCATATACACCAAGGGGCCCGTCAAGACCCTCGAGTCGGAAATCCTGAAAGACGCTCCCGGCGGAATCTACCCCAGCGACCACTATTTCCTTTGGGCTAAAGTTGAATTTTAGACAATTGTTCATAACCTATTTAATATGTGTAAACAACTAATTCTGACAGGAGCGTCTGCGATGATGCTCGTACTGCTCGCCGGCTGCGAAAAGGAGATTCCGCAGCCGAAGCCGGTTCCCGGCGGGCAGGACGGATTCGTCACGCTGACGCTGACGGCCCAGCAAAACGCTGAGTCGAAGACGCACCTCGGGACTCCCGGGGACGCGTCAATTCCAGTTCTGTGGGATGCTGACGACCAGATCTGGGTGCGCTCCGGCGCCCAGGAAGCCGGCACTCCGGGCAATTGCTTCACCACATCCGCCGAGGATCTCAGTTCCGATGGGAAGACCGCAAAATTCACCGGCGAGTCCCTTGAGGAAGGTCCCTATGTGGCTGTGTACCCCTACAGTTTCGTGGCTGCAGAATCGGGTAATTCGTCAGTCGTTCTGAACGTACCCTCGACCCAGGCTTACGCTGAAAAGTCTTTCAGCCCTGGCGCCAACTACACGGCAGCCGTCTGGAGCAGCGGTACTTCGATGACTTTCAAGCACATAGCTGGCGCAATGCGTCTGAAATTCACCGGCACCAAAAAGGTTAAGTCCATCAAAATCACCGACAACGATCCCGCGAAGGCGCTCTGGGGCAAATGCACCCTGACCATCGACGGGCAGGCCGGTGAGGTATCTTCCACCAGCTGGGAAAATGCCGACCCCGGGAAGAACAGCCTCATCCTGGACTGCGGCGAAGGCGTGCAGCTCAAGGAAACCGAGGATACCGAATTCTACCTCGTAGTGCCGGTCGGAGCCTTCGCCAAGGGCTTTACCTGCACCCTCACAGCTGATGACGACTCCGTCATAAAGACTCTCAAGGTGGAAAGCGACTGCTCCATCCGTCGCGGCATCATCGCCGATATGGCTTCGATTGCCCCCGAGGACACTCCGTTCAGCGGAGGCAAGGGTACTGCCGAGAGCCCGTACCGCATCTCCACTCCTGAAGACCTCGTGCAGCTCGCCGGCTTCGTAAACGGCGGCGACGCAGCTTACAATGCAGCCAACTACGTACAGGTGAACGACATCGATATGGATGGCGTCAGCATCGACTGCATCGGTTCCCAGGATACCGCTCCATTCAAGGGCAGCTACGACGGCAAGGACTTCACCGTGAAGAATCTCTCCCCCGCCGCTTCCGCCAAGGCTTCCGGTATGTTCGGTTACGCTACCGGAGCCACGCTCAAGGATATCTCGATAAAGGACTACACCAACGCCGGTACCGCCGGCAACCAGGGCGCCCTGGTCGGTTATGCGACCGACTGCAATATCAGCGGCGTCAACGTGGAAGGCACGATTGACTTTGTCAAGTGCGCCTGCGGCGGCGTGGCCGGATATGTGGAAGGCGGCTCGATCAGCAACTGCTCCGTCAGCGGCTTCATCCACAACGAAGACACCGACACCTTCCAGGGCGTCACCGTGGTCTCCTGCGTGGGCGGAATCGCCGGCTACGCGCACAACGCCACCATCGACGGCTGTGTCTTCGACGGGCACGTGACCAGCAAGGGCGAGCAGCTCGGCGGCATCGCGGGCCAGATCAATTCGACCACCATCAGCAATTGCGAGGTGACTTCCGGATCCACCGTGACCGGCGACAACTACTATGTCGGCGGCATCGTCGGCGAGATGCTGGTGGACGGTTCCATAAAGAACTGCACCGTCAACGCACACGTCATCTGCTGGTATCCCGGCGCCGCGGGTATCGTGGCCTGGATGCAGAGCGGCGAAATCGACGGCTGCGTCGTGGGCCCTGACGCTCTCGTGCGTACAGGTCAGGACAAGGCCGGCGGCATCGTGGCATACATCTACCACAAAAACACCGCCCAGACCGTCAACATCAGCAACTGCGAAGTCTATTGCGACGTCGCTGCATCTTACTCGGTGGGCGGCATCGTCGGCGAATGCAACCCGACCGACAACTCCACCAAGGTCAACATCTGGAACTGCGCCTACCAGGGCGGCGAGATCATCGACGCCGGCCAGGCCGCTTCCAACTGGACGATGATAGGCGGTCTCGTGGCCTGGGCCCGTATGGGCAGCACCACTGCCGAACTCAACATCGTCAACTGCTTCTGCGACCCTGAAGCCATCCGCTGCGACTTCCCCTGGTCCAACGAGGTGGATATGGGCGGTTTCATAGGCGAACAGGGCGGAGCCAACGCTTCCGTCAACATCCAGGGATGCTACAACACCCTCGCCTACGGCACCGCCATCATCAACGGCAAGCGCGACATCGCAGCCAACTACTTTAATTATGGCGCCCTCATAGGCAACCCCACCAAGACCAATTTCGACCACGTGTACTACATCAACAGTCTCGCCGGTCTCGGGAAAGCCAACTCAGGCACCAGCAAGTCCCTCGAGGCCTATTCTCCCGAAGTGATGGCAGGCAGCACGCTTCTCGGCAATCTCAACGCCTTCGTGAGTGCCTACTCCGGGTCTCTGAGCCTCAAGACCTGGGTCGGCGGGCGCAACTGCTACCCCGTGCTTGAGGGTATGGCTCCCGTGAAACTGCAGAAAGACTCCAAGGCCCTCCGCGTGAGCCTTATCGGCGACTCGCTTTCCACCTTCGACGGCTATGCTCCGCACGGCTACCAGGCATCCCGTGCAGCCAACGGCTACCGCTGCCACTACCCCACCGGAGACGGCAACGTGACTTCCGCGGCACAGACCTACTGGTATATGCTGACTTACGACTATCTGTCCAACGCTGTGTGGGATACCAACCTGGCGTTCTCCGGCACTGCCGTGACCCGCTGCACCAACAGCTCCTACTCCAGCCAGTACTGGTACGGCCAGGATTTCTGCACCCGCTACATCGAAAACGGCGGTATGGGCAATCCTGACATCATCATCATCAACGGCGGCGCCAACGACTGGGCCCACGGCATTTATCCTATGCTCGGCAGCCAGATGCTCGTGCGCTACCCCACCACGACTCCCCACCGTCCGTCCGACTCGGCTATGGAGGCCGTCTATGCGGTGGCCGACGCCTGCAAGACTCTCGACGAGGCAAAGGCCCTGCCCGATGCTTCTTTCGTGGAGGCTTACGTGAAACTGGTCAAGATGATGACACTCCAGTATCCTCACGTCAAGATCGTGGTGCTCATCCACGACACCCTGACTCCCGACGTGGAAGAGGCTCTCATCCACATCGCTAACCACTACAGCAAGCACTGCCGCTACGTGGACCTCTATGCCGTCAACGGTTTCAACGACTTCGGCTGGGATTTCGAGTACCTCTTTAAAGGATATCAGCCCAATATGCCCAAGCACGACCTTAACTGGAACAACATCTACACCACGGGCGACCTGAGGCGTAACTGCAGCGACCACTATTCCGCCCAGGCTATGAAGTTCATTGCGGAGAAGATCTACAACGAGCTCGGCACCTGGCTTGAGTCTTCCGCCTCCTACAACGAGTCCGGAGACGGTTCCATCAGCAATTTCGACAACATTAACGGAAAATGGTGATGAAAACGAAATATATGATTCCTGTGCTGCTCCTTGCAGCATTCAGCGTGGCCTGCAACAAAGAGACCCCCGAGCCTCAGGATACCCAGGCCCCTTCGGGAGAATTGGTGGAACTGTCCGCCTGCATAGGCGCCCCGTCCACGAAGATCCATTTCGAAGGCGATTTTGACACCTATACCGACACCCGCTGGCAGGCTGCCGACCAGATTTGGGTCCGCAGCGACACCCAGCCTTACTGGGAGAGAGGCGAATGCTTCTCCACCGCGGCAGACAAGATCAGTGCCGACGGCCATTCCGCTTCTTTCGAAGGCCGCACCCGCACCGACGGAAAGCTGGCCGCCGTGTATCCCTTCGGGAGCGTCGCCCCCGGCTCTGACAACGACAAGGTGGTCCTGGACATTCCCCAGAGCCGTCCTCTCGTGGTCGGGGACTGCCCTGAAGGAGCCAATGCAGCAGTAGCTTTCTGGGCTGACGGCGCATCTTCATTCTCAATGAACTACGTCTTCGGCGCAATGAAAATCGGACTCACCGGCAACGGCGAGAAGATCAAGCGCGTGGAAATCATAGACCTGGGCGACGCGGCCCTCTGGGGCAGTTGCGAGATCGAGCCCGACTATGACGCCAAGGGCATCGCTTCCGTGAAGATGGTCAACGCTAGCGGCGACCGCAACACCATAGGTCTTGACGCTGAAGGCATTACCCTCAGCGCCACTCCCGTGGAGTTCTATTTCATCCTGCCTGAAGGCACCGCTGCTTCCGGCTTCACCCTCAAGGTGACCGACGCAGAAAACAACGAGTATGCCTTCATCAGCAACGAGGCTGCCAACGCCATCGTCCGCGGCAAGGTGGTCAAGATGCCTGCCGTGGATATGACTGCCTCCGTTCCTTGGGATTCCGGCAGCTTCGCTTCAGGCAACGGCACCGAGACCGATCCTTACATCATCTCATCCGCCGATGAACTTATCGTGCTCTCCAACAAGGTCAACAACGCCAACCAGTACGCCGTCTATGCCGACAAGTACTACAAGCAGACCGCTGACATCGATATGGAAGGCAAGGCCTTCACCCCCGTCGCTGCGTCTGTCGCAAGTCCTTTCGCCGGCCACTACGACGGCGGCGGCAAGACCATCTCCAACCTCAGCACCCAGGGCCTCTCGGCAGATGATCCCGCAAGCGGCATCTTCGGTTACACCAATGGCGCCGAAATCAAGAACATCGTGGCCAAGAACCGCATCAACACCGGTACGTACGTGCGCGTGGGCGGCATCATCGGCTTTGCCGAAAACACCACAGTGTCCAACTGCAGCCTCAGCGGCGGAGAACTCGGTGCAAGCGCCAACATCTGCGGCGGCATCGTGGGCCATATGGTCGGCGGCAAGATTTCGGACTGCACCGTTTCTTCCGTGACCGTCAAGTCAACCAAGAATTACGTCGGCGGCATCGTGGCTTACGCTCCTTCAGCCGGCATCATCGAGAACTGCTCGGTCGAGAACGCCACCGTCAGCGCCAATGAGGAAATCGGCGGCATCATCGGCAATCCCATCGGCACGACCATCTCCGGATGCACCGTCAAGGGCAGCACCATCACCAGCGGCACTGACGACGTGGGCGGCATCGCAGGATGGAGCAAGGGCGGCACCACCATTGAGGGCTGCGTCGTCGAAGGCTGCACCATCACTGCAACCACCGACTACGCCGCCGGTATCGCGGGACTTCCCGAGAGCACCACGATGAAGGACTGCACCGTCAAGGGCTGCACCATCTCCGGCGCTACCGGAATCGGCGGCGTGGCCGGATTCTTCAAGAACACGGCTTCCGTAATCGACGGCTGCGTAGTGGATGGCTGCGAAATCACCGCCAGCAAGACCAACCTCGGCGGTCTGGTGGGCCGTTTCGACCTCGGTGAGATTAAGAACTCCACCGTCAAGGGCGGCACCAGAATCACCGGTATCGACAGCGTGGGCGGTATCGCCGGACGTCCCATCACGAGAGGCGGTAACTGCATCATAGACAATTGCTTCGTCATCGAAGGCACCTCCATCAAGGGTACCTTCTACCTCGGCGGCATCGCGGGCTATGTGTATCCCGACTCCAACTACCTGCTGACCATCGCGAATTGCGGCGTGGACGGATGCATCATCGAATCCACCACATTGGATACTTCGGACAGCAAGTGCGGCGGCATCGTGGGCTATGTCAGACTCACCGACCCCAACTCCAACGCCCGCATACTCAACTGCTACGCCTACAATTGCAGCTACTCCACTCCCGCTACTTCCACTCCTTCCGTCGGCGGCATCTTCGGCTATGCCAAGCTTCACGCAAGCAATCCCGGCTACCTGCAGGTCGCTTCCTGCAGCTCCAACATCGGAGCCGCTGCGATTACCGCAGGAGGCGCAGCAATCACTGACGCTTCCCCTGCAGCTTATGTCGGCGGCGTGTTCGGACGCATCGAAGACAGCGCCAAGGTCAGCGTCGAGAGCTGCGTGTTCGTCAGCGACGGCGGCATCGAGGCCGGAAATGCCGGTGCGAGCGTCGTTCTGAAGAACAATCAGGGCTTCACCGGAACCGCCTTCAAGGACGGCACCTCCCCTCTCGGTCCGCTCAACAGCTTCGTCCTTTCGTTCAAGGACTACACCCTCAGTTTCTGGGGCGCCGATGCTGGCGGCCTGCCCGTGTTCTCCGACGAGGGCAACATCAACGGCGTCGATATCGACTATGACGATGACGTGATTGTACTCAACTAAAACCAGGAAGCAATGAAAAAGTGTATATACATTATATCTTCCCTGCTTTGCCTGATGGCCGCAGGGAGTTGCTCCACCAAGGAACTTGTCCCCGAGCGTCAGAATGAAGGCCCGCTGGTGCAAATCACCATTACCGCAGGCCTGGACGAGGCTTCCAAGGCATACATCAGCGAAGAAGGGAAAAAGTGGACCTGGTCGGCAGGCGATGAGCTGGCCGTGTTTGACGGCACGGCAAAGCGCCTCTTCACGATAGATCCGGCAAGCGCCGGCTCCCAGACCGCAAGGTTCACCGGAGAAGTCTCCGCTTCCTTCACGTCTCTGGATGCCGTGTTCCCTTACGCCGCAGCCGGCGTGAGCGCGACTGACTTCAAGATTCCCGCAGACCAGACCATCAGCGCCGGTTCTTCCGTGGATCCCCTGGCCCTCATAGCCACAGGCAGCGGCAAGAAATACGGAGAAGACTACTATTTCTCCTTCAAGAGCGCCGTGAGCCTTCTGCGGTTCATCACCCCTGCAGGAGTCTCCAAAGTGATACTCCAGGCCCGTGGTGAAGGAGAGAAAATCGCAGGAGAATCGGCAGCCCTTACCGTATCCGTGCCTTCCGAGGGCGGTACTTTCTGGGCAGCCGTGAATCCCGCAGCCTATAACGGACTGAGGGTATTCACCCGCGGCACTACCGACAAGATGCTCGGTACCGATGCGGTGGTCGACCTCTCGGCGGCCGGCAAGGCCCGCAACCTCGGCAACATTTCCGGAGGCACGGAAGTAGCCTTGATAGAGGACAGTGATGAATTTGCCGCCTACTTTGCAGGCGGCGCTTCCACCCCTGCCTTCCTCTGCGCCGACATAGACCTTGCAGGCAAGACCATCCCGGCCTGCGAAGATTTCACTGCCGAATTTGACGGACAGGGACACCGCATCAGCAACTGGACTTCCTCCGGCACTGCCCTATTCGACAAGAACAGCGGCACGGTCAAGGACTTCACTCTCGACTCCAGCTGCAGTTTCAGCCTGCCCGCAACCCTCTCCGCAGGTGACTATGCCTTCGTAGTGAGGACCAACCAGGGCAAAGTCTCGGGTATCCGCAACGAGGCGGACGTGGCAGAGTGGACCGGTGAAATCACCGGCGCCATCAACCTTGGCATCATCGTGGGCAACGGCCCGGCGAATTCCATAGTCGAGAACTGCTACAACTCAGGCAAACTCGTCATCAATGCGGCAGAGCACGCCGGAATAGGTACTTCCGCAATCGCAGCCGTCATCGGACGCCTTACCAACGCCACTTCGGGCGCCACTGACTGCATCAACGAAGGCTCAGTGACCGTGAATACCGGTATGTCCGACTCCGGCGCCAACGTGTATATGGCAGGCATCGTGGGCTGCTCTACCAGCGCAGTCCCCACGACCCGCTGCATCAACAAGGCGGATATCAAGCTGCACCTGACCAAGTCTTCCTCGGCTATCATCGTGGCAGGCGTCAATTCCTACACTTCCGGTGCCGTGACCGACTGCGGAAACGAGGGTGACGTCAGCGTCGAGAGCGACGGATACGTGCAGGCAGTCGCCATCGGCGGCATCGTCGCCTACTCTTCCGACGCTATGAAGGGCACAACCCCCGACGGCATCTACAACACCGGCGACATCAGCCTCAAGGCCCTCTACGACAACGCCCGCAACAGTATCGGCAGCATTGACGGTACCAACACCACCACCAGCGGCGCCATCGGCGTGGGCGGCATCGCAGGATACACCTATTCCAAGGACTTCTACCTCGACAACGCCAGAAACACCGGCGCCGTGTCCGTGGCCTTCTCCAAGCAGGAGAACAAGCTTAATCCCGCCAGCGCCAGCCGCTTCACCATCGGCGGTCTGGTCGGCGACGGAGCCGGCCCGATTTCCAACTCCGCCAACGAAGGCGCCGTGTCCGCTGAAATCAGGGCTACTTCCGGCAGTTTCACCGCCACCACCGCAGGCTTTATGACCTACATCGGCGGTATAGTAGGAAGCAACTATGTATCTAAGACACAGAGCGAACTGAGCATCACCAACTGTTCCAACTCCGGTCCCGTCTCCCTGCACTCCGACAACACCCACACCGGCAACTGCGCCGCGGGCGGAATCGTCGGCTGGCCCGGCAAGGAAAGCGGCTGTACTTCCGTCACTTCCGGATGTGAGAACACCGGCGACATCACCGTGTCCGGCAATCTCACCGTCCGTGCGGGCGGCATCCAGGGCGGCTCGGGACGCATCCAGAACTGCACCAACCGCGGCAAGGTCTGGGCCAAGTCCGGCAAAGCCTGCATAGGCGGCATCGCAGGATTCCACAGCGGCGGCTATCAGCTGGCCGGCTGCAAGAACTTCGGCGACGTGCAGTGTGATGTGAAGAGCACCACCGGCATAGGAGGCCTTGCTGGATGCATAGGCAACTCGGCGCACAACACCGGCGCCGGCTGCGCTGTAAACTGCTCCGTCACTTCCGAAGCCAGCACCGAAATCGGTATGCTTGTCGGCCACTTCAACGGCAATACTGCCGTCATCACCCTCGGTTCCGAATCGGATCCAATCAAGGTGAAGGGCAGCCTGAACGGAACGGCCGTCGATGCAGGCAACTTCGGCTCCCTGATCTGCGGTCCGGCTAACTACTCCACTGACGTTCATACCATTAACGCCGCTTTCGGAGAATAATCTTCCGGACGGTTTTCTTTTCCTAAAGGAGGACAGTTTTAACCGGCTGTCCTCCTTTTTTGCTATTCAGCAGTTTTTTCAGTATATTTGAAGACTTAAAAATACCACAATTAGATATGCAGAATAAACTACAGGAGCTGACTGAGCAGCTCTACAACGAAGGCCTCGCCAAGGGCCGTGAGGCAGGAGACCGCTATCTGGAGGAAGCCCGCCAAAAGTCCGAGCGGACCATTGAAGATGCCAGGAAGAGCGCCGAGGAGATAATCGCCAAAGCGGAAAAGGAAGCCGCCGACCTCAAAGCGAAGGCTCAGGCCGATATCCGTATGGCCTCCGCGCAGGCCCTGCAGGCCACCCGCAAAGACATTGAAAATCTGGTCGTGACCAAGTTTTCCGGTCAGAAGGCGACCTCCGACCCCGAATTCCTCAAGGAAATCATCCGCTGCGTCGCACAGGGCTTCGCATCCAGGGAAAGCACCGACATTTCCCTCGTGCTTCCCGAGTCCCTCAAGGCGAAGCTCCAGCCCTGGGTCGAGGCTGAACTGTCCAAGGCCCTGGAGACCCCCGTGCAGGCCGAATTCTCGAAGAAGGTCGCAGGCGGATTTACCATAGGTCCCCGCGACGGGAGTTATTTTGTCAGCTTCACCGACAAAACCTTCGACGCCCTGATTGCAGAGTATCTGCGCCCCGTGACCCGTAAACTCCTGTTCGGTGAATAATTACGAATACATAATCGCTTCGCTCCCCCGGCTCGGAAAAGATGCCGGGCCCCTGGATACGGACGAAGTCATCTCCGCTATCCGCAGCCAGTGCTCAGGGGCGGACAATGCCCTTATCGACCTGCTGCTGGACAGCTTCGATGCCGGCAAACTGACTCCGGAATTCTACAAGGAGGCGCTTAAGTCGCGCAATAAGTTCATCCGGAACTACCTCCTTTTCGACCTTCAGGTGCGTGATGCCAAGACCGAGTATCTTAACGCCGCTCTCGGCCGCCCGGAAGGTGAAGACCTTATCGAGATTCCTGAAGGAAGCGGCGAATTCGAGCAGGAAGCCCGCGTGCGCGAAATACTCTCCGGCAGCGACATCCTCGCCCGGGAGCGCGGTCTGGACGACGTGATGTGGGAAAAGGCGGACTCCCTGACCGAGCTCGACCTCTTCGACATCGACATAATACTTGCATTCATTGCGAAAATCAAGATAGCCGACCGCTGGAACAAGCTCGACCCCGAGACGGGGCGCGAACTGTTCAGGCGTCTGGTAAGTGAAATAAGAAACACAAAATAGATATGGCAACTAAAGGAAAAGTGACAGGCATCGTGTCCAACCTGGTGACAGTCCAGGTGGACGGCCCGGTGGGCGAAAACGAGCTCTGCCACATCTATCTCGGCGGCACCGCACTGCTGGCCGAGGTCATCAAGGTGACCGGTGACAAGGCCTCCGTGCAGGTCTTCGAGAGCACCCGCGGCCTGAAAAACGGCGACCAGGTGGAGTTCCTCGGCAGGATGCTCGAGGCCAGCCTCGGTCCCGGCCTGCTCTCCGGCATCTACGACGGTCTGCAGAACGACCTGACCACTATGGAAGGCGTGTTCCTCAAGAGGGGCGAATACACCGACCCCCTTGACCACGAGTGCCTCTGGGATTTCAAGCCCATTGCCGCGCCCGGCGACAAAGTGAGTGCTTCGGACTGGATAGGCGAAGTCACCGAGGGCTGGCTTCCCCACAAGATAATGGTGCCTTTCTCCTTCAAAGGCGAGTACACGGTCAAATCCGTCGCTCCTGCCGGCAGCTACAATATCGACACGGCAGTGGCGACTCTCCAGGGCGAAGACGGCGAGGAGAAGCAAGTCACGATGGTCCAGAAATGGCCCGTCAAAGTAGCCGTCAAAGGCTACAAGGAGAAACCTCGCCCCGCTAAGATTATGGAGACGGGCGTACGCGTCATCGACACATTCAACCCCATAGCCGAGGGCGGCACGGGCTTCATCCCGGGTCCCTTCGGATGCGGCAAGACAGTGCTCCAGCACGCAATCGCGAAGCAGGGCGAAGCCGACATCGTGGTTATGGCCGCCTGCGGCGAACGCGCCAACGAAGTCGTGGAAATCTTCACCGAGTATCCCGAGCTCGAGGATCCGCACACCGGACGCAAGCTGATGGAACGTACGGTGATTATCTGCAACACCTCCAATATGCCTGTCGCCGCCCGTGAGGCTTCGGTCTATACGGCAATGACCATCTGCGAATACTACCGCGCAATGGGTTACCGCTGCCTGCTGCTTGCAGATTCCACTTCCCGCTGGGCCCAGGCTCTCCGCGAAATGTCCAACCGTATGGAGGAACTGCCCGGACAGGACGCCTTCCCCGTGGACCTTTCCGCCATCATCTCCAACTTCTATTCACGTGCCGGGCAGGTGGTGCTCAACAACGGCCAGACGGGCTCAGTGACCTTCATCGGCACGGTCTCACCCGCCGGCGGCAACCTTAAAGAGCCCGTGACCGAAAGCACCAAGAAAGCCGCCCGCTGCTTCTACGCACTCGAGCAGAACCGCGCCGACCAGAAGCGCTACCCTGCCGTGAACCCTGTGGAATCTTACTCCAAGTATCTCGAATATCCTGAAATCCAGGCATCCCTCGAAGAGACGATAGAGCAAGGATGGATTGGCAAAGTGCTGGAAGCCAAGAATCTGGTGCGCCGTGGCAAGGAAATGGCCGACCAGATCAACATTCTCGGCGACGACGGAGTGCCTATGAGCTACCACGAGGCGTTCTGGAAGAGCGAACTGATCGACTTCGCCTTCCTGCAGCAGGATGCCTTCGACGCAATCGACGCCGTATGTCCGCTGGAGCGTCAGAAATATATGCTGGACCTTATCCTGGATATCTGCAGCCGCAACTTCAAATTCGAAGACTACGAGAAGTGCCGCGCCTACTTTAAGGAACTCATCAACATACTGCGCCAGATGAACTATTCCGAATTCAAGTCGGAAAGCTTCAACCAGTACTTAGGAATGCTCAATCAACAACTTTCGGAATATGGCAACTAAAGCATACCAACGCATCTATACAAAGCTTCAGGCGATCACCAAGGCCACCGTGTCGCTCGACGCTACGGGCGTGGCCAACGATGAGCTCGCCACCGTGGGCGGCAAACTGGCCCAGGTGGTGAAGACCAGGGGCGACCGCGTCACCCTGCAGGTCTTCTCCGGCACCGAAGGCGTGCCTACCAATGCCGAAGTCTCTTTCTTCGGCGCCCCTCCTACCCTGAAAGTCAGCGACCAACTGTCAGGCCGCTTCTTCAATGCCTACGGCGCCCCGATCGACGGCGGTCCCGAGGTGGAGGGCGAGGAAAGGGAGGCAGGCGGCCCTTCCGTCAACCCGTACAAGCGCCGTCAGCCCAGCGAGCTGATTCCTACCGGCATCGCCGGCATCGACCTTAACAACACCCTGGTGTCCGGCCAGAAGATTCCTTTCTTCGCCGACCCCGACCAGCCCTACAACCAGGTGATGGCCGACGTGGCCCTGAGAGCCGACGTGGACAAAATCATCCTCGGCGGTATGGGTCTGAGCAACGACGACTATCTCTTCTTCCGCCACGCTTTCGAGAGCGCCGGCGCCCTGGACAAGATAGTCTCCTTCGTGAATACGACCGAGGAGCCGCCCGTGGAGCGACTGCTGATTCCCGATATGGCGCTGACCGCTGCTGAGTACTTTGCCGTGGACAAGAACCAGAAAGTTCTTGTGCTGCTGACAGATATGACTCTGTACGCCGATGCGCTCTCCATCGTGAGCAACCGTATGGACCAGATTCCTTCTAAGGACTCGATGCCCGGTTCGCTGTATTCCGACCTTGCCAAGATTTACGAAAAGGCGGTACAGCTGCCGGACGGCGGTTCCATCACCATCATCGCCGTCACCACCCTTAACGACGGCGACATCACGCACGCCATCCCCGACAACACCGGATACATCACCGAAGGCCAGATTTTTCTCCGTGCAGACTCGGATTCCGGCAAGGTCATCGTGGACCCGTTCAGGAGCCTGAGCCGGCTCAAACAGCTCGTACAGGGCAAGAAGACCCGCGAGGACCACAGCCAGGTGATGAATGCTGGCGTGCGTCTGTATGCCGATGCCCAGAACGCTAAGACAAAGCTCCAGAACGGTTTCGACCTTTCCGACTATGACCTCCGCTGCCTGGACTATGCAAAGGACTACGCAACCCAGCTGCTCAGCATCGACGTCAACATCACCATCGAGGAAATGCTTGACACCGCCTGGCGCCTGTTCGCCAAGTATTTCTCTCCCGCCGAGACAGGAATCAAGCAGGCCCTTATAGACAAATACTGGAAAAAAGCTGATTGATGGCCATCAAGTTTCAATACAACAAGACTTCCCTGACCAATCTTGGCAAACAGCTGAAGATCAGGCAGAACGCGCTGCCGACACTGAAAAACAAAGAGTCGGCCCTGCGTGTCAGCGTGATTACGGCCAAAGCCGAGGCCCAGGCCCAGGCCGAAGAACTGGAAAGAAAGATGCAGGAGTACGACTACCTTGCAGCTCTCTGGAACGAATTCGACCCCGGGCTTATCCGCATCGATGATGTGCGCTTGCGTACCGTGAAGATAGCCGGGGTCAATGCCCCGGCCCTTGACGGGATTGACTTTACCCTTCAGCCTTTCAACGCCTTCGTCAAGCCGGCCTGGTATGCCGACGGAGTGCGTATCCTGAAGGAACTCAGCACCTTGGGCATTGAGTCCGAAATATCCGAGGAGAGGCGCCAGATTCTGGAATTCAACCGCAAGAAGACTACCCAGAAGGTAAATCTCTACGAGAAAGTGCAGATTCCCGGCTATCAGGAATCCATTCGCAAGATCAAGCGCTATATGGAAGATGAGGAGAACCTCTCCAAGGCATCGTCCAAGATAGTCAAGGAAAGACACGCATCACAAGAAGAGGAGGAAGAGCTATGATCGAAAAAATGACCCGCTACGACTTTATCCTGCTCTCCGAGAATAAAGAAGCGTTTATCTCCCGCCTTGGGGAACTGGGCGTTATGGACATCACCCGTTCCGCCAAGCCCGTGGACGATACTTCCGAGGCCCTGCTTCAGGAGATAAATGCGCTCAGGGATGATATTCAGCGCATTACAAAGGGTCGCGATGCTCATCTGAAAGCCCTGCAGGCCGAAAAGGCCGACCTCGACAAAGAAGCCGAGAGCCTGTCTCACTGGGGCGATTTCGACAGGGAAAAGCTCCTTTCGCTCGGAGTCCCGGTGAGATTCTTCTGTGTCCCAGAAAAGAGCTTCGACAAGAGCTGGGAAGAGTCATTCCCGCTCCAGGTCCTGGACTCGTCAAAGGGCAAGATTTGGTTCGTGGTCTTCGGAGACGGGTCCCTCCCGGTCCCGTCCATTCCCCTGCCGTCACGCAGCGTGGGTGAAGTGCAGGCTTGCATTGCATCCAAAGAAGCTGAAATCGCGGCATATACCAAAGAGCTCGAAGACCTTAAAGACACGCTCCCCGAACTTCGGGAGAAGGAGAAGGCCCTCAGCGCAGAACTGAACCTCTACCTTGCCAAAGTCGGATGCGAAGAGGCTGCCGACAACGCCCTCGTGGTCTATGAAGGATTCGCCCCTAGCACGGAACACGAAAGGCTGGCAAAGGTTTTCGACACCCTGCCCTGCATTTGGTTCTCAGCTGAAGCTGTTGTAGAGGACAACCCTCCCATCAAGCTGAAAAACAACCGTTTCGTCAAGCAGTTCGAGACGCTTACCGATATGTACGGCCGTCCCGACTACAACGAATTCGACCCCACTCCGTACATATCTGTCTTCTTCCTGCTGTTCTTTGCTATGTGTATGGGCGACGCCGGTTACGGCTTGCTGCTCATCATCGGCGGCATCCTGCTCAGGAAGGTTGAGAGTATGAAGAATCTCGCTCCCCTCGTGACCATACTCGGAGTCGGGACCTTCCTGGTCGGTATCGTTATGCATACCTTCTTCGGAGTGGACATTTCGACCTTGAGCTGGATTCCTTCGTGGATGAAGGCGGTGATGATAACCGGCACCATAGGCGGTTTCGAGGCCCAGATGGTGCTGTCCCTCGTCATCGGTATCATCCACCTCTGCCTTGCTATGGTCGTCAAGACCGTGTACGCCACCCGCAACAAAGGCTTCCTCGGCTCGCTCGGCGTCTGGGGATGGACTTTACTGATAGTCGGAGGAGTGATCGTAGGCGCCGCTGCATTGTTCAGCCTGCTGCCGCCCGAAGTGACTAAATGGATTATCATAGTCTTAGGCGTCGTATCCGCCCTTGGCATCTTCCTTTTCAACGACATACACCGCAATCCGCTGAAGAATATCGGTTCCGGACTCTGGGAGACATACAATACAGTGACCGGACTGCTTGGAGACGTGCTGAGTTATCTCCGTCTCTACGCCCTTGGACTTGCCGGCGGTATGCTCGGCAAGGCCTTCAACGACATTGCGGCTATGACACTGGGAGACGGCTCTTTCGGTATCGGCTGGTTCACTTTCGCAATAATCCTCATCATCGGGCACGCACTGAACCTCGCGATGTGCTGCCTTGGTGCATTCGTACATCCCCTGCGACTCAACTTCCTGGAATTCTTCAAGAACTCCGGATACGACGGGAAGGGTCGCGGCTACAGACCTATAAGTAATTAAATATCAACAAATAAACAATTTTGAATCTATGAACGAAATTCTTGGTTATCTCGGACTCGGGCTTATGCTCAGCTTGTCCGGCATCGGCAGCGCATACGGCACGACTATCGCCGGCAACGCCGCAGAAGGGGCCTTGAAGAAGGCTCCTGAAAAGTCGAGCAGCTACCTTATCCTTTCTGCTCTTCCTGCTACGCAGGGTATCTACGGCTTCGTCGGTTTCTTTATGTGGCTGCTGGTCTATAAGTTTGACTTTGCCGCCAACGGCCCCATACTCTTCGGTGTCGGCCTCGGAATGGGCCTCGTGTGCTTCTTCTCGGCTATCCGCCAGGGCCAGGTCTGCGCCAACGGTATCATCGGTATCAGCCAGGGGCACGACGTACAGACCAATACCCTCATCTACGCCGCTCTCCCTGAGTTCTACGCGATTCTGGGACTTGTCGGCGCGCTGATGCTGACGCTCGCGATCTAGTTTCGCTGCGCTTAGACAGAAAGAGAGGATGACCCTGCGGCCATCCTTTTTTTTGTTTCGTGCGGCAGACACTGGCATCCATAGCCCGTGGCCGCCCGTGGCCACGTGAACGGGAGGGGCCTGCGCCGTCTGGCGTGGGAGGGATGAGCGAAGCGAAGGCTATGGAGGCAGTGTCTGCCGCACGAAGGAGGAGGCGGCTAAATCTTTTTCTCGCCTGAGAGATTGAGGATTACGAGGCGGTCACCGGCCTGGAGAATAGTGTCGCCGCTGGGGATAAGACTCTTGTCTCCACGGCGTATCATCACCACAAGGCCGGCCCCAGGATGCTCGGACATAGGCCTGCCGACACGGCGGCTGCCCACTTTTACGGTCTTCTCGTAAAGCGAAGCCTCGCTGCCGTTGAAAGCGTGCGTAAGCGTTATGACGCTGTCGCCTGCCTTCAACAGCGTGTCGCCTTTAGGCTGAATTCTCTCGCCGTCGCGCAGCACCAGCACCACAAGCATAGTGCGCGGAAGGCTCAGCTCACCTATCGTCTTACCTGTCCAGGAGCTGTCTTCCCGCAGATTGATGCGGCTGAATGTAACATCCTCCTCTTCCGAATAATCGTTGAAGGTCTTCATCACGTCGCTCCCCTTGTCCAGCATATCCAGCTTTTTAGCGACCCAGGGAATCAGCGACCCCTGCAGGGCGATGCTCATAAGCACCAGCACGAACACGATATTGAAAATGTCCTTGTTCAGGTCGGTTGCGGTCACTATGGCCATTATCGCAAACACGATAGAAGCCGCACCGCGCAAGCCCACGAAAGAAATCAGCGCCTGCTGCTTGAATGGATATTTCTTGAAAGGAGTCAGGATGGAGAACACGGCCGCGGGACGCGCCACAAGAAGCAGGAATACGAACACGGCCAGCGCCGGCAAGATAGCCTTGTGCATCATAGCGGGACGCGCCAGCAAGCCCAGCAGGAAGAAAATCAGCACCTGCATAAGGCCGGTCAAGCCGTCGAAGAAAGACACCAGCGTCTTCTTGTTCTTGAATTCTTCGTTGCCGAGGATAATTCCGACCAGATACGCGCTGAGATAACCGTTGCCGCCCAGGATGCTGGGAATTGCATAGGCCGCTATGGCCACGGCGAAAATGTAAAGGGAATCGAAGCCTTGAGTCTGGAAGCGGATGTTCCTGAAGCCAAGGGCCGCAAGCTTGCCTATGCCAAGGCCCAGTGCCGTGCCGAAAAACAGCTGGGCAAAAATATCCCAGGCAATATGCCATCCGCTGGCTGTGCCGCCCAAGATGGACAGCATCACGGCCGTCAGCATATAGGAAGCGGGGTCGTTGCTTCCGCTCTCGACCTCCAGAAGGGGGGCCGTATCGTTCTTCAAGCCGAGGCGCTTGCCTCGCAAAATCGAGAACACGGAGGCGGCATCGGTGGAACTGATGACGGAGCCGAGCAGAAGTCCTTCCACCCATTTCCAGCCCAGGGCGAAATGGCAGAACGTGCCGACTAGGCCTGCCGTGAGCACGACTCCGATGGTGGCCAGCAGGCCGGCCTCCTTGACCACGGGCTTGACCGCTTCCCAACGCGTACCGAATCCGCCATAGAACATTATGAAGATAAGGGCTACCGTACAAGTGTCCTTGGCGGCGTTGTAGTCATCGAACTCAATATCCAGCAAGCCGTTGTTGGCAAACAGAATACCCAGCAACATAAATACCAGCAGGGTAGGCATCCCTATCCTGCTGGAGATTGTATTGAGATAAACGCTGGTCAGTATAATGACCGCTATCAGTATCAGGAAGAAGCTGTCCATCAGGCCTTTTACGCGGTCTGATCAAAGGTGAAAGCTTCCCAAGGGAGCTCTGCGTCCTTGCCTTCGTCGAGCACGGCGGCGGCGTGGCAGAGCATAGGATAGAGACTGAGGTCGGCCTTTCCGAGCTCGGCCTTGCGCACCATCGCGGCATAGACGCGGCGGGCCACCACGAGGCTCTCGAGCGTCACTCCGGACAGGATTTCAAGCGCTTCTTCGTAGCTCTTGCCCTCTCCGAGCAAGATGCCGATCTTGCGGGTGCGGCCGCCATAGACGGTCACGTACAGGTCGCCGATGCCGATGTTCTCGCAGTCGCGGCTTGCGCCCTGCATCTCGAGCAGATAGCGCATTTCCTTGACGGCCTGGTAGAAAGCGGCAGCCTGGGAATTGTAGTGCAGGCCGGCCTCGGGACCGTGGTGGCGGTTGACGAGACCTATGGTCATAGCCACGGCGAGGGCGTAGCCGTTCTTGAGAGCCACGGCGCTTTCGAGCCCCTCGACGTCGTTGGTCACGGAAATATGGTAGTAGGAAGTCTGCATCGCCTCCTTCATCATCTTGATGGTGGCGGTGTCCTTGCCGCAGAAAGCGACCTCGGTCTGGTCGTGGTACACGAGCTCATAGCTGGTGCAGGGGCCGCCGATGGCGCAGATTTCGCGATTGATGCCTTTCTTCGCCAGTTCCCTCTTCCAGTACTCGGGATAGGAAATCAGGGTGCCGTCTTCGAGATTGATGAGGCCCTTGGTCACGGAGAGCACGGGCACGGAGGGGTCAAGCTCGCTGAGGACGTTCTCCAGGAACCAGTCCACGCCGAAGGAGCTCACGCCGCCGATGATGAAGTCGGCGCCTTTCGCAGCCTCTTTCCAGTCTTCGAAATAATAAAACTTAACACCGGCCGGGAAGGGCCTGTCGAACTTGAGGTGCTGACACCTGGCCATACAGTTGTCAATGATATCCTTATCGAGAGGCGTGCCGACGAGGCGCACTTCATTGCCGTTTTCAAATGCGGGGAATGCAAGGGCGGAGCCCATCATTCCGGAACCGATGATAGTGATGATTTTAGCCATAGATTCTATTTTTTAACAAAGTTACGCTATTTCGTCCACAATTCCAAAGGCTGAAGCCGCACGGAGCGCATTGCATCCGGACTTCCACGGCAGTAATTCCCGATGCCCGCCTAAGCTCTTCAGGGATGCGCAACTGAACTTCGGCCGCGCTTTCGCTGAAGTTGCACAGCACTACTGCGGCCCGCCCGTTTTCATAGCGGGCAAATGCCGTCATCCGGTCGGGATTGAAGCCCGGAGAATCCTCATTGCAGTAGCACAGGTCCCATACTCCCCCGCTACGGAACAGGCTGCGGGACTTAAGCTTGCAGAGCTCCCGGTAGCGGGACAGAATCCCTCTCTCCTTCCGCCCGGGGCCCTTGCCCTCGCGGGTGTAGCGCCAGATATGCGCAAGGCTCACGGGCCGGCACCAATTGAAAATCGAAGTGCGGCCCTCGCTTCCTTCGGAAGCATCTTCCCCCATTTCCTGGCCGGCATAGAGCATAAACGACGCGTCGTTGAACAGCATCGAATACGCCAGTGCAGCCCAGGTCCTGTCGGCTTCGGAGGCAAAATAGGGCGAGCAAAGGCGCTGCTCGTCGTGGTTTTCGAGGAAATTCAGCATATTGTCCTGCAGCGGCCCCAGCCCCTGCCAGTTCCAGGTAAGGCTCCTGGCCGAGGCATTGCCGGCCATAATCGCACGTAAAATGTCGTAGGAGCCGGATTTATCGTAGAGCAAGTCGAAGCCTACCTCGCGTATGTAGCGGCCATAATTCTCCCGTCCATAGACTTCCGCCACGAACAGCAGGTCCGAAAATTCGCGTTTCACTTCCCTGATTACCGATCCCAGCGCATCCGCGGGCACGAGCTCTACCATATCGCAGCGGAAGCCGTCAACACCCATTCCAGCCCAGAATTTAAGCACGCGCACGAATTCCTGCCGGGTCTGCTCCGCCGACCAGTCGACTTTAAGGGTGTCCGTCCAGTCGCCGTCGTGCCAGTCAAGCACGGACAGGCCGCCCCGGTAGTTGCAGGCTACGTGGTTGGGAATGAAATCCACTATGCTCTTCATTCCCTCACGCCGGGTGCGTTCGAGCAAGGCCCTGAATTCCTGCAGCCGCGCATCCGGATCTTCCGCCAGATACGGGTTGGTGTCGAACCAGTCGCAGACCGCATAGGGAGAGCCGGGATTGCCTTTTACGAAACTCTCGCCCGTGGCGTGGCGCGGGACTCCTGTGTACCATATATAGTCTGTTCCCAGACTCTTGATGTATTTTAGCGAGGGGCCGTCAAATGACGAATACTTCCCTTCTCCCCACAGCCGGGGCAAGACTTGATAGATTATAACAGAGTGCATCAAAAAGGATAGCCTACGCCGAAATGGATGGCCGAACCGTTCCGTCCCACCCATTGCACAGGGGTAAGCCAGCGGGCACCTGCATCGCGGGAAGGTTCGTACAATTTCAAGCCCCAGTCCAGGCGAAGAAGAATAAAATCAAGGTTGAGCCGCAGACCTATGCCCCAGTCGGCAGCTATGGTCTCCGGCCAATTCTCATAATGTTCTGAAAGCTCCCACACATTGCCGGCTTCGGCAAAGACCGCCGCCTCGAATTTCCAGAACAACGGCTGACGATACTCCAGGTCGAATTCCAGTTTCCAGTCTCCTGACTGGCTGGGAATGGTGAACCACTCCATCAGAGGGTCAGCGCCCGGGCCGAGAGCGTGCACCTGCCATCCCCTCATACTGCTGGCTCCGCCCACGTAGAACTGTTTCTCATAAGGCATAGAGCCGGAGTCTCCGAATGCAGAGCCCAGACCGCCGGAAAGGCGCATCGCAAGGGCGCCCCCGAACGGGAAGCGGAAGGTGCGGCCCAGCTGCAGGTCAGCCCTGGCATAACGGCTGTAGCTGAGGCCGAAAATATTGGTGTAGCCGTTCTCGTCTACTGGCAGCCATTTGTCGAAAAGGGCGATGACATTTCCCGACAGGTCTATGCCGAGACGGATGTAATGGTAGCTGGTCTTGGGGATGATATCCGAATTCGAGGTCCAGTACAGTTGGGCTCCCACCCCGGCATCCAGGTGGTCATAGAAACTGTCCCAGAGATAGAGGTTGCGCAGCAGCGTAAGGCCGAAGTCGTCACTCATTCTCGGCACCTGGATAACGGATAGGCGCAGAGGATACAAATTATAGAAAAGACGGCGGTACTGGCCCGAATAACCGTAAGTCAGAGTCCCGATAATGCGGGTAAACTCGGGGCGGTTCTGGTAATTGAGCGCTGCCTGCACTTCGGTCTTGGGAATACTGCTGCCCCTGAAGAAAGAATAAGGCAGGCCGACGAACCGGGGAAATTTAAGACCTATGCTGGTACCGAATTCGTTGGCGCGCGTGGTTGTGCCGGGAATCCACTGGAAATTGCCGCTGAAGCCCAGTGAGAGCCATTCGCCGCCGTGGAATACGTTTTTGTCGTAAAGGCTCACGTTGGGGGAAATGCCCAGCAGTCCGGAGGAGTTGGTGCTGACGTCGAGGTTTATCTTCACTCCCCTGCGCTTGGATTCGCCCATCGTGATGCGGCAGTCAACGGTCGCGCTGTCCACAGGCGTCATCTCGATTCCTACGTTGTTGAAAAGCTGCAGCGAAGTCAGGCGGTTGTAGGTGGCGTTGACCAGTCGCTCGCTGTAGAGCCGCCCGGGCTTGATGAGATTCAGCTGTTTCAGCACGTCTTCCCTGAAGCGGACGTCCTTGGCGTGGTTGATGGCCACGTTGCCGATATGATACTTATTCAAAGGTATCGCGCTGGTTTCCTGCTCGTTGCGGGTATAGTTGCGTATTTCGTAGGTCAAGATGTTGCGCGGCCCGAGGGTGTCTGCTTCGAAGAAATAGTTGTATTTGCTCAGGTCGTAGTAGCCCCGGTTGCGGAAATACGAAGTGCCCCTGACGCTCTCCTCTTCGAGATTCTTTTCTACAAGGTAATCGCCCTTGGAGATGCCCACGTTAGGAAGGTCCTTGAGGAATTCCTCTTCGAATTCCCCCGCGGGCACCTTAAAGACCAGGGAATCTATGACATAGCGCTTCCCGGGCTTGACGAAATAAGTCACGTTGACTTCGCGGCCGGTGGTGTCCACCCTGGAAGTCACCGACGAATTGTAGTATCCCAGGTAGTCGAGATGCTTGCGTATGTTTTCGCAGGAGCGGCCCACCTGATAGGAATTGAAGACCACGGGAGCCACGCCGACGTTGCGCAGCGAGCGGTTCAGCCAGTCATTCTTGTCGGGGTTCGACCAGTTGTAGATATTGAGCTTGGGGCTCCACCCGAAAACGAAATAGGAATTCGCCTGCTGGCGAACGTATGAAGACACTTCCGACGGCGACAGTGACTTGTCGTTGCCCTCAATCAATATCTTGTTGGACGCGAGGCGGTATTCACCGTCCCGCAGCACGCGTGTCGTACTGCAGGCGGAAAGGACGGCCGCTACGGCGCAGAATATGGCTAATCGTACTCTCCGGGACTTCATCTGCTGCGGCGGCGGAATTCTGAAAGGGTTATGGCGGTCGCCGTGGCCACATTGAGCGATTCGGCGGTTCGCCCTTCGGCGAAACTGGGTATCAGCAGGCGCGTGGAGACTTCGGCTGCGACGCCGTCGCTTATGCCGTTGGCTTCGTTGCCCATAACAATCAAGCCTTCTGAAGGAAGATTCTCGGCGTAGATGTCCTTTCCGTCAAGGAAGGTGCCGTACACGCCAAGGTCCATATGGCGGAAACGGCGGCAGATCTCCGGCAAATCGCAACTGAAAGTCTTGACTCTGAACACGGAGCCCATAGAAGCCTGGACGACTTTGGGATTGTACACTTCCACGCAGTCCATAGAGGTGAAGACGGTGCCGATGCCGAACCAGTCGGCGAGCCGGAGTATCGTGCCCATATTGCCGGGGTCACGGACCGAATCCAGGCCGAGGTAGAGGCCTCTCTCGAGGGCGGTGCCTTTAGGGGCCGGCTTTTCCACCACGGCGAGCACGGGAGACGGCGAGCTCAGCTGGGATATCTTAGCCATATTCTCGGCTCCGATTTCTTCCTCGCGATACACCGCCACGACCTTGAAGGTGGAGCTCAACGCCTCCTGCACCATCTTCTCTCCTTCCACCACGAACTGGGAGTATTCGTCGCGGAATTTCTTCTCTTTCAGAGACTTTATACGCTTGATTTCGGCCTTGCTGAGCATAAGTTTCGGATAATTATTGCAAATTTAATAATAAATTGTTAAGTTTGCGAAAACACATTTTAATAATTCAGAAATGGGAAAGTTTGTTATCACTCTCAGAAAGAACGGAGAATTCCAGTTTAATCTTAAGGCCACCAACGGCCAGGTCATTCTCACCAGCGAAGGCTACAATACCAAGACAGCCTGCCTGAACGGCGTTGAGTCCGTCAAGAAAAACGCCCCCATCGAGGCGCGCTTCGAAGTCAAGGTCGCCAAGAACGGCAAGCCGTTCTTCAACCTGAAGGCTTCCAACGGCCAGGTCATCGGCGCCAGCCAGATGTACGCCTCCGAGCGCACTATGAAGGCCGGTATCGCTTCCGTTATGAAGAATGCCCCCGAGGCAGAGGTCATCGAGGAAATCGACTAATCTCCCTCTTTCAAGACAGAGAAAGAGGTCGTATTCTAAGACTTTTCCAAGGAATACAGCCTCTTTTTTTATATTTTTTTGAAGAAGGCACCGCCGCCGCAATATACGATATGCGGCGGCTACAGTACG
>ONLD01000039.1 GCA_900318565.1 uncultured Bacteroidales bacterium
GCCTGTTTTACACACGGGAGGCAGCAAAACCGGCAGTCCGGGTACAGGGAGGCCTGTTTTACACACGGAGAACGCACCGGGGCGGGGATTATTCGCCGGCCTGGGGGTAGGAGATGGTGAAGCAGGCGCCGCCGAGGGTGAAGGAGCGGGAGTAGCTGATGGTGGCGCCGCAGCTTTCGAGGACGCTGCGGGAGATGGCGAGGCCGAGGCCGGAGCCGCCGTTCTTGGTGGTGAAGTTGGGGGTGAAGAGTTTGGGGATGTTCTCTGCGGAGACGCCGGGGCCGTTGTCTTCGACGACGATGTCGTAGAAGCCGTCGCGCATCGATTTGCGCAGCGACACGAAAATCCGCCCGGGGGCAGGACCGCTGCCGGCTGAACCTCCTTCCGCCGGAACTCCGATGCCGGCAGCACTGCCTCCATCAAACGAACTACCGCCGGCAGGACTGCCGTCCGTCGAAACACCGCCGGCAGGGCCGCCGTCCGACGAAACACGGCCAGCCAAACCACCGCCGGCAGCACTGCCTCCATCAAACGAACTACCGCCGGCAGGACTGCCGTCCGACGAAACACCGCCGGCAGGACTGCCGTCCGACGAAACTCGGCCAGCCAAACCGCCGCCGGCAGTATCCCCAGCCTCACGGCCTTCGACGGCCTGGACGGCGTTGCCGAGGAGGTTGACGAAGACGCGGGTCAGCTGCGGCTTCGGGCCCATAGCCCGGGCGCCGGCCATCCCTATATAGGTAAACTTGATGTCGTCCCGGTTGTCGAACATCGAAATCTCGTCCTGCAGCATACGGTCAAGGTCCAGCATCGTGTGCTGCTCGGAGTAGAGCTTGGCGAAGGTCGAGAACTCGTTGGAGGTCTCGGTGAGCACGTCGATATGGTCCAGCAGCACCTTGCTGGCGTCGTCGAACTTCTCCTGCCAGGAAGGGTCGCCCTTCTGCTTGAGGCGTATGATTCTCTGTATCTGGAGCTTCATAGGCGTCAGCGGGTTCTTGATTTCGTGCGCCACCTGCCGTGCCATAGCGTTCCAGGCCTTGTCGCGCTCTGCCTGTGCAAGCTGGCGCGTGCTCTTCTCCAGCTCGTCCACCATACGGTTGTAGGCATCCACCAGCGTGGAAATCTCATCGCTGCGCGCGTAAGTGATTTTCTCCAGTTCGCCCTTGCCCGCGCGGCCCATAGTGCGTCCCATAAGGCTCAGCGGCCGGAACACCCTGTCCATCATCGCCGACTCCGCCAGCCGCGAAAGCAGGAAGAGCAGCAGGAACACGGTAAGGATGGTCATCGAATGGTTCACGGCGTCGCGCTCGAAGTCGTAGCTCTCCTCCACATAAGGCGCGCTGAGCACTGCCACTATATCGCCGTCAGGCCCGAGCAGCGGCATATACATAGTATGGTAGTGCCGCCAGCCGAGCGACTCCTTGCGGATAAAGTAGCGCTTGTGCAGCGACATAATCTGCTCGAGCGCCTCTTCGTCTATGCGGTAGCCCACCAGCATACGTTCAAGCGCTTCCGGGTTGGTGCTCAATATGATACGGCCGCCGGTAGAATACACGGTAATGTCCGAACCGGTGTTGTCGCTGACAGACTCGATCAGCGAAGCAAGCTCGGAAGAGTGCTGCAGGTCCTGGATATCTATGCTGCGCAGGCCGTTCTGGGCAAGCATCTGGATAGCGTTGATACGGTCCGACATAATCGCCACCTGGTTGGCCTCGTTGCGGCGGTACACGAAGAACACGCTGACGCCGGCCATCACAACCAGTGCGAGCAGCAGCGACGCGGACAGGGTCAGGGAGATGCGCGAACGGAAGTAATTGTGCTCCGGGGCCCCGAAATTACGCTTGCGCGGCTTGAGCCCCATAAGCAGCAGCCACATAACCAGCGCGGCGAACACGCCTTCCACCACATAGCTGAACACGCCGATCTGCCGGCGCGAAATAATGACAGCCTCCTCGTCCGTAATCACATTGACGAAGTGCACGAAGCCATCGCGCACGTAGTGGCACACGCGGTCACGATACACCGTATCGTACATCCAGTCGTCCATACGGGTGGAATAGGGATACTCTCCCTTGAAAAGCCGCAGGTCGCGGTTCTGGTAGCGGGAATAGGAATAGGCGGCCGGCACGCTTGTACGTCCGGGCGATATTATGCTCAACAGGCGCGAGTAGCCCTTGCCGTCGGGCAGGTTCTTCTGCGAGACTTCGACGAGCAGGTGCGACACGCTGCCGGACGGATGGAAATAAGTGAAGATGCCGTCGTAGCGCGAAGGGCCCTCGGCAGTGCTCGAGCAAAGGAAGAACGAGCCGTCGGAAATAGGCTGCCCTTCGGACGTGATGCGGGTGAAGTTGGCGACAGCCTGCTGCGAAGACACGCCGGGACGGACGATATGTACACCCACCGAGTAGTTCTGCGATTCTCCCAGCAAATAGTTGTCTATAATGCGGTTACGTATGATGACCTCGCTCCCGTCCACGAAAGCGAGAGCAGAAATCACGTCGTCTTCCGCAATGGGCCGCTCGATTTTCAACAGCTGCAGCTCAAGGGTGATATCCCTGTCCACCGCCAGCTTCCCGGCCCAGACCTCTATCCTGTCCTCCTCCTTCTCGAACCCCAGCACGGCAAGAGCCACCACGAGATATGCAGCCGAGAGCACCGAGAAGACGAAGCGCGCGGGGGCGGAGAAGAAATCCACCTTGCGTCCGAGCACCTGCGAAAGCGACGGCTGAAGCATCTGCAGCAGCATAGGCACCACGGTCAGCAGCGACAGGAAAGACAGATACACCACGAACGAAAAAGCCGACAGGCTGCTGAGCTTGTAGAGCTCCAGCGTGATGTTCGAGTTGTAGATGATATTGCTCAGGGTCAGATGCACATAGACCAGCAGCACCAGCACCAGCACGATGTCCAGCAGCGACAACAGCACTGAGACGCGGCCCGCCTTGACGCGCTTCCACAGGCGCCTGCGCACCAGATACACCACCACGACGCAAAGCAGCACGGCGAGGTTGAGCAGCAGCACGGCACCCAGCGAGAACAGCAGCGGGCCGCCGGCATAGACCATAGGCGAGAAGACGGAGAACTCGGTCTGCGCGCCCCTGCCCCAGAAATACATCGAAACGGTAGCAAGGATTATGACGGCGCAGGCGATAAGGGCACGGCGCAGCGTACGGCGGAAGAACACGAAGCTGAGCGCGGCGGCATACATCAGGAATAACGCAATCCAGAGCAGGGTCGCGTTGGCCACCACCACCCCGGTCAGCGAGTCGTAGAGCACCTTGAACACCGGCTGGCCGCCTATGCATACGGGACTGCCGCCGCTGTAGGTCAGCGGACGCACCGAGAAACGCATTCCCAGGCGCAGCTTCGGATTCACACCGCCAAAGGAAGCCCCGCCCGGCGCGCTGCTGACAAGGAGCCCCTCGATAAGGCGCCCTCCGTCCGTCTCCCTGGCCTTCACTATGTACCAGTTGGCGCCTATATTCAGAAAAGCCGGCTCCTCGGTCACATAGCTGAGGGGCGAGCGCAGATTGATGCGCGGATTGGTGATACGCTGCACCACCACGCGCGAACTGATATCATCATTGAAAAGCGGGAACTGGCCGCGCCACGACTGCAGCGAGTCGGATGCATAGGTGTAGATAACCATATCATCCGGCAACTTCTGCTGGGGATGCGAGGCATACCAGTCCAGACGCGCCATACGCCGCTCCAGGCGCCGCTCCACACCCCGGGCTGCCGAGGCTGTGTCACCCACGGTACGGGGTGTCGCCACGGCAAACACCAGCAGCACGATGCTGAGCAGTGCCAGCACCGGAGACAGGTAATCCTTTATGGTCCGCTTCCTATTCATTATGGTACGGCACTCCGCGCAGGATGGTGAATCCACGGTACAACTGCTCTGCAAAAACCGTTCTCACAAGCTGGTGCGAGCAGGTCATCTTCGACAACGACAGCTTTCCGTCGCTGCGCGCATACACTTCCGGGCTGAAGCCGTAGGCCCCGCCCACCACGAACACCAGGTCCCGGCCGGCCTGCAGCCAGCGGTCCAGACGGGAAGCGAACTCGAGAGAAGTGTACTCCGAGCCGTGCTCGTCCAGAAGGATTACCGAGTCCGCGGGCTTCACGGCCTTCAGCAGGCACTCCCCCTCCTTGCGCTTTATCTGCTCGGGACGCAGGGAGCCGACTCCCTTAAGCTCAGGGAGTTCCCGCACGCTGAACGGCACGAAATGCACCAGCCTGGAGGCATACATCTCCAGTCCTTCGGCGACCCAGGGGATATCGGTCTTGCCCATCGTAAGTAAAGTCACGCGCATCGGATGCAAAAATAACAAACTGGCTTAATATTTGCAAAGACTTGAACCGGTATGAAGTATTTACATCTGATGATTGTCGTTCTGCTGCTGGCGGCCCCCGTGGCCTCGGCGCAGAATATGCTCGTACGCAAAGCGGCCGTACAGGAAGTACAGGACGGCGGAGGTGACGTGTTCGTGCCCATCAGCAAATATATTGCCGCAGGCAACTCGGAGGCTCTTTCGGCCTGGTTTGCCGATAATCTGGAAATAGCCGTGCTGGCCCGCGAGAGCGATGCCAGCCGTGCCCAGGCCCGGCAGATAGTCAAGACTTTCTTCGACACTTATACCCCCCGCAGTTTCGACGTGACCCACACCGCTGGCCGGGCCAATATGAAATACGCCCTCGGCACCCTCAAGGCGGGCGGGGAAAGTTTCGTGGTCACGATCTTTATGAGCTGCAAGGACAGCAGTTACAAAATCCAGCAGCTGAAAATCGAAAGGCTATAGGACGTAATCCTTTACGTTCTGCGCGCTGATGGTCTCGTCTCCGAGTATGAGGAGGCGCTCCACCACGTTGCGCAGCTCGCGGATGTTGCCCTTCCAGCTCCGCTCCTGCAGCAGGGCCACAGCCTCGGGCGAGAAGCTCTTTCGGGGCATAGCCGTCTCCGTGCATATACGGTCCACAAAGTAGTCCACCAGCAGCGGAATGTCGCTCTTGCGCTCGTCCAGGCTTGGCACGTGGATTACGATGACGCTGATGCGGTGGTACAGGTCTTCCCTGAAATTGCCCTTCTCGATTTCGGCGCGCAGGTCCTTGTTGGTCGCCGCTATCACGCGCACATCCACCTTGATGTCGGTGTCGCTGCCCACGCGGGACAGCTTGTTTTCCTGCAGCACGCGGAGCACCTTGGCCTGTGCGGCAAGGGACATATCGCCTATCTCGTCGAGGAAGAGCGTGCCGCCGTCAGCCTGCTCGAATTTGCCTTTGTGCTGCTTTATGGCAGAGGTGAACGAGCCTTTCTCGTGGCCGAACAGTTCGCTCTCGATAAGTTCCGAGG
Organism: uncultured Bacteroidales bacterium; assembly: GCA_900318565.1. Lineage (GTDB taxonomy): Bacteria > Bacteroidota > Bacteroidia > Bacteroidales > UBA932 > Cryptobacteroides. The sequence continues at coordinate 5,354 of ONLD01000039.1, forward strand.
GAATGGCGGCGCAGTTGACCTCGACGTAGGGCTGGGCCGCGCGGTCGCTCAGGGCGTGCAGGCTCCTCGCCACAAGCTCCTTGCCGGAGCCGTTGCCGCCGGTGATGAGCACGCGGGCGGGCGTGGGCGCCACTTTCTCGATTATCTGGCGTATGTGTTCTATAGCCGGGGACTCGCCTACCATACGCTCGGTACCGTATGCCTTTTTCTTCAGCAGCTTGGTCTGGCTGACCAGCTTTGTCTTGTCGGTGGCGTTCTTGACGGTAATGAGTATGCGGTTGAGGTCCAACGGCTTCTGGATGAAATCGAATGCGCCTTTCTTGATGCACTCCACGGCCGTGTCGATGTCGCCGTGGCCGGAAATCATCACCACCGCGGCCTCGATGCCTTCGCCTGTGAGTTTTTCCAGCACTTCCATTCCGTCCATCCCGGGCATCTTGATATCGCAGAAAACGACATCGTAATGTCCTTTGGCTGCCATCTCAAAGCCGTCGGAGCCGTTTTCCGCCGCTTCTACGAAATAACCTTCGTCGGAGAGAATCTCCTTCATCGAGTTGCGGATTGACCGCTCGTCATCAATTATAAGAATTTTCATACCACAAATATCGGTATTTTTTTCTACATTTGTGCTGATATGAAGATTCCTGATATTATAATTGCTATAGACGGCTATTCTTCGACAGGCAAGAGTTCCCTGGCCAAGAAAGTCGCACAGAAATTCGGCTTTCTCTATCTCGACTCCGGCGCCCTGTACCGCGGAGTCACGCTATTTGCGCAGGAAGAATCCCTGATCAACCGCGTGCACGCCGTGAGTCCCGCCCTGAAGGATGCCCTGAAGGGACTGGACCTGCATTTCGAGGCTGACGGGCGTCTCTATATGGGGCCCCGCTGCATCGAGCAGCAGATACGCTCTATGGAAGTCAGCGCCCAGGTGAGCCCGATTGCGGCAGTACCGTACGTGCGCGAGTGGGTGGACGAGAAACTGCACGAATTCGGCCGTCGCGGACGCATCGTGATGGACGGGCGCGACATCGGCACCGCCGTGTTCCCCGACGCCCAGCTGAAGATTTTTATGACGGCAAGCGAGCAGGTGCGCGCCCAGAGGCGCTACGACGAGCTCGTCAGCAAGGGAGAGACCCCGCTGCTCGAGGAGGTGGTGCAGAACCTGCGCGAGCGCGACTACATCGACTCGCACCGGGAGACGGCTCCCCTGCGCCGCGCCGAAGACGCCTTCGAGCTGGACAACTCCGAAATGGGCTTCGATGAGGAGCTGGCCTGGGTGCAAGGACTCATCCAGGGAAAGTTCAGCATCCTATGATAAAAGTGGAGACCGACGAGCGTTCGGGCTTCTGCGCAGGGGTTATCCGTGCCATTTCATCGGCTGAGCGGTTCCTGTCGCAGGAGGGCCGCCGCTTGTGGTCGCTCGGCGCCATAGTGCACAATGAAGAAGAGCTCGCCCGGCTTTGCGCCAAGGGCCTCGAAATCGTGGGGCACGACGAGCTCGACAAGCTTTCCGAAGGGGATACGGTCCTCATCCGCGCCCACGGAGAGCCGCCGCAGACCTACGACAAGCTCGGCCGCAAAGGCTTGCAGGTCATTGACTGCACCTGCCCCGTGGTGCTGAAGCTCCAGCAGAAGATACGGGAAGCGTCACATCGCTCGCAGGTGCTCATTTTCGGCAAGGTGGGACATCCCGAAGTGCTCGGGCTCGTCGGACAGACGGCAGGCAGGGCGATTGTGTTCGAAAACGAGGCGCAGCTGCAGAGCCTGCTCGACGACGGCGCCATCGACACCTCCGCCCCCACCGAGCTTTTTTCGCAGACCACTATGAGCCCTGAAGACTACGCCGGGGCCGAGAGCCTGCTGCGCACCCGCCTCCGGGGGCCGCTGAATGTCAACAAGAGCATCTGCGCCCAGGTCGCATCGAGGCACGGGGCCCTTGCCGAATTCGCTGCCAAGCACGACGTAATCATTTTCGTATCAGGCAGTTCCAGCTCCAACGGAAAGGTCCTTTTCAACTGGTGCCGGGAGTGCAACCCGAGGAGCCACCGCATCGGCAGCCCCGAAGAATTGCGCCCGGAATGGTTCGAGGGAGCGGAGAATGCAGGGGTGTGCGGAGCCACTTCCACCCCCAAGTGGCTGCTCGAAAAAGTAGCTGAGAGAATCGAAAATTTGCAATAATTCAAGCGATTGATTAAATTCGCAGGATAGTTTGAATCACTTAATTATAATTTATATGGCAACAACAGCAGATTTCAAAAACGGACTTTATCTCAAATTCAACGACAAGCCTTGTATGATCGTATGGTTCCAGCACGTCAAGCCCGGCAAAGGCCCCGCTTTCGTGAAGACCAAGCTCCGCAACCTCGAGAACGGACGCATCCTCGAGAACACCTTCACCGCAGGAGCCAAGATCGAGACTATTGAGGTCGAGCGCCGTCCCTACCAGTTCCTCTATGCCGAGGAAGACGGTTTCAACTTTATGCACGAAGAGACCTACGAGCAGATTCTCCTCCCGAAAGACGTGGTCGAGAACGCCGACCTTATGAAGGAAGGACAGCACGTGGAAATGATGTTCGTGGTGGGCGAAGAGAAGTGCCTCACCTGCGAGCTCCCCACCTACGTGACCCTGGAAGTGACCTACAGCGAGCCTGCAGTGAAGGGCAACACCGCCTCCACCTCCGCCCTCAAGGAAGTCACCCTCGAGACCGGTGCCAAGATTATGGTGCCCCTGTTCATCGAGGCCGGCGATAAGATCACCGTCAACACCACCGACCGCAGCTACGGACAAAGAGTTTAACCAATATGCGCAAGTTATTTTCCGTTATCGTGCTCCTGGGCATAGGGGCAGCCGCTTTCGCCCAGGACGTAAAGCTCTCCGACAAGGAGCTTTACAATGCCATCTGGGCTATGGGCCAGATGTTCCCCGACGGCTTCACCCTGGACCTGGGCACCCTCAGGCAGCCGGAGAAAGGCCTTATGGTATCATATGCCGCCACCCAGAACAGCTTCGACAAGAAGTGCATCCCCGGAGTGGTCAAGCACGCCCGTGAGCACAACGGCCTCGTGGGCGGATGGCGTGACCCCGAAACCGGAAAATACTATTTCGACTCGACCCGCTGCTTCCCTGAAGACAGCCTGGCCGCAGCCCTTGCATTCGCCCGCGAAAACGGCCAGCACACGGTCTATGACGCAGGCAAGAAAATCAATATCAAGTCCAACTACGAGCAGCGCGACTGCCGCATCATCTTCGACTGCGATATGGGTTCATCGACGGACGACCTCTTCGCCCTTATGATGCTCTACCGTTATATGGATATGAAGCGCTGCACCCTCCTCGGAGTCATAGTGGACCGTATGGGCGCCGCCAATGCCGACGCAGTGGACGTGATGAACAACTTCTACGGCCACGGCGACATCCCCATCGGACTGGAGCGCCACGGCATCAAGGACCCCCAGGTGTTCATCCCCTACCACAACGTAGCCTACGCCCGTGACGAGGATGCGAACCTCCTGTTCAAGCAGACCTACAAGGCTCCCGGCGAGTACCCCGAGGCCTACAAGCTGTACCGCAAGATTCTCGCCGGGCAGCCCGACCACAGCGTGACCATCGCTTCCGTGGGCTTCGTCACGAGCCTTGCGCACCTGCTGCAGTCCGTCCCGGACGAGATTTCTCCGCTCAACGGAGTGGAGCTCGTACGCGCGAAGGTGAAGGACATCTACCTGATGGGCGGCGTGTTCGGCGAAGCGGTCGAGCCCGACTACAACTTCACCCAGGCAATCGACTTCTCGCTGAAGTTCTTCGAGCTCTGGCCCAAGGAGCTGGATATGATTTTCTCTCCCGGCGAGGTGGGTGACCCCCTCCGCTACCCGGACGAGCAGGTCATCTCCGACATCTGGTGGACAAACAGCCATCCTATAAAGTGGGTATATGAGTACCTGCAGTGCGACACGGGCCAGAAGATGTGGGATCCCCTCGCGGTCATCAACGCCGTGGAAGGCGACGACATCTACACCCTGTCGGAGCGCGGCTGGGTGGAGCTCACCCCCAAGGGCGAGACTATCTTCACTCCCGACCCCAAGGGCAACTGCCGCTATCAGCTCCCCGGAGACGAGGTCTGGTGCGACACCGTCCTGAAATACATACGTTTAATGGCTATTCAGCATTAGAATGAAAATCAAGTTTTCATTGCTTGCTGCCGGACTATGTCTGGCAGCAACGCTTTCAGCCCAGAACAAGGGCTTCGTGTCCGTCCCCCTCTCCACCGACACCTTCTCCAACCGCCACATCACGCGCTTCGAGAAGGCCAACTACCAGGGTATGGACTGCTTCAAGAACTACATAGTCAGCCTCCAGCACACCGGCATTGCCACCGTCTGGAAATACGACGGCAAGGACGGGCTGGAGAAGCTCGGCCGTTTCGAGCTCGCCGCCCACGACAATGTGAACCACTCCAACGTGTGCTCCTTCGGCGTGGAGAAATTCGACAGGAACGACCCTATGCCCGTAATCTATGTGAGCCAGTGCCACAAGAAGCCCTACAACGGCCGCAAGGACGTGCTCTTCGTGGAGAGGATTAACCCCGACCTGCAGGGCTCCAGCCTCGTGCAGACCATACATTTCGAGGACACCCGCAATCTCTTCGGCTACGCCCTGCAGTGGGTGGTGGACCGAGAGCACAAATTCCTGTACGGATTCGGCAACACCACCTTCGACAAGGACCTCGAGAACAACAAGCACCGCATCATCAAGTTCCGCCTGCCGCGTATCAGCGAGGGCGACGTGGTATTCACGGATGCCGACATCATCGAGACCTACTGCGTGGAGGACTACGGCCTGAGCTACGCCACCATCGGACAGGGCCTCTGCATCTCCAAGGGCCGCCTGATGATGCCCACCGGCCTCGGGACCCCCGAGTATCCCAGCTATCTTTTCGTATGGGACCTCAAGCACAGGCGTCCCGTCGAAGTGCTGGATATGAGCCTCGGCACCACCGGAGAGCTCGAAGACCTTGCCCGCTACAAGTGCGGACGTTTCCTGGTCCAGGGCCAGGACGGCCTGTTTGAAATGCGTTACCGTAAATAGTATGGACCTGCACTGCGAAGCAATACTTGAAGAATACCGCGAGAACCTGCCCCGTTTCGAGGAGGTGGCCCGTGAGATTCGCGCCGCCCTGCAGAAGACCTTCGACGATGCCGGCCTCCTTCTGGCCGGTATCGAATCGAGGGTGAAGACCGAGAAGTCGCTTGCGGGAAAACTGGAGCTCAAGGGCTCTAAATACGCTACACTTGCCGATATCACGGACATCATCGGCCTGAGGGTCATCACCTTCTATATTGACGACGTCGATAAAGTCGCTTCCGCAGTGGAAAGGCTTTTCGAAGTGGACTGGGAGAATTCCGTGGACAAGCGCAAGGTCCACGAAATCGACAGCTTCGGCTACCTGTCCCTGCATTACATCTGCTCCCGCCCCGGATTCCCTTACAGGTTCGAGATTCAGATGCGCACCGTGCTTCAGCACGCCTGGGCCAATATGAACCACGACACCGGCTACAAGAGCGGAGTCGAAGTGCCCAGAAGATACCTCCGCAACCTCAGCCGTCTCGCCGGTATGCTGGAGCTCGTCGATGAGCAGTTCAGCCAGATCCGCAGCGAACTGACCGACTACCGCCGCAGGGTGCAGGCCCTCGTGGCTTCCGGCAACCTGGACGACGCTCCGCTGGACGGCGACACCTTCCGCAGCTTCCTCGACCTGGACCCCTTCGGCCAGCTCAACCGCCGTATCGCGGCAGTCAACCAGGCCGAAATCCAGGACGCCGCCCTTATGAACTTCCTGCCCGTGTTCAAGGCCATCGGCTGCCACACGCTGGGAGACATTTCCCGCATCATCAAGCAATACTCGGAAGGCGCATACCAGATCGCCTGCTACCAGCTGGGCCTGACGGACCTGGACATCATCTCCGCATCCCTCGGCCCGCAGGACATCTGCATCGCGTACCTGCTGAAGAACGGCGGAGGCAAGCCCGGAATCAAACGGCTCTTCGACGCTCTCAACGGCGAATCGGAAAGCAACGAAGCCCTGGCAGAGCTGCTGATGGAGCAAGCCAACGACCTTCCCTTTATGAATCAATGACTTATGGCAAACAAACCGCTTGACACCACCCTTCTTGACCGGGCTATAGTATTCGCAGTCCGGGCCCATTCCGGCACGGAAAGGCGCGGCAAGGGATTCCCTTATATAGTGCATCCTCTGGAGGCGATGGAGATCGTCTCCACTATGACCTCCGACCAGGAACTGCTCGCCGCTGCCGCCCTCCACGACGTCGTTGAAGACACCGCCGTCACGGAAGAAGATATCCGCAAGGAATTCGGCGACCGCATCGCATCGATAGTCGCCGCAGAGAGCGACACTTTCGCGGAAGGTGTCAGCGAAGAGGACAGCTGGCACGACCGCAAGCGGGCCGCCATAAGAAGGCTGGCCGGCGCCACCAGGGAGGCGAAAATGGTTGCGCTCGGCGACAAGCTGTCCAATATGAGGGCCATAGCCCGCGACTACGCCCTCAAGGGAGACGCTTTCTGGAAAATATTCCACACTTCCGACCCCAAGGACCACGAGTGGCATTACCGTGGCCTTGCTGAATCTCTGGGCGAGTTGAAAGACACATTCGCATATCAAGAATTCATCTCTCTCATCGATAAAGTTTTCAGCAAATGACAATCACCCCCATTCCCATCAATCTTGAGGATTATGTCCTCTCGGGAGGAGGTGCCAACGGCGAAAGCTACGACAACAGGCACGACCCTTCCGTGATGCTCAAATTGTATTTCCCGGGCAAGATCCAGCAGCCCCTTGACGAGATGCTGCTGGCAAAGAAAGTCTATACGCTGGGCATTCCTACCCCGGAGCCGGGCGACTATGTGGTCACTGAAGACGGACGCTACGGAATACGCTTCCGCCGCATTTTAGGCAAGAAATCCTTCTCCCGTGCCGTCGGAGATGAACCCTGGAAGGTACAGCAGTATGCGGAAGAATTCGCACAGATGTGCTTGGATCTGCATTCCATAGAGGTTGACCCGGCCCAGTTCGAGAATGTAAAGGACCGCTACCTGAGGCTGCTTGAGGAGAATCCCTTCTTCACGCCGGCGCAGAAAGACCGTATCGGCCGTTTCATATCCGATGCCCCGGACTGCAACACCGCCTGCCACGGAGACCTTCAGTTCAGCAACGCCATCTTTACCGAGGATAAAAAGTATTTTATCGACCTTGGAGACTTCGGCAGGGGCTACAACCGTTTCGATCTGGGGATGGTATATGTGACCTGCAAACTCAGCAAAGAAGAATTCATCCAGGAAGTCTTCCATATGCCCAAGTCGGTTTCCAGGGAATTCTGGAGGTATTTCGCCCAGGCCTATTTCGGATCCGACCGTCCCCTGGCCGACATAGACGAAGAAATCAGGCCCTATGCAGGGCTTAAGACCATCATCATAGAGCGCGACACCAAATGCCCTATGCCCGAAATGCGTGAAGCCCTAAGTTCGATACTATGACAACCAAAGAATATCTTTCGAATAATATTGTCAAGGAATTTGCCAAGGGTGGCCTGGTCCTGGTCATCATCGCGGCCTTGACCCTGGAGGCGACTTCCATCATTCAGTTCTACTTCTCCCAGAAAGGCATAAAGGAAGAAGCCCGTATGCGCGCCGAGAGCGAAATGGCAGCCACGGAGCTGAAAATTCTCAATGTCGTGGACCAGGCCGAAAGCGCAGTACGCAACAGCATCTGGGTGGCCCAGTGGTGCCTGGCCGTGCCCGACAGCCTCCAGGCCGTGGCGCGGCGCATAGTAGCCGACAACCCCGTGGTCGTGGGTTCCACAGTGGCGCTGGTACCGGGCTACAACCGGAAACGCCCCTTATATGCCCCTTACTGCTACAAGATGCCGGGCAGCGACTCGCTGTGCTTCAAGTCCCTCGCCACCAAGGAGTACGACTATCCGTCCCAGGAGTGGTTCAGTGAGCCCGTGCGCACCGGCAAGGGCTATTGGTCGGAGCCCTACATCGACGAGGGCGGCGGCGATATGCTGATGACCACCTACTCCGTGCCCATATTGGACAGGGACGGCGAGACGGCGGCCGTGCTGACAGCCGACATCTCGCTTGACTGGCTGACCGATCTCGTGGGCGGCATAAAAGTGTATCCCAATGCAGTCAACCTTGTGGTAAGCCGCGCCGGACAGATTATGGTCTGTCCCGCCGAGAGCCTCGTGATGCGCAGGTCATTTATGGAGGTAGCCACCAGGGCTGACGACACATCCTCCGTCAACAAGCTTGGCCGCTCGATGATGAACGGAGATTCCGGGCAGATGGTCTTCAAGCAGAAAGGCAAGACCTACCACGTTTTCTTCGCCCCGGTCGAGCGCACCGGCTGGTCGATTTCCATTTTCATCCCCGACTCCGAGATCTTCGGCAGCATCAAGCGTATGGGTATGCTGGTCAAGCTGTTGCAGCTTCTGGGCATAGCGATGCTCATCCTCATCCTCCGCGCAGTGGCCAAGAACCAGGTCAAGTATCAGGAAGTGTCCAAAAACAAAGAGAGGATGGAGAAAGAGCTCCAGATCGCCAGCGGCATCCAGATGTCGATGGTGCCCAAGATCTTCCCTCCTTTCCCCGAACGGCACGACCTGGATATGTACGGCGCCATCATCCCCGCCAAGGAAGTCGGAGGCGACCTGTACGACTTCTTCATCCGGGATGAGAAACTGTTCTTCTGTATAGGAGACGTGTCCGGCAAGGGCGTACCCGCCTCGCTCCTGATGGCGGTCACCCGCAGCCTGTTCCGCACCGTAGCCGGCCACGAAAGCAGCCCCCAGCGCATCGTATCGACGCTCAACGATTCAATGTCCGATATGAACGACAACAATATGTTCGTCACCTTCTTCTGCGGCTCCATCGACCTGCTCACCGGCCATATGCGCTACTGCAACGCCGGCCACAACGCACCTCTCATCCTCCAGGACGAGATCAAGGTGCTGACTGTGGACGCCAACCTGCCTCTGGGCGTGCTGCCCGGGTACTCCTACACCGAGCAGGAATGTGACCTGAACTATGACGACGCCCTGTTTGTCTATACGGACGGGGTGAGCGAAGCCGAGAACATCCACCACGAGCTGTTCGGAGAGCGGCGAATGCGCGCCGTGCTCAGTCAGCGCCGCAGTTCCAAAGAACATCTTGACGCTATGGAGAGGGCCGTGTCCGCCTTCGTCGGAGAGGCTCCCCAGAGCGATGACCTGACAATGCTTTTCATCCACTTTATGAATGACAAGACAAAAGATGAGAGGGAGCGCCATTTAATCCTCCACAACGACATCCAGCAGATTCCCCAGCTGGCAGAATTCATCGAGACCATAGCCCAGGACAAGCACCTGGACCAGTCACTTGCGATGAGCCTCAACCTGGCTCTGGAAGAAGCCGTGAGCAACGTGATTATGTACGCTTATCCCGAAGGCGCCGACGGGCTCGTGGACATCGAGGCCGTGCTTCGCGACAAATCACTGGAATTCATCATATCCGACAGCGGCTCGCCTTTCGACCCCACGGCGGCCCCTGTCGCCGACACCTCGCTGGACGTCTCCGAAAGGCAGATAGGAGGGCTTGGCATCTATCTGGTACGCAATATAATGGACCGCGTCGAATACCGGCGCGAAAACGGCAAGAACATACTTTCAATGACGAAAAACATATAATTATGGAAATCAATATCAATAAAACAGATTCGACCGTAACCGTCGAATTCATCGGTCGCCTCGACACCCCTTCATCCCTCGAAGCCTCGAAGGCCATTGAGCCCGTGCTCGAAGATGCCGGCAAAACCATCATCCTGGAATGCAAGGATATGAGCTACATTTCCAGTTCGGGACTCCGTATCTTCCTGACCATACGCAAGGCTGCCGCGGCAAAGGGTGGCAAAGTCATCGTGAAGAACATAGGCGACGACATCCGCAATGTCTTTATGATGACCGGATTCCTTAATCTCTTCGAGATACAGAACGGCTGAGCCTCTTATACGCAGAGCAGTATAAGCAGCTGAGCTGAAAGTATCTGCAGGAACAAAGCGAACGGATATACCGCAGCATACGCCACACCGGGGTGGATGTTGCGGTATGCCTGGCTTGAGAAGTCCAGGGCCACGGGATTGGTGGTCGCTCCGGACAGGAGGCCGCAGATGGTATAGAAATTCTGCTTTAATGCCAGTCTCGCCACAAGCCCCGTTATGAGCATAGGCACGAAGGCGATTATGGCGCTATAGAGCATTATCCTAAGCCCGTTGGACGCAAGCGAAGGGATGAAAGCGCCGCCTGCTCCGAGTCCCACCGTCGAAAGAAGCAGACAGAGACCTATCTCCCGCACCATACGGAGCGAACTCGTGGAGGTGTAAGTGGAGATTTTCCATTTCGGTCCGAAATGTCCTATGATGATGCCAAGAATCAGCGGACCGGCGGCAAGTCCGAAGTGGATTGCGTTCCCCATCACCGGGAAACTGATGGGCACGGCTCCCAGGATCAGTCCCAGGCCGATTCCTATGAACACAGGTATCAGGTTGGGCTTCTCCAGCTCGGAAGACTTGTTGCCGAGCAGATCCGACACTTTCTTGATGCCCTCTTCGCTGCCGATGACCTTAAGTCCGTCGCCCATCTGGATGTACATATCGCCGAGCGCCACAAGTTCCACCCCCGAGCGGAGTATGCGCACCACCGTGACACCGTAGTCCCTGTCGAGGTGCAGGTCCTTGATTTTCTTGCCGGTGAGCGAGGATTTTGTGACCATAATGCTGTGGGTGGCAGCGAGCGAATGGGAAACGGACGGCCCGGCAGCCTCCGTCTCGATTTCTTTGCCGAAGCACAGGCGCAGCATCATACGGCTCTCGGAGGAAAGGTCGGCGCATACCCTGTCACCAGCCTCCAGGACGGGGTCGTCGACGACCGTGAAAGAATCGGCGCCGCGCTCTATCGCCGTCACGCTGTAGCGGCCCTCGAACTTGGCAAGCAATTCTGAAATCCTGCGCCCGCAGACTGCCGGATTCGTGACCTCGAACACCAGGGACTGAAGTCTGTCCTCCTCCCCTGCCGCCGCCACGAGCGCACGGGCCTCTTTCCTCAGGTCCACACGGAAAATCACTTTCAGTAGCATAATCACGAGCACGGCAGCAACCAGGCCCACGGGGTAGGCTATGGCGAAGCTGTTTGCTATGGCGGAAGAAGTGTCAGGGTCGTCCACCTCGGCGAGGAAGGTGCCGTAGGCGGCGTCGTACCAGGTCTGCTGGGCCGTACCCATACCGGGAGTGTTGGTCGAGGCGCCGGACATCGTGCCCACCATATCGGGCAGCGGCAGTCCGGAGACCTGCCACAGCAGAAGAGTGGTGCAGACAATAAGGGAAATCAGCAGCAAGGCCATAAGATTGAGTTTCAATCCGTCCTTACGAAACGACGAAAAGAAGCTAGGACCGACCTGGAAGCCTATGGTGAACATAAACAGCACAAGGCCGAATTCCTTCAGGAAATGCAGGAACAGCGAGTCCGCCTTGAACCCCAGGGCTCCGAAAACTATGCCCACGAACAGCACCCAGATGCTCCCGAGGGACACGCCCTTGATTTTAATCGTGCCGAGAATGAGTCCGATACCAATCACAAAACTCAATACCATCAGCGAGTGTCCGGTACCGGAAGAGAAGAAAAAATCGTACATATCAAGCTTGGTTATCAGTTATTTACTTTCTGATGAACTCCTTACCGAAGTCCTTGCAGAGTATTTGGGCAGTGCGCCATCCCGAATGGGCGGCCGAGACCTCCGGCCTTCTCGAGAATGACGGTCCTGAACCCGGACCTTTGGGCGTATATGGCACACGTCAGGCCGGAAATCCCGGCTCCGATGACAGTAAGACTCTTCATACCTCGCAAAGATAGCATTTTTCCGTGCAGCGAACAATAAGGGCTTCCACGACAAGGGTCCGTCAATTGCTGCACTCGTAAAAGTAGACACGGAGGGGTAGAAAAAGATTGAATGTTGTATCTTTGTAGTTGAGTCCAGGTTGTTGGCCCAGGAGGGAGGGGC
>ONLD01000040.1 GCA_900318565.1 uncultured Bacteroidales bacterium
AGATGGTCGATGGAATTATGGAGAAGGTGGGAGAAGCCCGCAAATGGCTTGATTCCCAGGGACTTGAAGACGTAATGATCAGTGTGGACGGCAGCGTCAGCGCTGAAAGGGCCGCATATATGGCAGGTCTCGGCGCCCAGATTTTCGTGGGCGGCACTGCCGGAATCTACCGCAAGGGAATGAGGCTCGAAGAAACGATTCCAACATTTAGAAAAGCTATAACCATATGAACAAAATCGAACGCGCACTACAGCGCACCACCGACACCAAAGACCTTCTCATAGGTCCCGGAGTAGTGGCCCGCACGGCCGGGATGTTTACGAAACTGTTTCCTGGCAAGACAGCAATAATTATCGCAGATACAAATACTTGGGAGGTCGCAGGTAAAGCTGTGCTTAAGTCCCTTGAAGATGCCTCCGTCCCCCACGTTGCTTCGTTCGTGTTCGATGATCCCGATCTGTATGCGGAGTGGAAATTCGTGGAGCAGCTCAAGGCCTGCCTCGAGCCTCTCGACGTGATTGCCATCGCAGTCGGCTCCGGAGTCATCAACGATCTGACCAAATATACGTCCCACGTGCTGGGGCGCAAATATATGTGCGTAGGTACCGCCGCCTCTATGGACGGTTACACCGCCTACGGCGCCTCGATTACCAAAGACGGCAACAAGCAGACCTTCTCCTGTCCGGCTCCGTACGGGTTTGTGATGGATCCGGTCATTGCTGCCGCAGCTCCCAAGGAGCTCGCCGCTTCCGGCTATGCCGACCTCATCGCCAAGATTCCCGCCGGTGCCGACTGGATGCTTGCAGATGCCGTGGGCGCCGAGGCTATCGACCAGTTCGGCTGGGACCTCGTGCAGGACGGCCTTCGCGAGTCTCTCAGCGCCCCCGCAGCCGTCCACGCCGGCGATGTGGAAATGACCGAAAAGCTCTGCGAGGGGCTTCTTATGAGCGGTTTCGCTATGCAGGCAATCCATAGCAGCCGCCCCGCCTCCGGCACCGAGCACCAGTTCTCACATTGCTGGGATATGGAGAATCTGGCCTACCCCAACGGCAAACACGTCTCCCACGGCTTCAAAGTGGGCATCGGCACCCTCGCCAGCACCGCATCCCTCGAGTTCCTGCTTGAAAAAGACATAGAAAACATCGACGTGGACAAATGCGTTGCAGCCTGGAAGAGCTGGGACGAGACCGAGGCTGAAATCCGTGAGATTTTCGCAGGTAAGCCCGGACATCTTGCCCGCGGACTGGAAGAAACCAAGGGCAAGTACGTGGACAAAGAAGGGCTTCGCAAGCAGCTGGAGGCCCTGAAAGCGGCCTGGCCCGAGCTGAAAGAGAAAATCCGCTCCCAGATTATTCCCCTCAGCGAGGTTTATGAAGACCTCAAGCTTGTCGGGGCTCCTTACGAGCCGGAGATGATTTGCGTGGACCGCGCGAGGATGCGCAAGACCTTCTCCTACATCCCTTATATGCGCAGCCGCTTTACCAATATAGATATTGTTTACCGTCTCGGACTTATGCCGGAACTTACCGAAAGGCTCTTCGGCAAGGGCGGAATCTGGGAAGTGCAAGAATAGCCTATGCAAACGACTAAATCGCTTAAATACTGGCAGTGGCGTACCATCATCGTCACGATGATAGGCTACGCGATGTTCTATCTTGTCCGCAAGAATTTCTCCTTCTCTATGCCCGGTCTTGGTGCCGAATTCGGAATCACCAAGACTCAATTGGGTCTCTTCCTGACGCTGCACGGCGTCATCTACGGCCTGTCCCGCTACGTCGTGGGCATTATCACCGACCGCAACAGCGCCCGCAAGGTGATGTCGCTCGGACTTATGCTCTGCGCCATCATCAACATTCTCTTCGGCACCAGCGATGCCGTGGCCGGATGGATTGTCTCTCTTGCCGGCAAGGCAGGGGACGCAGCGGCCATTTCAGCAGTGCTTGTGTATGTGATGGGTGTGCTTTGGATGATTAACGGCTTCCTGCAGGGAATGGGCGTGCCGCCGTGCACCAAGACCCTTACCCAGTGGATACATCCCAAGGAACTCGCCACCAAAATGAGCATCTGGAATATGTCTCACTCCATCGGCGCCGGCCTTGCAATGGCCCTCTGCGGATGGCTTGTGATGCCCCATCTGGGTGTGAATATGAGCCTTAATCCCGAGACGGTTGCGGCAATAACCGCCAATCTGAACCTGGATATGAGCGATCCCGCCAACGTGGAGAAAGTCACCAACTTCGCCGCTCATTTCGGCGCCTGGAGATGGTGCTTCCTGATTCCCGCCGGAGTGGCGATACTGGGCTCTGTGTGGCTGTTCTTCACTTTGAAGGATTCTCCTTCAGACGTAGGCCTTCCCGAGGTCGTGGGCAAGAAAAAAGCCATAGTGACCACTCCGGAAGAAGCTGCGGAGCACAATGCCTTCGTAAGCAAGCACGTGTATCGCAACCGTATCATCTGGACACTTGCCATAACCAACTTCTTCGTGTATGTGGTGCGTTTCGCCGCTCTTGACTGGGGCCCGACCCTCCTGACCGAATCAAAAGGCCTCTCGATGGCTAATGCGACCACACTGTGCGTCGTGTTCGAGCTTATCGGCGGCAACCTCGGAATGCTCTTCTGGGGCTGGGCCACGGATCATATATTCGGCAGCAAGGCACACCACACCTGCGTCGTATGTATGATCGGCGTCGCAATCTGCATCGCGGCGTTCTGGATGCTGCCCCAGTCCGCATCCTGGTGGGTGATGCTGATTCCCTTCACCTTGCTTGGCTTCTGCATCTACGGACCTCAGGCTCTGCTGGGCATCTGCGCCGCGCAGCACGCCACCAACCGCGCTTCCGCCACGGCAAACGGCATACTCGGCATCTTCGGTTACCTCAGCACCATAGTCTCCGGCTTCGGTTTCGGTTTCGTGGCCCAGCACTACGGCTGGAATGCCGCCTACATCACCATCTTCGTATGCGCAGTAATCGGCCTGGTGACCGTGCTTACAATCTGGGGCGCGAAGGCCAACGGATACGATGCTGAAGATTTGCACGAAAAATAATAAACATTTGACTATGAGGAAGTTTTTACTTGTTATTGCAAGTCTTGCTCTATGTATTTCGGCTTTTGCCGCCAAGCCCCTTCCCAAGGACGTAAAGGGCAAGGTGACCGACACTGACGGCAAGCCTGTGGCCGGAGTCGCGGTATCGGACGGATTCACGGTCGTTACGACCGATGCCGAAGGCAATTATTGCTTCCCGCGCGTTCCTGCCGCTTACTATGTTTTTATCAGCATTCCGTCCGAATACGAAATCCCCCTGCGCCAGGGTCAGCCCTGCTTTTTCAAGAAACTGGAAGACAGGCCGGAATACAATTTCACCCTGCGCCCCCTGAAGAAGGGCCCTGAAAAGGAGTTCAACCTCTTCCTCGTCGCCGACCCCCAGTGTCAGTGGGTGTGGCACGTAAGGCGCCTCCGCGAAGAGGCCATAACCGATATGAAAGCGTATGCGCGCAAGTGCAAAGGCCCTGACTACGCCATCACCCTCGGGGACATTGCATATAGCGAAGGTCACCGCAACACCAACTACCTCCTTC
Organism: uncultured Bacteroidales bacterium; assembly: GCA_900318565.1. Classification (GTDB taxonomy): domain Bacteria; phylum Bacteroidota; class Bacteroidia; order Bacteroidales; family UBA932; genus Cryptobacteroides. Next base: position 3,580 of record ONLD01000040.1, read on the forward strand.
CTATGATACGTCAGGAGTTTGCGGCAGAGAATACCGGGATGCCTGTATTCCAGACCGTCGGCAACCACGATTTCGAGTACCCGCTGGCGGCTGTGGAAGAGGGAAGTCCTACCATTTCGATACGCCGGGACAGGATTTTCGAAGACAATTTCGGTCCTGTGAACTACTCTTTCAACAGGGGCGACGCGCACATTGTGTCGATGAACAACGTATGCTTCGAGACTTTCGGCTATCCTGGCAAGTACCACGGGGATTTCTCTCCCGAACAGGTAGCCTGGCTGGAAAAGGACCTTGCCGAGGTCCCTTCGGACAAACTTGTGATTCTTTGCGTACACATCCCGTTCGAGGGCATAGTCGGAAAGAGTAAGGGTGCGGCCGACGTAATGGCGTTGCTTTCTGCGCGTCCGCACGCCCGCATCGTCAGCGGCCACACGCACACCATCAAGCACCTGCACTATCCCGGAGGCGTCAGCGAATTCGTGGCCGGCGCTATGTCCGGCTGCTGGTGGTGGAGCAAGAACTGCGCCGACGGAGCTCCCAACGGCTACAGCGTGTGGAAGATCAGGGGCAATGAGGTCGTGGCCGACATCTACAAGGGCCAGAATTTCAAGGACGACTATCAGATGCGCATTTACCGCGGCGATGCCGAATTCGGCGGCCCTTACGAGACTTTCAAGCTTGACCACGGCGCCGGCACGCTGCTTGTCAACGTGTGGAACTGGGACGAAGGCTGGCGCTCGGAGGTATATGAGAACGGAAAACTCTGCGGCGAGCTTGAAAAGCTCCCCACAAGCGGCGAATTCAAGGCTCCATACAACGGCAGCAAGGACTGGTGGGCCATAGGATACAATGTAGGCGTCGTTGGACGCGGCCATATCCAGGGCAGCACCCGCAACAACTACTGCTCCAAGAACTACCATATGTTCAAGTACGTGCAGAAGGACCCCGCCGCCAAAGTAAAGGTTGTGGTCTATGACCGTTCAGGACGCAAGTTCAGCTGCAGCAAGATAACGACAGCGGACGACTACGCCACAATGGCAAGCCGCCCGCAGTATCCCGTACAACCCGGCTGGGAAGAATAATCCCGGCTCAGATAAGTTTTATTCCGGCCCGACGGCAGGCTTCACGCTGGTCGTCGGGCCATATGCTTGCCTGTATCTCACCGATGTGGGCCTTGTGCAGGAAGAGCATACAGAGGCGCGACTGGCCTATGCCTCCGCCGATGCTTAGGGGAAGCCCGCCGGAGAGGAGCCTGGAGTGGAAATAGAGTTTCTCCCGCTCCGTCTTGCCGGAGAGTTCAAGTTGCAGTTTCATTGCCTTGGGATCCACCCGGATGCCCATAGACGACACCTCAAAGGCCCGGTCAAGTATGGGGTTCCAGACCAGCAAGTCGCCGTTCAGGCCGTTGTAGCCTTCTTCGTTGGGTGTGCTCCAGTCGTCGTAGTCGGGAGCCCGGAGGTCGTGGGGAAGGCCGTCGGAGAGTTTGCCGCCTATCCCTATGATGAAAACGCTCCCGAAGCGCTTGCAGACGGCATCCTCGCGCTCCTTGGCATTCAGGCCGGGGAACATCTGCAAGAGCTCTTCAGAATGGAGAAAAGTGACTCTGCCGCTCAGGAAAGGGCGCAGCTGCGGGTAGCAGGTGCACACGAAACGCTCGGTGTCAAGCATAGCGGAATAGATTTTCCGCACCGTGTTTTTCAGGTACCGTACACTGCGGTCACGCTCGGTGACAGTGCTTTCCCAGTCCCACTGGTCCACGTACAGTGAATGAAGGTTGCCAAGGCTTTCGTCCGCACGGATGGCGTTCATATCGGTGTAGATGCCGTGTCCCGGACGGATTTTGTACTCGGCCAGAGTGAGGCGCTTCCACTTTGCCAGCGAATGCACCACCTCTGCGCGGCGGTCGCCGAGATCTCCGACTGGGAAGGTGACGGCGCGTTCCACTCCGCTCAGGTCATCGTTGATGCCCTGGCCCTGGAGCACGAAGAGGGGAGCGGTCACGCGCCGCAGCCTGAGCTGCTTCGAGAGGGCCTGCTGGAAGAAATCCTTGACGAGCTTGATGCCGTGCTCGGTCTCTTCCGCACTGAGAATCGAACGGTAGCCTTTGGGAATTATAAGGTAACTCATTGCAGGCCTGTCAATTCTGAATCGTTGAAATAATCGATGCGCATTGCCTTGCGCACGTCCTCCAGCGTCTTCTGTGCGGTACGGGCAGCAACCTCAGAGCCTTCGCGAAGCACTTCCCACACTGCCGGAAGATCTTTCTCCAGTTCGGCGCGGCGCTGCCGTATCGGCTCGAGCGTGTCATTCAGCACTGCCGCGAGGAAATTCTTGACCATCATATCCCCGAGTCCTCCGGCCCGGTACTGGGCCTTGACTTCCTCGAGGTTGCGGAACTCGAAACTGACTTTCTTTCCCTGGAAGCAGGAGCCGAAGCGCGCGAAATGCTCGTCTCTGCAGAATGCGTCAAGGTAGGTGAACACGGGATTGCCTTCGACCTTGCCGGGATCGCTGACCTGCAGATGGCCGGGATCGGTAAACATCCCCTTGACTTTGCGGGTGACTTCCTCCTCGGGGTCGGAGAGGTAGATGCAGTTGCCCAGGGACTTGCTCATCTTGGCCTTGCCGTCGGTGCCGGGCAGGCGCAGGCAGGCTGCGTTGTCGGGCAGGAGTATCTCCGGCTCCACCAGGGCGGGTCCATAGACGGAATTGAACTTGCGCACAATCTCGCGGCACTGCTCTATCATAGGCTCCTGATCTTCACCAACGGGCACCGTAGTGGCCTTGAATGCTGTGATGTCGGCTGCCTGGCTGATAGGGTAGCAGAAGAATCCCACGGGCGTGCCTGCCTTGTTGTCGGAGCCGTCGTCGGTCTCCGAGAAGCCGCGCAGCTTGATTTCCTGCTTCACGGTAGGGTTGCGCTGCAGGCGCTGCACCGTCACGAGGTTCATATAATAAAAGGTCAGCTCGGTCAGTTGGGGGACCATAGACTGGATGAAAATATGCACTTTCTTCGGATCGAGGCCGGCTGAAAGGTAGTCCAGCGCCACCTGGATTATGTTCTGGCGCACTTTTTCCGGATTGTCGGCGTTGTCGGTCAGGGCCTGGGCATCCGCAATCATAATGAATATTTCGTCGAATCCGCCGGTATTCTGAAGCTCCACTCGTCTGCGGAGCGAGCCAACATAATGTCCCAGATGAAGTCTGCCGGTAGGACGGTCGCCTGTAAGGATGATTTTTGCCATAATTTATAAATACCATTCGCAGGACTTGATTTCGCCTGCAATCCATACTGTGTCACCTTCGCTGAAGCGGAAGTCCGCTCCGGGGTTGGCGACGAGTTTATTGTCGTGTAATACGCTTATAACCATACAGCCGCTTTTCCGCATATCCGTCTCCCGCAGGCTCTTTCCGGTAAGTTCCGAGTCGGGGCCGAGCACTCCGGACTTTACGTCGAAATCCGCGTCGTGGATTTCGGACTGGGTGTGGGTATTGTCGCGTATGGAATTGAGGAACTCGGCCAGCTGTTTGCTGGTACCGACGGCCACAAGCTTGTCGTACGGGAAAACGATTTCGTCGCCCGCAGGGATTATGATGCTGGAGGACCCCCGCTGAATCTTGATGATATTGACGCCGGAATGCTTGCGGAAAGGCATTTCGCGCAGGGTCTTGCCAATATAGGAGAAGTCGGGGGATACCTCCACGATTTCAGTATGGATGTCATAGCGGGACATTTTATCCCGCACGGAAGACGACACCGGGCGTATCTGGCGTTCCCTGTTCTCGCGGGCGTTGAGATTCTCCATAAAGCGCCTCTCCAGCCCTGAAAAACGGTGCATAACCTTCTTGGCCAGCAAGAAGATGATGAGTCCGGAAAGGATAACCAGCAGGAAGCCCCAACCGCCGAGGCTGAAAAAACTCGTAATCGCCGCAATCACGAAGCCTATGGCTATGAGGATGCGGAACAGCAGCAGCGAGAAGATGGGCCAGCGGCTGGATGACCTTTCCTTGAGCAGCCTGTTTACGTGCGGCGTTATGGAGCCGTTGACCACTGCGAGTCCGAAAAGGAACGGGGCCATTGCAATGAGTGTCAGCAGCAGGCACAGGGCGTCGCGCAGACTCTCGGAGGCATCAGGCAATATCTTGTCAGAAAACGAATCCAGCAGAAGCGGGACGGCAAGCAGTATTGCTATGAGTATGACGCTGTACAGCACGACTCTCAGGGCATAGCTTTTCAGCAGCTCGCCCCATTCATTCTTTTCCGCATTCGAGGAAGCGGCACTCTCGTCCGGGGAAGGGTTGATGCGCGCCAGCACATTCGCCGGAAGCTTGGCCTGCAGCCATTTGCTTGCGGGATCGCCAGCCTTTATCATATATGGTGCCGCGAAAGTGGTCAGCACCGACACCGCGATGATTACGGGGTATATGAATTCACGCATCACGCCGAGGCTGCATCCCAGGCTGGCTATGATAAACGAGAACTCACCGAGCTGCGCCATCGTGAATCCCACGTGGACCGAATTGTCGAGGCCCTGGCCGGCAAGCAGGGAACCGGTGGTGGAAAACAGCAGGAGACCGCTGACGGCTATTAAGGCGATTATGAGGATAGTGCCCCAGTGCTGACCGATGACGGCAGGGTCTATCATCATACCGACCGATACGAAGAAGATGGCTCCGAAGAGGTTCTTTATACTGGTAAGCAGCTTCTCTATGCGCTCTCCTTCAACTGTTTCTGCAAGGATGGAACCCATCACGAAGGCCCCGAGCGCAGAAGAGAATCCGGCGAAAGAGGCAAGGGAAACCATTCCGAAGCAGAGGCCGATGGATATGATCAGCAGAATCTCGTCGTTGAGATAGTTTTTCGCCTTTTTCAAAAGGATCGGAATGACATACAGGCCCACGAGGAACCAGAGTATGAGGAAGAACGCAAGGCGGGCGAGGCTCATAATCATTTCGGTGCCCGAGAACTTGCTGGATACGGCCAGGGTCGAGAGCAGCACCATCATAAGCACGGCTATGAGGTCTTCGACCACGAGGGTGCCGAAAATAAGGGATGCATAGGGCTTCTGCTTGAGTCCCATATCCTCGTAGGCCTTGATGATGACAGTGGTGGAACTCATTGACAGCAGTCCGCCCAGGAACACGCTTTCCATCATCGACCAGCCGAGTGCGTTGCCGGCAATCAAGCCCACCATAAGCATACCTATACAGATGGTGCCGGCCGTAATCAGGGCGCTGCTGCCTACCTTCAGGAGCTTCTTGAAACTGAACTCGAGTCCAAGAGCGAAGAGCAGGAAAATGATACCGATTTCAGACCATTGCTTGACGGATTCCGTACTGCTGATGGCAGGGAGCAGCCCAAGGTGAGGACTCACTATGAATCCGGCGATTATATATCCTAATATCAAGGGCTGCTTCAGGGCTTTTGAGATGACTGTAAACACCCCGGCAGCTATGAGTATGACCGCAAGGTCCGCAACTAAATGGAGTTCTTCTGACATTCGCTTTCAATTAAGGCTGCGAAGTTACTAAAAATCCCTGTAAGTTTCCAGCGCTTCGGCGAGTATGGCCATCGCCTTTTCCAACTGGGGAACTTCCAGCACATATGCGATTCTCACCTGGTCGTCGGCGATGCCGGGGGTCTTGTAGAAAGACGCTGCCGGCGTGACCATAACGGTGCTTGAATCCTTTCGGAACTCAGTGAGCATCCATTTAGCAAAGTCGGCCGCGCTGCGCACCGGGAGCCTCGCCACGGTGTAGAACGCGCCGTAGGGGACGGGGGAGTACACGCCCGGAATGTCGTTAAGGAGGGATAGGGCGCAGTCGCGCCTGCGAATGTATTCAGCCTTGACTTCTTCGAAATAGGAATCGGGGGTGTCCAGGGCGCCGATGGCTGCGAACTGCCCGAGCAGAGGAGGGCAGAGCCTGGACTGGGCGAACTTCAAGGCGCAGGCCATAACTTCCTGGTTGCGGGAAATGATGCAGCCTATGCGGGTGCCGCAGAGATTGTAGCGTTTCGACACGGAGTCTACGAGTATGACGTTCTGCCCGCAGTCTGGAATCTGCATCGCGCTGAAGAAAGGCTCGTCGGTGTAGCAGAATTCCCTGTACACTTCGTCGCAGATGAGGAACAGGTCGTGGCGGCGGCAGAACTCTCCGATTGCGAGCATTTCCTCGCGGGTGAAAAGCTTTCCTGAAGGATTGCAGGGGTTGCTTATCAATACGGCGCGGGTGGCGGGGGTAAGCTGGGCCTCGAACCCGGATATGTCATTCAGGGCGAAACCTTCGTCGATGTCGGAGTGGACGGCCTTCAGGGTGATGCCGTTAAGGTAGGCGAAAGTCTGGTAATTGGTGTAGAAAGGCTCGACGACGATAATCTCTTCTCCCGGGCCCGCCGCAATCTGCATCGCCACGGCGAACGCCTCGCTTCCTCCAACGGTCACCAGCAGTTCCGAGGGCTGCAGTTCTATGCCTATCTTGGCGTAGTACTTCTCGCACATAGCCTTGCGCAGCTCTGCAAGGCCGGCCGAATTGGTATAGGAGACGTGGTGCAGCTTGTCGCAGCGGCCGCGCACCGCAGATACGGCGCAGTCGGGGGATTTGATGTCGGGCGCCCCCACATTGAGATGGTAAACTTTGACGCCGGCGCTTTCTGCCGCTTCGGAGAACGGGACCAGCTTCCTTATGGCCGAGGCCGGCATATCGGCCGTCCTCTTGGATACTTTAGGCATTATCTTTATGTTTGATCAGGTATTCAGCTATCTGGACCGCGTTAAGGGCGGCTCCTTTCTTGATCTGGTCTCCTGAGAGCCAGAGAGTTATGCCGTTCTCGCAGGCAAGGTCCTTGCGCACGCGGCCCACGTACACGTCATCTTTCCCGCCGGTGAACAGGGGCATAGGATAGGTCTTGGTGGCAGGGTCGTCAAGGAGCGTGACTCCGGGTGCGGCGGCGAGTGCGGCCTGGACGGCCTCGGGCTCGAGGGGCTCCTCGGTCTCGATCCACACGGCTTCCGAATGGGAACGCAGGGCGGAGATTCGCACGCACATTGCGCTGCACTTCACGTCGGAGTGCAGGATTTTGCGGGTCTCGTTGAACATCTTCATCTCTTCCTTCGTGTAGCCGTTGTCCGTGAATACGTCAATTTGCGGTATCACGTTGTATGCCAGCTGGTAGGGGAACTTCTCCACGGTGACGCTGCGCCCTTCCACGATTTCCCTGTACTGCCGCTCCAGCTCTGCCATAGCCTGGGCTCCGGCTCCGGATGCAGACTGATAGCTTGCCACGTGGATACGGCGGATGTGCGAGAGACGCTCGATGGGCTTGAGCACCACGACCATCATAATGGTAGTGCAGTTGGGATTGGCGATGATGCCGCGAGGGCGCACCAGGGCGTCTTCTGCGTTGCATTCAGGCACCACAAGCGGGACGTCGGCGTCCATACGGAAGGCGGATGAATTGTCTATCATCACGGCTCCGTAGCGGGTGATGGTCTGTGCGAATTCGCGGGAAGTGCCGGCGCCGGCAGAGGTGAATGCGATATCGACGCCCTTGAAGGAGTCGTCGTGCTTGAGGAGGCGGACTGTCAAGTCCCGTCCTTTGAACTTATAAGTGCGGCCTGCGCTCCTCTCGGAGCCGAAAAGAAGCAGTTCGTCTGCAGGAAAATTTCTTTCTTCCAGGACTTTGAGGAATTCCTGCCCGACCGCGCCGCTGGCACCAACAATAGCTACTTTCATATTCTGACCTTTGTTTAAAACCTTCAAATATAGCAAGAATTCCTGGAATTCAAGAGCCACTTCAGGTATAAAAACGACTAAAGCCCACTTCACAGCGGGCTTTAACGGTTAGTTAGTAGTGTATACCTTTAGAAGGTTAATTATTGTTGGTTAGAATAGTTGTTGATTTCCGAGTGCAAATATAATTCAATTTTTTATATCCGCAAACTTTTCCGTAAATTTTTTTGAAAAATATTCTTTTCTTTTTAAAAATTTTTAAAAATCATCCTTCAAAAGTTCGGGTCTAAGCCTCCTGGTGCGTTCCAGGGCCTGTTCGTCCTGCCAGGCGCGTATAAGTTTCGGGTTTCCGCTGAGGAGTACGTCGGGCACTTTCCATCCGTTGAATTCAGCGGGGCGGGTGTAAACGGGAGGGGAGAGCAAATTGTCCTGGAAACTGTCGGAGAGGGCGGAAGTCTCGTCGGTCAGGGCGCCAGGGATAAGACGCACGAGGGCGTCTGCGAGCAGGGCGGCAGGAATCTCCCCGCCGCTGACCACATAGTCCCCGACGGAAATCTCCCGGGTGACGAGATGCTCGCGTATCCGCTGGTCGATTCCTTTGTAGTGGCCGCAGAGTATGATGATATTGCCTTTGAGCGAAAGCTCGTTGGCGATGGCCTGGTCCAGGCGCTCGCCGTCGGGCGACATATATATTATCTCGTCGTACTCCCTTTCGGCTTTCAGCTCCTCTATCATACGGAACACGGGCTCCACCATCATTACCATTCCGGCATCGCCTCCGTAACTGTAGTCGTCAACGTTGTGCCTGGGCCCCAGACCGTACTTGCGGAGGTTGTGGACGTGGATTTCCACGAGGCCTTTCTTAATTGCGCGCCCCACGATAGAATAGCCGAGCGGGCTCTCCAGAAGCTCGGGTACGACGCTCAAGATATCGATTCTCATTTCATTTACAATTAGAGGTACAAAATTAGCATTTATTTGTTAAATTTGCAGGAATGAAAAAGTTTATTCTCGCCTCCGCAGTCCTGCTCTTCGGCTTCTCGGCCTGCACGGCAGCTGCGCCTCAGCACTACAAAGTGCGTGTTGTGGCGGAGTACCCGCACGACCGGGGCTCCTACACGCAAGGGCTCTTTTTTGATGGCGGACAGCTGTACGAAAGCACGGGACAGTGCGGATCGACCACTTTCCGTAAGGTGGACCTCGCCACGGGCAAGCCTATCCGCAAGCTGGATTTCGCACGCAAGTATTTCGGAGAAGGTTCCGTCTTTTTCGGCGGGAAGCTCTATATGCTGACCTGGACCAACCACGTGGCCTTCATCTACGACGCGCAGACGCTTAAATATGAAAAGACCTGCGCCTATCCCCGGGAAGGATGGGGCCTGACCACTGATGGCAGACAGCTCATCGCCTCGGACGGCAGCGCAAGGCTGTATTTTATGGATGCCGGCCTGAAGGTGCAGCGCACCCTTAACGTGACTATGGACGGGCGGCCCGTGCGTCTTCTCAACGAACTGGAGTGGATAGACGGGAAAATATGGGCCAATGTCTATACGACGGATATGATAGTTATCATTAATCCGCAGTCCGGAGCCGTGGAGGGCGTGGTGGACTGCACCGGGCTGCTGCCGGAAAAGCTCCGCAGGCACGATACCGACGTACTTAACGGCATCGCGGTCCTGGACGGCCGGATTTTCCTCACGGGAAAGAATTGGCCTAAATTGTATGAAATTGAGTTGATTAAGAAATAAATATTATATTTGCATACTATTAACTATAAATATCTTCAGTTATGAGTGACACAAAGTTTCCTGAAGAGGTCCAGCAGACCGTTTCAGACGTAGAAGAAAAAGTAAAGGAAGAAGTTTTGGAGACGAAAGAGCCTGCAGCAGCAGAGGAGAAGGCGCCCGAAGCCGCCCCTGACGCGCAGCCCGCGGAAGAAAAGGCCCCTGAGGCAGAAAAGAGCGAGAGCCTTGCCGACAAGACCCTTGCGGAGTTGTCGGAGATGTTCCAGTCCCTTAAGGAAGGGGCTGACAGTATGCTGCGCTCCAAAGAAGCGGAAAACATCAAGTCCGCATTCTACAAGCTCCTCGGCAAGCTCAAGAGCGAGAATCCTGAGACGCCTGCCGGAATCACCAATCCTTTCGAAGCCGTTGAAGAGAATTTCAAGGCGATTTATGCTGATTACAAAAAAGAACGTGCCGAATATAACCGTGAGCAGGACGCGAAGCGCGAAGAGAATCTCGCCGCCAAGAAGCAGATCATCGAGGACCTCAAGGCCATAGTCGAGAACAACGAAGACGCAAGCGCATCTTTCCCTGCATTCCGCGAAATCCAGAACCGCTGGAGGGAAGCCGGTCCGGTGCCCGTTACGGCATACAGGGATATCAACGACACTTACCAGTTCTATGTGGAGAAGTTCTACGATATGGTCAAGATAAGCCGCGACCTCCGCGACCTTGACTTCCAGAAGAACCTCGAAGCCAAGCAGCAGTTCTGCGAGGCTGCCGAGAAGCTCTCGGAAAACGAAAACGTAGTCTCCGCATTCCACGAGCTCCAGAAACTGCACGAGCAGTGGAAGGAATTCGGCCCCGTGGCCAAGGAGTTCAGGGACGATATCTGGAACCGCTTCAAAGCCGCCACTGCAGTTATCAACAAGCGTTACCAGGCCCACTTCGAGACCCAGAAGGAAGAGCAGGTCGCCAATCTCGCTGCCAAGCAGGCTCTCTGCGAGCAGGTGGAGGCGATTGCCGAAAAGGAAATCTCATCTTCCAGCGAATGGAACGAACTCTCCCGCAAGATTGAGGAAATCCAGGCCGAATGGCGCAAGATCGGCTTCGCCACCCGCAAGGAAAACCAGAAGATCTACGACCGCTTCCGCGCTGCCTGCGACCGTTTCTACGCCCGCAAGAGGGAGTATTACAATGAGTTCAAGGATTCGATGAACAGCAACCTCGCGAAGAAGATGGCCATCATCGAAGAAGCCGAGGCCCTCAAGTCCAGCACCGAATGGAAGAAAGCCACGGACAAGTTCATCGAGCTTCAGAAGCAGTGGAAAGAAATCGGCGCCGTGCCCCGCAAGAAGAGCGAGCAGATATGGAAGCGTTTCCGCGCCGCCTGCGACGAGTTCTTCGCCGAGCGCGACAAGCAGGCCAAGCCCGCCAACGACTTCTACGGCAACCTCAAGGCAAAGCGCGCCCTTATCGATGAGATTCGCGCTTACGAGCCTGCAGGAGATGAAGCGGCAGATGCCGAAGCCTACAAGGGATTCAGCGAGCGCTGGCAGCAGATAGGCCACGTACCTTTCAAGGACAAGGACGAAGTCAATGACGCCTACCGTTCCGCGATACGGGAGAAATTCCCCCGCACTTCCGCATCTTCGCCGCGCTCAGGGAGCCGTCCCGGACGCGCGCCGAGGTCGGAGAAAGACATCCTGATGGACAAGTACCGTGCTCTCCAGCAGGACATTACTACCTACGAAAACAACATAGGCTTCTTTGCCGCATCGAAGAATTCCGAGCCTCTCATCAAACAGATGCAGGAACGTATCGAGCAGGCTAAAGCTGAACTCAAAGAGCTTGAAGAGAAGATTCGCCGCAGTGAGGAAGGGGAGGCTGAATGATGGACAAGAACTCGGTAATCGGTTTTATACTAATCGCTTTAATTCTTTTCGGCTTCACTTTCTTCCAGTCTTCGCAGCAGCGTAAGCGCGCGGAAGAACAGGCCCGCCTTGACTCCATTGCGCTCGCGCAGATGCCCCGCGACACCGCAGTAGCCGCTCTCCCGTCTGCGGGAGAGGCCGCCCTGCAGGAGGGGACGGCTGCTGAACCTGCAAGTGAAGGTGCCATCTATGCGGACGCTCTGCTTGAAGCCGCCCGGCAGGAGACTCCTCAGTACATCAGCCTGGAGAATGATTTGCTGAAAGTTGAATTCACCACGAAAGGCGCGCAGCCCGCAAGCGCGCTCATAAAGAAGTATTCGAGCTACGGCGGGGGAGAGTTGTATCTCTTCAAGGACGGAGGTGCGGAGTATGCAGTCAGCATATATGCCGGCCAGTACATCCGGACTTCCGATTTCAACTTCACGCTTGCCGAGCGCACTGACACAAGCCTCGTGTTCCGCCTGCCGTTCGAAAGCGGCGGCTACATCGAGCAGCGCTACAGCCTGTCCGAGGGCAGCTACAACGTGAAAAACCTGCTGTCTTTCGTAGGGATGCAGGGCGTCATCCCCCGCAATGTGGGTTCATACGACATCGACTTCAACGTGACCGTGCCCCGACTGGAGAAAGGTTACAAGAACGAGTCCCAGTATTCCAAGCTTGACTACTACTTCCTTGGCGAGAAGAAGCCCGTCGAAATCGGCCGCGGACGTTCCGCATCGAAGTCTATCGGTTCCCGTTTGAGCTGGGTGGCATTCCAGCAGCAGTTCTTCTCCGCCATTATGTATGCGCCGCAGGAATTCGCAAACGGCGAAGTGGCCGTGAACTTCATCCCCGAAAACGACCCCTCGCACGACCTTATGTCCTGCAGCGCCAAGATGCGCGCCGACTTCAGGCCGGCCGGGACCGTGAGCGCTCCGTATGAATTCTACTTCGGCCCCAACCACTTCAACACCTTGAAGTCTTTCGACCGCAAGTACGAAAAAATTATCCCCCTGGGCGGCTGGCTCGTGGGCTGGTTTACCCGCTACGCCATCATCCCTATGTTCAACTTCTTCAGCCGCTTCATCGGCAACTTCGGTCTGATTATCCTGCTGATGACCCTGGTGATCAAGCTGGTGGTGCTTCCGCTCACCTATAAATCCTATGCTTCGTCCGCCAAGATGCAGGCCCTGAAGCCCGAGCTGGATAAAATCAACGCCAAGTATCCCAAGCAGGAAGACGCTATGAAGAAGCAGCAGGCCACGATGGACCTGTACAAACGGGCGGATGTCAATATGATGGGAGGCTGCCTTCCCACGCTGCTGACATTCCCTATACTTTGGGCTATGTTCCGCTTCTTCCCGGCTTCAATCGAGCTGCGCCAGCAGCCGTTCCTCTGGTGCGACGACCTCAGCGCCTACGACTCCATCCTGGACTACGGTATGCGTATCCCTCTTCTCGGAGACCACCTCTCACTCTTCGCCCTGCTGATGGCCGTGGTGATGTGGCTTTACTCCAGGATGACCACCGCCAACCAGGCTGCCTCCAATGACCCGACCGCATCTTCGATGCGCTTTATGACGCTCTGGATGATGCCTATTATGATGTTCTTCATCTGCAACAATCTCTCCGCGGCATTGAGTTATTACTACCTCCTGTCGCAGCTGATTGCCATACTTGAGACCTGGGTCATCAAGAAGTTCGTCGTAAAGCCCGAAGCAATACTTGAAAAAGTGCGTGCATCCGAAGGCAAGCCGCTGCCCAAGAGCAAATGGCAGCAGCGCCTGGAAATGGCCCAGAAGATGCAGGAACAGCAGTTGCGCGAGCAGCAGAAGAAGCGTCGCTAGACTATGGGAATCGCAGAGAATATAACTTCTATCAAAAAGGAACTGCCACCGCGGGTAAAGCTGGTGGCAGTTTCCAAATTCCATCCCCTCGAAGAGATGGAGCAGGCCCTGGAAGCGGGGCAGCGCGTTTTCGGGGAGAATCGCCCTCAAGAGTTCGAGAAAAAGGCGCAGGCTCTTTCAGGACGCGGCGTCGAGTGGCATTTCATCGGCCACCTGCAGACCAACAAGCTCAAAATGGTGTTGCCTTACGCCGATTTGGTCGAGTCCGTGGACTCGCTGCATCTGCTTGAG
>ONLD01000021.1 GCA_900318565.1 uncultured Bacteroidales bacterium
TTATTGACTTGAAGTTCTTTCTCTTCAGGCTAACACGAATCTATGCGTAAATCAACATCTTACTTTCAATCTGTAAACACGGAAATTATCCGGTGAGCCAGTTAAAGATGCAAGCAAAAGCTGTAAATAGTTGAAACATAACAAGATGCCCGCCACTGAATCTATCCCGTTCAGGCAGAAACGGCGTTGGGGTGCAGGAAGGCCCGATTCACACACGGGAGGCAGCAGAAACGGCATCCCGGGTGCAGGAAGGCCCGTTTTGCACACGGGAGGCGCCAGAAACGGCGTCCCGGGTGCAGGAGGCCCGATTCTCACACGGGAGGCAGCAGAAACGGCGTCCCGGGTGCGGGAAGGCCCGATTCACACACGGGAGGCGCCAGGAACGGCAGGCCGGGTGCGGGAAGGCCCGATTCACACACGGGAGGCAGCAAAAGCGGCGGCAGTGTTTCTGATAACGGCCTGCACACCAGGATATTACGGATTACAGGTATAGGGGGCGGGCCTAAATGCCCCAGTCGGAGAGCTTGACTTTGCTTTCGACCTTTTCTTCGATGCGGTCGTCAAGGCCGGGGAAGAAGTCGAAGCCCGTGAGGCGTTCCAGCTCATCGACCGTTATGTTGCAGTCTTTCAGGAAGTAGCGCTCGCTGTCATTGCCCATCACGAAGGCGATGGAACTGTACGAACCGTCCTTACGGCGCACCAGCAGGGCTTTATAGAAAGCGTCCGGCACGGTCACGTCCCGGTCGCCGATGGTGCCGTAGCGGTTCTCCCCCACTATGGGGCCGGTGACCACGAACACGCTGCCGTAGCGCCTCGCCCAGCTGCGCACCTTCTTCTCGAGAAACTGCCAGTCGCCGGCGTTGAGCGTCTCGTCCTGCGGGCAGATATTCGTGAAGTAGAATGTCTCCTCCATCGTGCTGCTCGAAGTCGCGGCATCGGCGGCCGGCATCAGATGCCCCTTCGTCCAGCCCGAGCCGGAATAGTCCTCACGCATCGCCTGCGTGCAGCCCTTGAGGTCCGGGTCCATACGGAACTCTATGCCCTCGCGGTCCCTGCGTCCGCCTGCTTCCTCGGCAGTAAGTTCGTAGGCCACCCAGTCCGGGATGAGGGTAGAAGTATTGTAGGAGGACACGTAGGCGCCGTGCCTGACTATGCGTCCGGAGCCGGTCGAGGCCGGGATTTCCAGGCCGGCGGCCACCGTGGCGGAACGTTTGCCGGAGGAAGACTTGCCGGTGGCCCTCGAAACCTCCGAAGGCTCCTGCTGCGGCTCCGGGGCGTCCGCGGAGTCGTTTCCCCCCGTGAAATAATACACCGCTCCGGCTACCACCAGCGCCGCTGCGGCGAGCGTCTTTTTCTTGAGTCTCTTCATCTATCCTACCGCGTTGATGACCACAACCCTCGCTATCACCGCATCCGGAGCGAATCTCTCGTCGCCCATATACTGGCTCTTCGGCACCCTGTACACGAAGTCCTCGTCGAAGCCGGCATAGATATCCACGAAGTCGGCATTCTCGTCGTTGAAGGAGACATACGTCGGCTCGTCGTAGCGGGAGTTGATTTTCGCCACCAGCTCCAAAAACTCGGAGACCTTCATACCCGGATAGACCCCGTAGGGATTGCAATAGGGCCCCGAGCAGACTTCGATTTCAAACACCTTGTCGTCACCGGAGGCGTGGAAGACCAGCGCGGGCTCATCAGCCCCGGACTTCACGAGAGTGAAGCTGGCGTCACCTTCCTGGACCGCATAGGTGGAAGTCGTGAATCCCGGCACCGTCCAGGGCACGTCGTCCCCGAGCATAAAGTTGGCAAAACCGTAATTGTAGATGCAGGGGACCTTGTAATCCTTGCTCCGTACAAACTCGACCCCGTTCCACTCGTAACTGACGGCGGTTGGGCCGACTTCCTCGATAATCACGTTGAAGCCCCTGTCGTGGAATGAATTATAGAATTGCTTGTTGGAGACCGAGTAGTAGAGATTGGGAGCCCCGAACGTACTGAGCACGTCCTCGGTCAGGTCTTCTCCCTTGTATTCCGGAGAGAATACCAACTTCGCCGGAGTCAGCTTGGAGGAGGCCTTGTCCATCCAGAAGAAGCGGTCAGGGTCTTCCTTGTCGCCATCGTCGGTAAAAGCGCCTGTCTTCAGTACGCCGAAAAGCCGTCCCGGGTCGGCCCCCGCATACACGTACAGATTGGCGTAGGGATGCTCGTCAGCCTCTCTCAACTCCTCCGGAGCATCGTCCATAACTTCCAGATACTCAGACCAGAACACGGCATTATTCGTCTTCAGCGCCGTCTCTTCGGGACCCTCTCCGTCGGCAAGGGAACCGTTTTCGCTCATCTGGACAAATGCGTTATAGTAGCTTTCGCGCTTCGCGGCGTCCCTTATCAGCTCGGGGAGGCTTTCATCCGGCAGGGCCTTGAAGAAAGCGAGCACATCGCCGTGCCCGACGGCGGGAAGCTCATCGAAAGGCTTGCCCTGGGCCGCAGTGGCCTGGTCGCAGGAAGCGGCCAAAGGAAGGGCGCAGCACATCAGGAGCACAAGAAATTTTGAATGGATACTCATAACTGTCTGTCATTGATTTCTGCGAAGATAAGAATTTAATTCTTACCTTTGCCCGCGAAAACTAAAGCAATGTATGAAAATTAGTATTTTGACATCTTCGCTGATGCCCGCCATCCTGGTATCCGCGCTGCTTTGCAGTTGCAACGGGAACCTGGACTATGACACATCCAAAGGCATCAACACTGAAATGACCCTCTTCCAGGAAGAGATTTCCGTCCCGATCGGAAGCATAGGCCCGCTGACCATCGGTTCCGCCCTGAACAGGCTCAATACCGTGCCTGGAATCGGCAGTATGGTCTCGCAGCTTATTCAGGTCGGCGAGGACGGATATCTCCGTATGGACGACAAAGGCAGTATTCTCCGCATCAATGCCTACGAGCTTGAGAAACTTGCCGCGGATCCGTCCAAACCGTTCACCTGGAACGCCGGATACCAGTTCGCGAGCGTGGGCGGAATGGTCGGAGCCCTTGCGATGTTAGGTCTCAAGACCGTCAACCAGCACCTCACCATCACGGCCTCAAATCCATTCTTTGAGAAAGTGCCTATGAAGTGCAAAGCAAGCATAAGCTGCCGGGCCGCCGACTACACCACGTCCTACACCGCCCCCATACCGGAATTAAGCAGCTATCAGCTGGAGAGTGCCAACGCAAAGCAAAAACTCGCCACGATCGACATCCCGGCCAACATCACCGACATAGTGTCGACAGTCACGCTGGAAGACCTTACCTTCGACCTGCCGAAGAAGATGACTTCCACTATAGACAAGACTTCCAACAACCTCCTGCTGGGCTTGTCCTATGAATATTACTGCAGAGTTGCCGTCGGCGAAAAATTAAACCTTCCAATTATCAGCGGTCCCATCAAGGGCGTGGATCTGCCTCTGGGGCAATTCAGGCTCAAGAAGTGCCGCGTCACCGTGGAACTCGTCAACACCCTGCCGCTTTCCGTCATCGTCAAGGATGTCAAGGTCCTGAAGCCCGTCGAGACCGAAGGCGCTGAAGCCGAGCCGGACAGCAACATCAGCATCACCCCAGGAGAAATCAAGATTGAAGGCGGTTCGGAAGAGAAGCCGGCCACCTCCCGGCTCACCCTCGAGTTCGAAGCCGCAGAAGGCACGATTCCCGACATCAAGGGCTTGAGAGCCGATATCACCATTGCCGGCCAGCCCGGGATGAACGCCGTGCCCCTGACCACCAAGCAGGGTCTGTACGTCAAGTCGTCATCCGCCAAGCTCAGCGGCGGAATCACCATCCCCCAACAATTACTGCAGAAATGAAACTGAGAAAATACATATTAGCGCTCGCCCTTATCCCGGCGGCCTCCTTCTCCCTTTGCGCACAGTCGTTCCAGCAAGGCCTGTTCCTTGACTGCTACAGGCTCGGGTACCGTTACAATCCCGCCATCCAGAACGAAGGCAAGGTGCTTTCCGTCGGCGAATGGGACAATCAGACCCGCAACAATTTCGGAGCCGCCAGCTTCCTCTATCCCCGCGAGGAGGGACTGGTGACGGCGCTGCATTCCAGCGTGTCAGCCGATGAATTTCTCGGTTCCCTCCAGGATCGCAACTACTTCACCGGAGACATCAACTTCAACCTCTTCTCTTACGGCTGGCGCAAAGACGCTGCATACCACACCATCGAAGCCAGCGTGCGCGGAAGCTACGGAATGACCCTGCCGAAGGAGCTTTTCAGCCTGCTGAAGCTCGGCACAACCTCCCAGGTGTTCGATATGAGCAACCTTAAGGTGTCCGGCAACGCCTA
Organism: uncultured Bacteroidales bacterium; assembly: GCA_900318565.1. Classification (GTDB taxonomy): domain Bacteria; phylum Bacteroidota; class Bacteroidia; order Bacteroidales; family UBA932; genus Cryptobacteroides. Next base: position 4,324 of record ONLD01000021.1, read on the forward strand.
CGCTGAAATCGCCTACGGCTATTCCCGCAAAATCTCCGATGCCTTCAGCGTCGGCGCCCGTGCCAAACTGCTCGTGGGAGTGGAAGCGCTCAACTACAATTTCTCCCGCCTCCAACTGCAGACATCCGAAGAGAGCTACAAGCTCGGCCTCACCGCCGACCTTGACCTCACCAGTCGCTGGAGCAAGATTCGTCCCGATGAGAACGGCACCCTCAGCCTGCTGAATCTCAGCAGCAAGGAAAGGTGGAGAGGCCCTTCGGGCGCAGGCCTTGCGCTTGACCTCGGCGTCGTGCTCACCCCCGTGGAAGGGCTGACCCTGTCCGCTTCCCTGCTGGATTTCGGCTGCATCCTGTGGTATTACGGCAACGCCGGCCGCTCTGACGGAACGGTTACCTTCACCGGCGTGAAGGACCTCAGCTTAGAGCAGATACAGAATAAAGACCTCCTCAGCCAGTTCAATGGAATCAAGAACGAGCTTCTCGAGTCACTCTCCGTCAAATCTGTCGAAAAGCGCATCACTCCAGAGATGGTGCCTATGACAGTCAACCTGGCAGCCAAGTATGAGATGCCCTTCTACAGAGCCCTTTCCATAGGCGCCACCGGCAACTTCATCTTCCGCGGCCTGATGTCCTACCGCGAGGTCCGCGGCCATCTCGCCTGGAATCCCGGCAAGTACATCGGCATCACCGCTGACGGCGGCTACGGCACCCTCGGAGCCGTGTACGGATTGGCTATGAATGCCAAAATCGGCAATTTCCGCATCACAGCCGCTATGAGCAACGGTTTCGGCGGGACTATGGCCTACTCCAGCCTTCCGCTCAAGGCCAACAACAAAGTCGCAACCATCGGCCTGACATACGACCTTTAGTCTGCCGGAGGGAGAAACAACCACAAATAACACTGTTTTTATGAAAAAGATTGCATTATTTGTCTGCCTGCTCGGAGCTATAGTCTCCTGCAAAGGACTGACCGGCGTGGACGAGACCTCCAGAGACTGGAAAATCGAAGGCAGCACTATGACCTGGGGCGAGCACAGCTACACCTTGGCCGGTGTCGTCACCGAGCCCGAATTCGACAAGGACGGAGTGATGATTTCCGCCGCCCCCAAGACTGCGGAAGCCGTAGTGACCTTCACCCACAACCCCGAAGGGTACAATGAGTTCTCGACTGTGTACCGCGAGTTTCTGGGCAAGAGCAAGGAAGGCGCCGCGGCGATGCTGCCTATGGCTATGGAGCTTTACGGACGCAACCGCCTGACCGGCGAACGCTGCCTGCAACTGCTGTGCGGCAGCCTGGGCGCGCAGGACGTCATCCGTGAACTGGGCTCCAAGATGTACCGTTCCACATATTCCCCCACCACCGACCTGTACGTGCAGCGCTACCTGCCCGCCGCCCTGCTGAAAGGCGCCGTGCCCGAGAATGCCTACACGCCCATAGAGCCATACACCGTGGAGCTCTGGCGCTCGAACAACCGCCCGCAGGGGGACTACTGCTACCTGAGCATCTACGGCGCAGGCTGGGACACGTCCCTTCGCGGAGTGGAGCTCAAGCAGAACGGCAGCCACTACATCGTCAACAACTGCCCCGCCTGCTACTCCCAGTGCAAGACCATCAAGGGGGAGTGGAGCGGCATCAAATAGCTGCTACAGAAGCTTTTCCGACAAAAATTCAAGCCGCTGCAGATAGACAGTCTTGAGCTGCGCGGCCGCATCCTCGAAACTCATCTTCTCGTCTCCGTTGATGAGCATACCGCTGTGCTGCCAGCGGTCTTCGGCGGGATTCCACATAGCGAAATTGAGCGCGGCAGACTCGCTCAGCAGGTCCTTGCAGGAATCGATGTAGTCCGGAACCGTCCGCAGCGAGGGCAGCAGGGCGGCAAAGCGCGCACGCACTTTTTCCTTGAAGGCAGGGTCGTTGAAAAGCCGCGCATACCAGATTGCATCCGTGTTCAGCAAGCCCGTCTTCAGCTGGGTATCCGTGCGGGACTTGGTCAGGCACCAGTCGAAGTCCCAGCAGGGGCCGGCCACAAGCTTTCCGCCGGCTTCCTTGTGCATATAGACGCTGCCCGGCGAGTAAAGTTCCACATTCCCCAGCAACTCGTACACCAGCCAGTAATCCGCGAACGAGTCCGCATCCAGATAGGCCGCATAGCCCTTTTCGGGAGATGTGAACTCATCCCCGTACAGCGCATCGGAAGCCCGGCTGACGTAGTCCCGGATATAGTCTTTACGCTTCCCGCTCAGCAGCCCAGGGTCCGGATACTTGACGGCAAACGGAATCCCGCCGGGAAAAAGGGTGGAGGAGCCGTGGCGGTCGGTCCACTGGAACTCGTTGTCGAAATGGAAGTCCAGCTCCAGCAGGTAGCCATCCGCAGAAATGTCCAGGCGGTCAGGAGCGACTGCAACCTGCTCGATCAGCAGATAACTGCCCCGGTGCTCCCCGTTGAACATCAGCTCCACAGGCACGCAGCGGGGTGTCCAGGCGAGCGAAGTCAGCGAAGAGACCTTCATCGCCACCATATTCCGCATCAGCGTACGGTCTGTGAAATTGGCCAGCAGCACCCAGTCCCCGTGCGCAGGCATCCCGAGCAGCGGCACGCTGTCCCGGAAATGCACCTTGTAGGGCTTCTTGGGAAGGTTTTGGGAGATGTTGCCGCGCAGGCTCACGGTACAGCTCGCAGGAGCCGTGCCGCCGTAGCTGCCGGAGCCGCGAATCTTCAGCACCGAAGAGGCACTGGCGTAGAAGGACCCGGCGCCCGTGCCGTCGCCCGTGTCGATATACACAGTCGGGAGTCCGGTGTCGGGGGCCTCCCCGTAAACGGTCTCGCCGCAGTTGACGCAAATAAATTCAGAGAGCGCGCCGCGCATCTTGTCCCGGGCGGCCAGTTCCACGCACACTTCGCGGGAATAGGACTTCCCCGTGCCGGCATCTTCTATGTTTGCTATGTATTGCCCTGGCCCGGAGCCGCGCGTCACGCCGGTGAGCCGGAATTCCCCCGGCTCGCCGCCTCCGCGGAGGCGCAGGTTGAAGGCGAGGTCTCCATCCGGCACTCCCGACACCGTGAACCCGATGCTGCAGCTTCCGCCGGGAAGCAGGCCTACGGACGAAGCCGACAACTCGACTGCGGGAATGAGATCGGAAGTCACTTCGACGACATCTCTCCCGCAGGCGCCCAGAAGCAAGGTCAGAGCCGATATTGCTATGATTCTGACGGATTTCATTGCAATACGCAAATATAATTGATTTGTTGCTTATTCGCTTGATATTTGATAATTTTGTCGTTCCTATGAGAAAACCTGCGCTCTTGTTTTTGCTCGCCGCCGTGCTGGCCGCATCAAGCGCCTCCGCGGCATCCATCCGGGACAGTCTCGTCCTGGAGCGCGGTACTTTCATAGAGACTGTCGATTCCGGCTACCGGTCCGGGATGTACAGGCAGAGCGGCCTGCTGCTCGACGACCCGGTGGGAGACGCTTTCCTCCTCAGGAAACTGGACACTATTCCCATTAAACTGATCAAGTCTTTTATCTACTCCCTCCCTCAGAAAGAGAAGGAAACTCTCCCCTACAAAATAGGCAAAACCGTACCTGTCGATGTAGAAAAGCTTCTGAATAAATGCGCGGAGATAATGCGCGGACAGTTCCCCGATATCTTCCCCGAAGCGGGGCAGGAGCACAAATGGTCGAAAGAGACAGAAGGCTATACCCTCTCCCGCCTGTACTGGCACAAGCTCGGCAGGCACATCGGCGGATTCCAGCAGGATTTCCCGGCGCCCACTTTCGGCTGTTCCAAACTGTTCATCTGCCTTACCTGCGGATGGACGTCGCGGTACTGCGTGACGGGGCAGGAAGAAGCTCTGGTCCAGCGCGTTATGTCTTATCCCGACAGAGGCGTGAAGCCGCACGACCTGTTTGCGGAAAGCTACGCGCTCAACAAAGGCAACCTGTACCTGACTCTCCTCACCTGCGAGAACATACTCGCGAAGATGCCTTTCCGCCCCGGACGGGGACAGGACCTGATGCAGTGCAAACTGGCCTACATAAGGCACGACTCGGCCGAAGTCGGCGACAACTACGGAGCCTGGTACCATTTCTTCGGAATCGCGCTTTACGCTTTTCTCAGGTCGCCGGGACACAGCCGCTTCGTGGCGGAGACTGAGAGTTTCGGCTCTTTCTTCTATGAGGGCCCGGACCCCCAGGAGGACTATTTCAACCGCTACGGCGCCATATTCGGAGCGAGGCTCCGCAAGATGCTGGAAGACGGGGCCTGGTGGCTACGCCCGGAGGGCCCGCAGGACACCGACTATCTAATTCCACAAATAATACAACCACTATGAAAGGAACGCTGAAACTTCTGCTCGCAGGCCTCGCGCTTGCCCTTTGCTGCTGTACTCCGAAAGTCAATCCGGACCAGACTCCCCAGGAGCAGACGCCGCAGGAACAGACCCCGGCAGACCCGCCGAAAAAGGACTACCCTGTAGATGTGGCCGAGGCCTTCCAGAAAGAAGGGCTCATTATCAAAGTCAAATCCGCCAACAATTACAGCCCCCACAACGGAGTTGACGTGACGGAAATACGATATACCGACTACGCTTCCAACCCGCAGGCCGTGTTCGTGATGCAGGTTGACCTGTCCGACCCCACGGTGAGTATGACAAATACCGTCCCGGGCGGCTCCACAGTAGGATTCACCAAGGGCGCCGAGAGACTCAGCGGGCAGTTCAAGCGTATCGACGCCCCGGGCAGCAAAGTCATCGGCGGGATCAACACCGACTTTTTCACCACCACGGCAGGTGCTACCGAGGGGCAGGCCCAGGGCATTTTCTGGCACAACGGCAACTGCCTGAAAAACAGCTTCAACTCCCAGAAGACGCGCCCGCGCAACTTCGTGTACTGGGACAAGGAAGAGAAGGTCACCATAGCGGCCAGCGCCGATTATGCCGCCGTCAGGACCTCGACCGCACTGCAGGAAGCCTTCAGCGGCGGGCAGTACCTGGTCAAGGACGGCGCGCTCGCCTCAATAGTAGAGGACAGCGTGTACGGCGTGCACCCGCGCACTATGTTCGGGGTGCAGAAAAACAAGCAACGGATTATCCTCGTAGTGCTCGACGGCCGCAATTCAGTGCTCGCGGCAGGAATGAACTACCCTGATATGCAGCGGATTATGCTAGCGCTGGGGAGCTACGACGCCATCAACCTCGACGGCGGCGGCTCCTCAACATTCATAGTAAGGGATACCCGTCCGGAAGCCACGGGCTTCGGCTCCGGGGCCGCATTCCTCATCCGCAATATGCCTTCTGACGGCAGCGAAAGGGCTATCGGCCCCGGCCTCGCCGTGCTGGCCTCCGACTAAGCTTACCAGATGTGCACCCTCTCGGCCTCGGGACGCCACATCGCGTCACCTTCCTTGATGCCGAAAGCCTCGAAGAAGCTGTCGAAATTGCGGAGGGTCACGTTGACGCGGTTGTTTCCGAGTGAGTGGACGTCAAGCTTGGTCAGGCGCGCCTTCTCCTCGTCGGTGATATTCTGTCCCCAGACCCTGGCATAGCCAAGGAAGAAACGCTGGTCGGCGGTAAGCCCGTCGATGGGAGCCGGCACGGTGCCGCCCAGGGAGTTGTGGTAGGCCGTCCAGGCGACGCTGACTCCGCCGTGGTCGGCTATGTTCTCTCCGAGGGTCAGCTTGCCGTTGGCCTTGACGCCGGGCAGGATATCCACCTCATTGAACTGATCCACAAGGACTTGCGTCTTTGCCACGAAAGCGGCCCTGTCTTCCTTCGTCCACCAGTCGTGCATATTGCCGTCCTTGTCGAACAGGCTGCCCTGGTCGTCGAATCCGTGGGTCATCTCGTGGCCTATCACCACTCCGATGGCTCCGTAATTGACGGCGTCGTCGGCATCGGGATTGAAGAACGGCGGCTGCAGGATGCCTGCGGGGAAGCACACTTCATTGGTCGTGGGATTATAGTATGCATTGACGGTCTGAGGGGTCATTCCCCACTCCTCGGGATCGGTGGGCTTGCCGAGCTTGGAAAGGTTGTCGGCGACGTACCAGGCGCTTGCGGCCTTGAGATTGTCATAATAGCTGAGCTCCGGATCCACCTTGAGGGTGCTGTAGTCCTTCCACTTGTCAGGATAGCCGATCTTGACGCTGAATGCTTCCAGTTTCTCTCGCGCACGGGCCTTGGTGGCATCCGACATCCAGTCCAGGGAGTCGATGTGCTGCCCGAGGGAGACCTGGAGGTTCCTGACGAGGTCGAGCATCTTCTGCTTCGAGCTCTCGGGGAAATACTTGGCCACGTACATCTGGCCGACGGCCTCGCCGAGTATGCCGTTGGGCACGCTCATAGCCCTTTTCCAGCGCGGCTTCTGCTCCGTGACGCCGCTCATCTGCGTGCTGTAGAAATCAAATGATGCGGCATAGAAATCATCAGACAGCGCGCCCGTCGCCCCGTTCAGAAGCTGCGCAGCCAGATAGTCTTTGAGGACTTCGATGTCGGTGTCCTTGAAGAGCTTGCTGAAGCCATCAAAGAAGGAAGGCTGCTCCACTATGACCTTGTCCTGGGCGGGCAGGCCCATAGCCTCGCAGAAGGCCTTGAAGTCAAAGCCGGGGTAGGCCTTGAAAATCTGCTCGCTGCTCATAGGGTTGTAGAGCTTGGCGTAGTCGCGGTTCTCCACGCTGGTCCAGGAGAACCGGGCGAGCTTGTCTTCGATGCCGGCGGCATTGGCGGCACGGCCGGCGGGATTGTCGAGACCGGCGAGCGCGAAGAGCTTGCAGAGCATAGCTTCATAGCCTTTGCGGAGTTCGGCGTTGGCAGGCTCGACATAATAGTCCCTGTCGCCCATACCCAGGCCGCCCTGTCCGAGATAGAAAATCTGGGTCTTGCTGTCCATAAGGTCGGCGCTCACGCCGCCGTCGAAAAAGCCGCCTTCGCCCACGAGATTGAGCTTGCCCAGATGTGCGGCAAGCGCCTGCTTGTCCGAAATGGCATACAGCTCATCCAGATGCTTCTTCAAAGGTGCTGCGCCTTCGGCGTTGAGCCTGGTCGAATCAAGCCCCTGCTTGTAGAGGTCCGCGATTTTCTGCTCCACGCTGCCGGGCTCAGCCTTAAGCGTGGTCATATCGGCAAACAGGGCATTGAGGTTCTCTATGGTCTTCTCCCTCAACACGTCGAAAGAGCCGAAGCGGGCATATTCGGGCTTGAGGGGGTTCTTCTTCATCCATCCGCCGTTGGCGTAAAGGTAGAAATCTTCACCCGGCGCAACCGACAGGTCCATATCCGTCGGGTCGAGAGCCGGGACTTTCGTCTCCGTATTCTGGCAGGAAGCCAGCATCACTGCAGGAATCATCAGAAATAACAACTTTTTCATACTAATTATGCTAAACGAGTTGCGAATATAGCTAAAAATACGTTTGCTTGTACAGCTACTTCAGGCCGAGCTTGGCCGCCGCTCTATCAGCCACGACAGTGGCATAGACGACCTTTCCGTCGGGACCTATCACATAGAGAGACGGAATCCACTTGACCCCGTAGGATTCGGCGATGGCCGATTCCTTCTTTCCGGCGGGATCGTAGAGCTGTACGCCCGGGAGTTCATTTTCCGCTGCAAAGGACTGCAGGGCATCCTGCGTCTTGTCAAAAGATACCGCGACAAAAGCATACTGCTGCTGGTCGGCAGCGGCGAACATCTTTTTGATTTGGGGTATTTCCGCGCGGCAGTCGGGGCACCAGGATGCCCAGAATTGCAGGAGGACGGTCTTGCCGGCGAAGTCCGACAGGCGGACGGGATTGCCGGAAAGGTCATTCAGGCCGAAGTCGGGCGCCTGCGTGCCGGGGGCCAGCAAAGTCGAGCCATACTGCACGTCAGGGTCTTCCTCTGCGGCAGTGCCGGAGTTCCGGTTGGACTGGTTGTTGCCGCATCCGCAAAGGATGCAGAGCATAAGCGAGATAACGGGGATAAACTTTTTCATATTGCTACTGTTTTTATGCGAGGTCGCCCAGGTCAGATTCTTCGAAACTGCCGAACCATTCGGAGAGCTTGGCCTTGGCGCGGGCCTTGATTTCGGGGGTGATTGCCGTGGCGACATAGGCAACCGCCGCCACGACGGCGCCCCAGTCATCGACCATTCCGGCTCCGGGAAGGAAGTCGGGCAGGAAATCCAGCGGCAGGATAAAATAGCCGAGGGCGCCGGCAATCGTCGCCTTGTACTTTGCGGGAGTGCCGGGATCGGTCAGCGTATAGTACAGCACCAGGATATAATAGACCGTCTTGCGGCCGGCCCGGCGCGAGAATTTGCCTATCTTCTTGAACAGGCTCTTCTCCGAATAGTCCTTGTCGAACTTCTTAAGATCGGCAGCGGTAAGAGACTTTTTCCTTTCCATCAATCTGCAAAAATAAATATTTTTATACAGATTCCATCGCGGCTGCCAAAGCGCAGGCTCCGTGGCTTGACAGGGACATTTCCAGCATACGGCCGTTGGCTGACTTGAGGATGCAGCTGTGTTGCGCCAAATCGATGCTGCAGACCATTTCGACATTGACAATAGTACTGCGGTCCACCCGCAGGAAGCGCCCGCGGCCCTGCAGTCTCCTCTCCAGCGAAAGAAGGCTCTCCAGTACCAGATATTCTCCGTCGAAAGAAACGAGGGTGGAGTAATTCCCCTCGGCCTTGAATCCCGCGATATCCCCGGGAAGAAGGAAGAGCTTGGAGTTGACCAGCCTGAATGACAGCTTCTCACGCATTTCCTGCGGAGCGGCGGAGCGGGCCCTGTCCGCGGCCTTGGCTATGGCGTGCGCGAGTTCAGCCTTGCCGACCGGCTTCAGGAGATAATCCACTGCCGACAGCTTGATGGCGCTCATCAGGTATTCCCGGTCCGAATAAGCGGTCGTGAAAATCACGTACGGGAGAGGAATGGTATGCCGCAGTTCTTCAAGCAGGCTGATGGAGTCCCGCCCTCCAAGCTGGATGTCCAGGAAAAGCAGGTCCGGCCTGTGGCGGAGTATGCTCTCCAGGGCCGTTTCATAGCTGTCGCAGTCGTCCACCACGTCCAGAAGCTGCCGGTGCTCCTCCAGTTTGGCAAGGAGCGAGAGCCGGGGCAGCCGTTCGTCTTCCACTACAATGGTTTTCAGTCTGTTCATTGCATTGTCAATATGTGTAGTCCAGCGGGACCCAGGTTTCGAAACAAGTTCCGGCAGGGCGGCCGTCGGCGTCTGACAGGTCCGTCACCTGCTGTTCTATCTTGTGGGCATTGCTCTGGTTGTACAGGTCTATCTGCTGCCTGAGAATTTTCAGCCCCTGGCCGGTGGAGTATCCGCCGGTGCGGGCAGCTTCGGCACGCCCGATTCCATCATCCTTCACCTCCACCAGCACGCCGTCCACGCCGCCCCGCTGCTGAAGGGAGACCGTGACCTCAACCGTCCCGATGCCCGATTTTGAAGCTATGCCGTGCTTGACGGCATTCTGGCAATATGTATGGAGGAGCATCGTGGGCAGCTGTGTGCCGGGCTCCACGCGCGAATCTACGGTAATCCGGTACTCCAGGCGGTCGCCGTAGCGCAGTTTCTCCAGCTCAAGGTAGCCCTTGATGTACTCCACTTCGGCCGACACAGGACGCGACGGGCGGTCTATATCGGCGAGAGTGCGGCCGGTGAAATCCGAATAGAGTTTCAGGTAATGGGATGCCTCGTCGGCTGATTTGTTGAGTACGTAATACTCGATGCCGGAGAGCACGTTGGAGTGGAAATGCGGTATGGATTTAAGGCGTACAGCCTGCAGCTGAAGCTCCTTGAGCATCTTTTCGCGCTCCAGCGCCGCCATCTTCCTGACGGCCTGCAGGCGTGCCGACCTGCGCGAGAGCAGCCAGACGACCAGCGAGAGCACGGCCGCATAAACCAGCACGGCCCACCACCGCCGCCACCACGGGCGCGGCTCCGGTATTACGGTAGAAGACAGGTTGTCGGCGAGCAGGTCCGCCGGCCGGAAGGAAATCATATCTTCGAGGCCCGCAAGATGGATGGTGCCGTCCTCGCTCTCGGCCATCGAGCCCATCAGCGGCTCTATGGTGGTGAAGCCGCTACGGCTGTCGAACCACCGGATGTCGCCTGCCCTGCCGCTTCCGTCCAGCCGGGCCACAAGCAGGCCGTCAATTGCCGCAACGACGAGGTAGCCCTTGGGTGAAATGTGGACGGAACGGATTTCGTGCCCGCGCAGGGATGCTTCCAGCTCCGTCATCGGGCGGGTTTCCTCGCCGTCAATGGCGTAAAGCTCGTCTCCAAGGGCATAGCAGACCAGGCCGCCTGATGACGCGATGGCGGTGACGACAGGCGTCGTGGGCGTGCTGAGCATTTTTCTGGTGCTGATGCTCCCGGGCGCTCCCGTCAGGCAGTAGAGTCCCGGATTGCCGCTCACCCATAGCCTTCCGCCGGAGCCTGTTGCCGCGCACCAGGGTCGCACGATTTCCGTAGTCAGAGTGTCCGGCCGGCCGCTCGTCGGGTCCAGGGACAGGACGCAGCGGGAAGCGCCTATGATAAGCCGTCCTCCGGCGCTCGCGACAAAGCGGTACCGGTCCTGCGGCAGGCCCAGCCACTGCACCCGGCATCCCTGCACGCAGGCAATGTCCCGGTCTCCGGCCAGATAGACCTTGTCACCGATGACAGCAGCCCAGGGCTCGTAAGAATTGTCCTTGTCTTCTTCGACGGTCTCCCCGTCCACCAGCACCTTGCCGTTCAGAGTCCCCATCACCAGATGCCCGTCACAGACGGCCGGCGCGCGGACGATATCGTTCCTGTCAATGAGACGATGGCTGGTGAAATTGCAGTGGTAGAAGCAGTAGAGGCCCTGGTAGGTAGCCGCCCAGAGGCGGTCCCAGCGGTCGATGAAGATGCCCCGGATGAGGTTGAAGCCGTCTGCGAGCTGCTGCAGGGAAGAGCCGTCGAAGCGCCAGATGGTATGGGCATCGGCGACGAAGATATTTCCCTTGCTGTCCAGCCGGACGGAAAGGCCCAGGTCGGGCGCATCGAAATGATATGCCAGTCTGAGGGTAAGGCTGTCAGTGTCAGCGCTGTAGATGCCGTCGTCCGCAAAGGCCAGCAGGCCGCTTCCGGTGCGGATCAGCGAGAAGACGCCGCTCCCTCCGGAGAGTTTTCTCGTCTTCCCGCCGGTGGCGCAGAAGAGCCCCTGCGGCGTGGGGATATAGACGCCGGAAGAGTCGATGTAGAGCTTTCGGTCCGGCGTCATTTCGTCCAGGAGCGGCGTGTCCAGTACGGACTCCATTCCGTCCGGAGTCAGGCGGCAGAGCAGCCGGCTACGTTCCTGCCTGTCTTCCAGTAGCACGTAATCCGACGGCAGGTCGGCGGCGTTGAGATTGTTGAGCAGACGCTGCCCCGAAGGGTCGACCTGCGACTGCTTGAGCTTGTTTCCTTTTATGCTCCACTGCCGCGCGAACCCCAGGGCCCGCACCTCGCCGCCCGCCCGGCGGAACTGCACGATGTTCTCGCGCCGTCCGCCGAGGAACGGAGTGAGTTTTGTTCCGTCGTAACGCACGAAGCCCGACAGCGTACCGACGTAGATATACCCTTCCGTATCCTGCCAGACGGTCTCCGTCTGCATCTGCGGCAGGCCGTCCAGCGTCGTGAAACGCCTGTAGCTTAGGCTGCTCTCCCACACCGGCTCCGCTCCCGCCCCCTGAAGGAATGTCAGGAGGCAGAGCAGCGCCGGAATCCAGTGTAATCTCTTTGCCATCAAGGCGTAAAGATAGGCAAATTATTCTATTGGTGTTTCACCGGACGGACAGGCATTCCGAGACATCTGCTTCCGGACGGCATAGAATTGAGTGACAGGGCGAGATCGGGGTTGTTTCCGTTCACCGTAGCGTCATAATAAAAGAGCGAAGAATTTTCATCCAGGCAATAAGCTTCAAAGCTGTGCGGATAGGAGTTGGGGAAAGCATAGAGTGTGGAAGACCAATAATTGCAAGAGCTCCCGTTTTGCCCTCTTGAAAGCTCGCTCGCACTCATCCTCTCTCCCCACAGGCCTGCGGCAGGGAGGAAAATGGAGTTTCCGTTGCTCCTGCTCCTGACGAGGATACCATATACTTTAAGGCTAAGATTCGGATATAAATCCGGGAAATCGGGATTGACGCAGTTAATGTAAGACCACTGGAAGGTGACATACTGTCCGCTCCAGAGCTCTATCCAGTCCTCGGCAGCAGGCGTGCAGTAAGCGGTGCCCAGTGCTGCCGTAGCCGCATCATCCGAGGGCTCAAGCTTCGTCTTGCCGTCAATGCCGGCGGCATAGGTGTAACCGTCGTCGATGATGTATTTGGTCAGGCAGGTAAATTTGTTGGTTCCGTCACCCAATTTGTAACTGGCATAAGTGTGGTAACCTGTCCTGGGAGTCGTTTCGCCCCAGGCGTAATAATTGCCGTAGGGGTCCACCGTGGGGTCTTCCACGCCCAGGTTGTATTTGGCCCACAAGGTCCCGGATGGAAGCCCCAAATCTACCATTTCAATGGTGGGCTCAGGAGCTACTGTATAGACCCAGGTAGTGGTGCCGTCGCCGTTGTCGGTGCCGTCGGAGATGGTGAGGGTGTAGCCGGAAGCAGCGGCGGGATTGGGAGTGGAATCGCTTCCCCGAATGCCTTTGACGCAATGAAAAGCCTCTTCAGTAGCTGCCGTAACAGCAAGGGTTCCGTCCCCTTGGAAGCAAATACTGCTGCCATTGAAAGAAATGGCCGGAATCCCTCTCCCATAACTGGCAGCCGTCCTGATAATGGAGTTTGCCCCGCTCAGGACAAGGGTAAAGCTCCCGTCCTGGTTTTCAAGAGGAACAGTTTCAGCCAGGGGATTCGTGATTGTAGCGCCGTCCAGCGTGACGGTCCTGTCTCCACCGGAGTGGTCGGATGTGAGCCATTCAAACCAGCTCCCATTGCTGTTGCCGGAAATGGTAAGGTCTCCGTAGTTGACATAACCGAACATTAAGTCTGACCAGCCGTAGTTTATCAGCGTCGGGTCCCAGGGGGCGTTGGGGCCGACTGGAGTACCCGCTGCAGTGATTGTAACCGAAGGGAGCGCAACCGGAGTCAAAGCAACGGTCGAACTATAGAATTTCCCATTGACAATCTTGCCGGCAGGAGCTGTTTTGTCGCCACTATACAGATGTCCGGCGCCGTCATTGACCAGGAAATGATAGGTGTCATCACCCTCATTATCATTTCTGAGTGCAACATAGACTGCTCCCGACAAGGGGTCGTCAGCCACGATGGTAATTCCCCCGTAATATTGGTACGGATTCGGGTTGAGATAATTCTGCCATAAACCATATCGGGTGACCAGTTTGTTCCCATCCGTCTTCACTTCCAGGGCTTTGACCGGGACCCTATACGTTCCGTCCGTAAAGTTGAATCCGAAAATGCTTTGCGTGTTGACAAATGCGGCTGCCCCGGTGATGGTCTTGTCGGAGACATCTTCAGCCGTGATGTTTATTTCGGCTTTTGCATAGTCAGCCACTGTCGGGAGCGTCCCTTCCTGGTCTTTGTAGTTGAATATCCCGGTGCTGCCGGAATTGTAACAGAGCACCAGTTCATCTCCTTCCTCATAGCTGCCTGCGAGGGTGCCTGTCAGGGTGACGGAGACACCGTCCCGGTCGGGATGAAGCGGGCTGGAATCCATCGTCTTCTTGGTTTTGTTGTAAACAAAGATATTGTCCGTGGTCTCGAAGATGGCGATGAGGTTGCGGGTGTCCGGGTCCTCGGCAAGGGCCTTGGTGCCGGTGCCGCCCATCGTGGCGGAGATGGCGACCTTCCAGCAGGAGAACTGAGGCTCTTCCGTGCCGGGCTGCTCGAAAGGATTATCTACGATAAGTTCCGACTTGTTGCAGGCGGAAAGGCACATTGCGGCTATGAGGGCAATGGCGCTGGTGAATCTAAGTGTCTTCTTCATTGCATTGTCCTCCTACCATTCTTCATATACATAATCCTGCCTTTGGGCATCGCTGGCGCAGATGACGCCCTCCCGCCCGACTTCGAAGACCCTGGTCAACGGAGTTTCGTAGCGCTGTTTTTCGTTCCGTTCCATAATTTTCGGCTTTTGTCCAGCTAAATTTATGGATTATCCGCCGGATACGGAAGCCCGCCTCAGCGCTGTTTGACGAAGCTGTGTTTTAGGATGACGAAAGCGCCCGCAGGAAGGATGAAACCAGAAACGGTACGGAGATGTAAGGCAAAAAGTACAGCCCCTTATTCGAGTCCAGCCTGCATAATCTGAACATTGGCCTGGATGGCGATTTCGGTAGTCAGCACGCTGCTGAGCATAGAGACACCGAGTTCCGTAAAAGCGTTGGGCAGTTTCCTGCGTCCTCCCCAACTTGATGTCGCATTTTGCGACTTCAAGATTGCGTTTTACAAAACAAATAATAATCAGCAGGATTGCTCAAAACCGAATTTAACAGGTCATATCCGGCGCTCCGGCTCAGTTACAAATTCCTACAGGGAAGACCAACTTTTCAATAATAATCTTATATTTGTCGGCATCAACCGTATATTGAATATGACGGACATTGAATTTACCAGAGTCTATCTTGACACGTATAAGGATTTGTGTCTCTTGGCATTGAGGCACGTCCATTCAGTGTCCGTCGCGGAAGATGTAGTCCAGGATTCGTTCTGCAAAGTCCTGGTACGACGCCCCGATATTTTCCGGCTGGAAGACACATCCCAGATCAAGGCCTATCTGTGGAGGACCGTGCGCAACAGGTCCATCGACTGGTGCCGCAGGCACGCCGGCCGTTCAACCAGCCTGGAAGAGAAAATGCTTGATACTGAACTTTCATTCCTCATAGATGAACTGTTCGCTCCTGACGGATACGGTGCTTACGACTTCGACCTCCTCACGAAAACCCTGGAAGATGCGGTTTCCAGCCTGCCGCCCCGCGCCAGGGAAGTCTTTTCCCTGCGCCGGGAAAAAGAGCTTTCCAACAAGGAAGTCGCCGAGCAGCTCGGCGTATCCGTCAAGGCGGTGGAGAAGCAGATGACCATCTCCATCAAGCGTATCAAGCAGGCTCTTATCAACAAAGGGATTCCCTTCATCTTCATCCTGTTTATTTTTTTACGATAAACAGGTAGGGTAACTGCCGTTTGAATCGTGGTTTATATCGATGGACCACGAAAAGAACATATTTATCAAGTACCTGGACGGCAACGCCAGTCCGGACGAAAAGCGGCAGTTGCTCGCTTACCTCAAGAACACCAAAGACGCAAGGGAGAATCTTCTGCCCGCCTACCGGCAATGGGTTGACGGGCACAGCAGGTCTTTTGACCCTTATCCGACCCTGGACCGTGTACTCCAAAAAGTGTCCGGCAGGAGGCGCTTCTCCTTCCCGGCCATTGCAATGGCGATGGCTGCGGCAGCATTGGCCGTCCTTCTATTAATCCCCACATTCACAAAGCACCAGAATCCGGCCGCCACAACCGCCGAGACCGAGTTATACACCTGGCCTGAGTCCGACGAGTCTGCGGTCCTTTTGGCCGACGGGCAGGTAATAAAGTCTGAGGCATTGGAAATGCAGGTTTCCTGCACCCCCGGAGGCATAAGGATTGACGGCAAGGATTACACATCCGCCGCTTCTTCGAAATCATCCTGTATGATTGTCGTATCTTACGGCCGCCGTGCACGAATCCAATTCGCCGACGGATCCCTTGTCCGGATGAATTCCCATTCAAGGCTGGTCTTCCCCTGCAGCTTCGGCAAAGAGCGCAATGTCCGAATGACCGGAGAAGCCCTGTTCGATGTCAGCCGTGATGAAGAACGCCCGTTTACCGTAGAAATGGACGCAATAAAAGTCCGGGTGCTCGGCACGCGTTTCCTTGTATCCGATTTCGACGGCCTGTCCAAAAGGGTCGCTCTCGTATCCGGCTCGGTCAACGTGTCGCTCGGAGAATCGAGGTCGCAGTCTGTTACGCTTGTCCCCAACCAGATGTACACATTGGACGACAACGGCAAAGTCAATGTCGAAGATGTCCCCGACTGGCGCGGACTGCTTGACTGGGCGGACGGTGTCTACCGGGCGGACGGCACATCGATGAAAGACCTCCTTGGTTACCTGAGCCGCTATTACGGCGAGACGGTTGAATGCGATGCCGCGGTAGCGGATATCTCCTGCACCGGCACCCTGTATCTTAGGGCTACGCTTTCCGATATGCTGTCGGAGCTGTCCGGCATCTTCCCAATCAACGGACGCAAGCAAAACGGCGTCTGGTCAGTATCACGCATAAGTGAATAATCGATATGCTCAAGAAATCCTTAATTCTTTTGTGCTCGCTGCTGGCCCTCTGGTCCGGTATCGCCGCTGCGCAGGATTCCCCCAGACTCAGTTTCCCGACAGAGACACGCACCGTCGGCGAGACGATAAAACTCATTGAGCAGCAGAGCGGTTACTCATTCTTCTACCAGACGAACACCATCGACCTGTCACGCAAAGCCACCGTGGGGGCAGACAAGGAGACCGTGGAGCAAGTCCTTGCAAGGCTTTTTGACGGCACCCAGGAAGAATGGTCAATCTCCGGCAGGCAGATATACCTCAAGCACGGCCGGCAGCCCGCATCCGGTGCATCCCAGGGCAAAAAGCCCCAGCAAAAACGCACCATCACCGGTATAGTGCTCGATGCCACCGATAACCTGCCCATCATAGGCGCAGGCATACAGATAAAAGGTACGCACACGGGCACGGTGACGGATGTGGAAGGCAACTTCACTATTGATATCACCGGTGAGAGCGTGGAAATAGTCATCAGTTCACTGGGATACAAGGACCTCACGGTCTTCATCACCGACCAGGGCGTCGTCGAAGCCAGGCTTGAGCCCGACAACGAAGTCCTGAGCGAGGTTGTTGTAGTTGGAGCCGGTACCCAGCGAAGAGTTTCCGTGACCGGAGCCATTGCCGCCATAGATGGAGGGGCGCTTGTATCCCCCACATCTTCTCTCACTAATACCCTCGCAGGAAAACTCGCCGGGGTCATTTCCGTGACCGCCAGCGGCCAGCCCGGAAGCACCTCCGACTTCTATATCCGAGGCATATCCACCTTCGGAGGCCGAACGGCGCCGCTCATACTGCTCGACGGCGTCGAGATCACCACTTCCGACCTCAACAATATCCCGGCGGAATCCATCGAATCATTCTCCATCCTCAAGGATGCTTCCGCAACCGCGATTTACGGTGCCCGCGGCGCCAACGGCGTGATGATTGTCACCACCAAGACCGGTTCCGAGAACACCAAAGCCAAAATCAACGTTACGGTCGAATCCTCCGTCCTGCAGCCGGTCAACATAGTGGAATACGCCGACGGCGCCACCTTTATGGAGGCATACAACAACGCCCAGCTGGCCCGCAACCCCGGCGCCGAAGTACGCTACAGTGAGACCGACATTGCAAACACGCGCAGCGGGGTGAATCCGAGCATTTGGCCCGACGTCGACTGGTACGACCTGATGTTCCGCAAGTACTCCCTCAGCCAGAGGGCCAACGTCAACGTGTCCGGAGGCGGCTCGCACGTGACCTACTATATGAGCCTGCAGATGAACCACGACGGCGGCATCCTGGACGTCCCCCGGAACTATTCGTTCGACAACAACTACAACCGCTGGCTCTACACCTTCCAGAACAACATCGGCTACCAGATTACGCCCACCACGAAGATGGCGTTGAAGATGAACGCCCAGATAGTCAGCCAGACCAGCCCGTCCGCCTCCGCGAATTCCATCTTCCAGGCGGTGTACACCAATACCCCCGTATCATTCCCGGCGCTTTTCCCCGCGCAGGAAGGATACAGCCACCTCCTCTTCGGCTCCCAGATAATGAGCGCGGGACGGTTCTACACCAATCCGTACGCCAATATGCTCAATACCTTCCAGGAGACCAACACCAACAAGCTCAACATTTCCGTCACGCTCAACCAGAAGCTCGATTTCATCACGGAAGGCCTGTCGGTCAACGCCCTGGTGAACTTCAACAACTACGCGTCCACCTGGTACACCCGCTCGCTCACGCCTTACCTGTATAACGTGTTGCCGGGCAGCTATGATCCCGAGAATCCTACGACATTCAGGCTGAATGAGCTCAGGGTGGGTACTGAATACGTCAGCCAGTCGGGCATTTCCACCTCGACCAACAATACTTTCTACCTGGACGGCCGCATCGATTACGACCGCTCATTCGGCCACCACAACGTCACTGCGATGCTGATGTATATGATGCGCCAGTACCGCAGCGGTGTGCTCCCCAACCGCAACCAAGGCTTCTCCGGCCGCTTCACTTATGACTGGTACAACCGCTACCTGGTGGAACTGAATTTTGGCTACAACGGCACAGAAAGACTCGCCGAAGGGGAACGATTCGAGTTCTTCCCGGCCATATCGCTAGGCTGGGTCCCTTCGAGCGAACCATTCTGGGAATCCCTGCGCCCTGTGATAGACTACTTTAAGCTCCGAGCCTCCTATGGACTTGTCGGAAGCGACGAGACCGGATCTTCCGCCGGAGCCGCGCACTTCCTGTATCAGAACTCCGTCAATATGACGGGAGGCTTCCCGTATAGCACCGGGTACACCGGCAACACTACAAGGACAGGTCCGACCGTACTTTCCTATGCCGTGGACGGAGCCCACTGGGAAAGGGCGAGAGAGCTTGATCTTGGCGTAGATATGCAGCTCTTCGAACAATTGAACGTGACATTTGACTGGTATTACAACAAGCGGGAACGCATTCTTATGAAGAGAGCGTCGTTCCCTACCACTCTTGGATACGGAAATGTACTTGGATCCTATACAGGTGCATATACCGCTTCCGTGCCCTGGAGCAACGTAGGACAGGTAGACAATACCGGTATGGAGCTCAGCGTAAAATGGAGAAAGCAACTGACCCGCGACTTGCTCCTCGACCTCCGCTTCAACTATACTTACGCCAAAAACAAATACGTATATGTGGACGAGCCTGATTATCCTTATACCTGGCAGACAGATACCGGCAAGCCCCTCAGTCGTATGACCGGCTACATAGCGGAAGGACTTTTCCAGAGCGAGGACGAAATAGCCGTCAGCGCCGACCAGTCCAGCTTCGGTTCGGCAGTTATGGTCGGCGACATCAAATACCGCGATGTCAACGGTGACGGCATCATAACTACTGCCGATCAGGTGATGCTGTCTCCCTACGGGACTATGCCCCGCATCCAGTTCGGTTTCGGATGCAGTATCAACTGGAAAAAACTGGACTTCAGTATTTATTTCAACGGCTCCGCCAAGAGAAACATAATGCTGTCCGGGTTTGAGCCCTTCATTGCAGATGATTCCAACGACCACAACCTGATGAAGTGGATAGCCGACAGCTACTGGCGTGAGGGAGCTGACAATTCCGGCGCCACTTATCCCAGACTCGGCCTGCTCAAGAGCAACATCTACAATAACCGCCAGCCTTCCAGTTTCTGGATGCGCAGGGCCGACTTCCTGCGTTTCAAGACTCTTGAAGTTGGCTGGACCTTCCCGTTCGGACGGGTTTATTTTAGTGGAGACAATATCTTTGTGTGGTCTCCGTTCAAATACTGGGACCCGGAACTTAATTATTATTCTTATCCGCTTTCCAGGACTTTCAACCTCGGCGTACAGTTTAAATTCTGACGACCTATGAAAAAAATCTTGCTTATTCTCGCACTCGCAAGCACGGCATTTTCCTGCAACTATCTTTCCGTCGTACCCCCGGAACAAGTGGATCTGGATGATATGATTACAGATAATGCCACGGCTTTGAACCACCTTTACAGCTGCTACGGTATACTTCAGGTCGGAAGGAGAATCTTTCCGCAAACGAATGTCCTTGGAAGCGGAACCGACGAATTCGTCCAACCCCAGGAATGGCAGAACCTGGCTTCTCTGGTCCAGTATAATGCCATAACGCCTGAATGGATTGACAGCGAATGGCCCAACGGTTATGATTGGACCAGGCTCTATACGGCCATAGGGTATTGTAACCTGTTCCTTAAGAATATGGCTGAGACAAAAGCCGATCTGGATCCGGAACTGCGTGAACAGTACATAGCGGAAGCCAGGTTCCTCAAGGCATACTATCACTATTTAGTCCTTACTATGTTCGGGCCTTGTCCCATACAGGATGATTTTGTTTCTCCCAATATTGCAAAAGAAGACATCCCCGGACGCTCCCATTTCGACTATTGCGTTGATTATATCGTCGGAGTCCTGGACGAAGTCATCCAGGTCCTCCCGGCATTGCCCCCGGGCCCCGATTATTTCGGAAGGGCGACCTCCATAGCCGCCAAGGCAATAAAGGCAAGACTTCTGACAATTGCAGCATCGCCGATGTGGAACGGAAGTTTCCCGTTCCCGTCCTGGAAGAACGAAAAGTACGAGACTCCGGGTTATGGTCTGGAACTCGTAAGCCACGAGTACGATCCGGCAAAATGGACTCGCGCCCGTATTGCGGCCCAGGAAGCTCTCCAGGCGGCTCGGGATGCCGGTTATACTTTATTTGGGAATACCGAGTCTGAAACCCTTCGAATCAATCAGAACATACCGCTCCCCGAGGTTCCGGGGAAAGAGGACACAGATGCGGACATCGATTTCCGGACCAGGGTAATGATGCTCAGATACAGCGTTACCACAAGTCCTGCAGAAGGAAACAAAGAGATTATTTGGGGTATCTCCAAAATGGACGAGCAAGTCCGTATGGCGTCTATGCCCCATTATATCCTCAACACCGACGTGCAGCCCAACGGTTATGGCGCTTGGGGCGGTCTTTCCCCCACCCTTTACACGGTACAGCATTTTTTCACGGAAAAAGGACTTATCCCTTCGGAGGATCCTGAATTCCCTTCCGAAGCAGAATGGTATACATCCGCCGGGATGCCCGAAGCCGACATTATAAAATTGAATGTCGGTCGCGAGCCAAGATTCTATGCCTGGATTGCTTTCGATGGTTGCGAGTACTCTCCTGTCATAGCAAACCGCAAGCCTCTCATCTGCCATATGCGCGATCCGGAAGAGGGCGGATACAACGCCCAGAAATGGGGTACCCGCAATTACTGCATCACAGGTTTTCTCAACCGCAAACTTGTGCATCCCAACATTTACTACACGGGCGTGTCCAATAAAAACAACGCTGCTGACTGCTACTACCCTCAGGCTCTGGTGAGGCTGGCAGAGCTTTATTTGCTGATGGCAGAATGCGATGCCTGGACCGGGAATGAGTCCGAGGGGCTGGAATGTCTCAACGAAATCCGCAAACGTGCCGGCGTTCCGGAGTGGACGCAGGGGAGCTTGTCTTCTGCGGGCAAAACACTGTTGGACGCCGTCCTGGAAGAACGCTTCGTAGAGTTGTACTTGGAAGGACATCGTTTTTATGATATCCGCCGTTATCTTCAGGGCAGGGAGCGTATGAGCAGCCTGATGGGACTGGATGCAGTCCGCACAGCCCCCTCATTCGAGGAATTCAACACACCGGTCCCCGTCCCGCAGCCGATACAGTGGAACGACCGCCTCTACCTTATGCCGGTGCCGGCCACGGATATATATTCCAACCCCCAAATGGTTCAAGCTCCCCTTTATTGATATGAGAAAGTATTATTGCATTTTAATGCTGCTCCTGTCCGCAGCCCTATCTTGCGACAGGGACGACCAGGCCGAAATATTTCCGGAAGAGTACTTTAAAGTATTGTACTTCAAAGATGCCGGGACGAGGGACGTGGCTATGAATACGGCCCAGGACGCCGTCGTCCAGCAAATGCTCGTAGTAAAGGGCGGCGCTCACCCGGAAATGACCGCCCAATGCAGCATTGAGGTAATGTCAGTCCAGGAAGCGGCTGCCCAATGGAACTACTCCGAAGACGCCATCGGCATTCTCCCGGAAGGCTCATACATCTTGCCCGCGGCTTTTTCCTTGACGGAAGAGCAGCAATATCAATATGCAGAGGTAGAGTTGTACCCCGGCAAAATGGTCCAGGCAATGAGAGAGAAGCCCGAATTGACTTGGATACTCCCGCTCAAACTTTCAAGTGATTCAGGCAGCATCAATAAAAACAACAGTTTCATTCTTCTCCGCTGCCGGGTAGAATCCCCTCTTGTCAACTGGGCCGTTTCAGGCGACCAGGCTGTTTCTATCGACTACAAGACGCTCGCATATCCTGTCGAGCTGTCCATCGACAGGACGGAAATAAACAAAGCAGCATTCAGCGGAACCATCGAAGCGCTGGGCGATGATGCTGTTTCAGCATACAACAATGCTCACGGAACCTCTTATCCTCCTCTCCCCACCGGCTCATATTCACTTGGGAGCCTGAGTTTCAAAGCCGATGAACTGAGCGGCTCTGCCACTCTTGACCTTACCCGCACAGGGCTCACCGCCGACGAGGTGTACTTGCTGCCACTGCGCATATCGTCCGTGTCATCCGACCTGTTTGAAATAACCGACGAAGTCAAATACCTTATCATTGGCAACCCGAAGTATGCTTATGCTGAAGTCGAGCCCACAGAATGGAAGATAGCTTTCTCTAATTCTGAAGACCGTAATTCCGCATATTGGGCTCAGAATATGCTGAACCGGGACTCTAATTCCAATTTCTGTTCATACTGGAATGCGAGTCAGCAGACACGGACAGGAATTGACGTAGATGATTTCCGATATCCTTCTGAAGGCACTTATCCAGGTACTTGCACATACTCTTCCGGCCGTATGGCAGGTGAAACCATCGTTGTCCCCTATCCCTGTTGCGACGGCGTAAGGAAGTACAATAACGTAGTGGTTGTCATAGATTTAGGCGAGCCTGTCAACATCCACAGCATAGGTATTTCCAAGATGGCAGGCAACTTAGGAAACCTGGACCTCAAAGGGGTTGAGTTCTATACGGAAGACAAGTTTACGCTGGAAACTGCCGCACAGTATAAAGGTATAGACAACGAAAAATACCTTGCCGCGATTGCAAATTACAATACTGCGGATGCCTCAAACAATTGGAGATTGATGATGCAGTGGGAAGACATCCCTCGCGGTGATATAGATGCCGGGCTTCCCTTGATTTGGAATTCAGTGCCAGCGGATAAAATGAATTCGAGCGCATCAAAAGGGCGATACTTAAAGATTCATCCGACAGCATCTTACAGAAGCGCCAACTGCATAGAAATATGTGATTTACACATCAGGAAACTTATTGCTATCGACGGAGATCCTGCACAATGATATTAGTTTACAGATTGTCCACCATTGCCGTATTCGTGTCTCTTGCCCTGAGCCTTTCCGCCTGTGGCAAGGACACGCCTGCTGATTCAGGAGACGGCAATAATGTACCCGTTCCTTCCTTGGAAGCAGATGGAACGGGCGGATATCTGTTCGCCCACACAGGGACCGGGAGCAATTACTACCGTATGTTTTATGCTCTGTCCAGGGACGGCAAGACTTGGATCTCCCTGAACAGGGGGAAGTCTCCCCTGACTTATTACTATGGCTTCCCTTATATAGCTTCCGACAGCGACGGAACCTTCTGGTTGATAGGGACCTCATCAGGAGCCAAGCCTCATTTCCCAATAGTCTGGTGGTCTGAAGACTTGATAACCTGGAAGCACAAAGACCTTCCGGCTTCCATAATGGAACTCCCCGCCGGTTATGAGAACGACACCAACTCTTACGGAGCGATGAAACTGTTCTTCGATCCCGCCTCGAAGCTGTTTATGATCACCTGGCACGCCAGCGAATCTGGGTTGAGCGGCAATTCCAAATGGGAATCTATGCGCACTTTCTATATCCTCACCAAGGATTTTGTGTCTTTCACCCCTGCCCGGAAACTTTTTGCCTTCTCCGGAGCAGATGCCGATATGGCCCAGATAGACGCATCTATCCACTATTACGACGGGAAATACTACGCCGTCATAAAGGATGAACGCTGGCCCATTAGTTCAGCCACGGGCAAGACGGTACGGATTTCCGTCGCCGACTCACCCTCCGGCCCCTGGTCCAATCCCGGAGCCGGCCTGACCCCGGCCTGGCGGGAAGCCCCGACCCTCGTCCAGTCTCCCGACAGCTCGGAGTGGTACTTGTACGTGGAAGACTATACCGTCCACCGCTACGAAATGTATCGTTCCAGGACTCTTACCAACAACTCTTTGTGGGAGAAAGTCTCCGATATGACTCCGCCTCCTGGCGACAACTGCCGCCACGGCTGCGTCATCCGGGTCGATGAGGCCGTTTACAGCAAACTCAAAGAAACTTATGATAAATAATTAATTGCCAAATGAAAAAGATTCGCTATTCTTCCCCTGAAGCGAGCACGGACACCTTCGGTCTTTCTTGCTCGTTACTTTCTGAAAGCTCAAGCGCTTCAGCGTCTTCTAACATTGAGGACTTTGTTGATAACGACGACTTGATTTCGTGGTAACCCTCAAAGAGCAGCATTATGACAAAGATTAGAATTATGGCCTTGGCAGCCGTCGCTGCCCTGCTTTCTATGGCTTCTTGCAGTAAAGAAGTCATTCCTGCCGGCGAGTCTGTCGTGTCTGAAGTTTCATTGGTCGCCTATTCAGAGTCTGTTTCAAAGGTTTCCCTTGACTTCGACAGCACGCCCAATATCAAATGGTCCGACAATGACGTGATTGCCGTTTTCGATGGTCAGTCCAAAAATGAATTCAGCGTAACTGCAGGTTCCAATACCGGTGCTTCTGCAGAATTCACCGGAAAGGCGGCGGCCGGCGCGGCTCTGTATGCTGTTTATCCTTTTACTGCCGGAAACTCACTTTCAGGGTCCAACCTCTCCGTTACCATCCCTGTCAATCAGGTAATCGGCAAAGGAGCCTGCGTGGACACAACCGCTATTGTGAGCGTCGGCAAGGCTGAGGGCGGCAAGATTGAGTTCAAGCAGGTCTGCGGTCTGGTCAAGATAGTTATCAGCGACGGCGGAGTCCGCAAAGTCATTCTCGGCGGCAACAACCTGGCCGGCACTGCGACCGTTTCTTCAGACGGGACTGTCGGATCAGTGAGTGCCGGAGCCGACAGTATAGAACTGACTTATGAGGGCGGCACCAACTTCCCCGCCGGTACATATTATGCAGCCGTGCTGCCCGGAACGACCGCGGCGGGGTCTTTCTCCCTGCAGCTTGTCGGCGGCGGCGGCCTGACCTGGCAGAAATCCGCTTCATCGGCAGTTTCCATTTCACGCCGGCAGGTGATTGGAGCCGGAGATGTGACAAGCGAGGCTACTTTCGTCCGCCATATTACCAACAAGAGTGAACTCTACGCCTGGGGCGAAGTAATGGGGCAGGAGAGCGGCGTGACCGTGTATCTGGATGCCGATATCGACTGCGCATCGGATCCTTGGATATATACCACAGCAGGATTCGATGGCGTTTTCGACGGCCGGAACCATAAGATTTACAACATAAAAGCAACTATCACCGATGACAGTACCGATGCTGCCTGCTTCATCGGTTCCCTTTACGGCACGGTAAAAGATCTCATTATCGGTTCTTCAAACGGAATGACCTGGGACGGGGTGTCCTGTTTCAGCAACCAGTATGCAGGAGAAGAGACAAACTCCATTTTCCAAGTGGCGCCGTTCGCTTACCTGCGCGGAACAGCTGCAGTTGACGGGGTTTTGAACTTTGCCGTCTGTGAGGCGAGACATTCCGGTCCTGCATTTTCCCGTATAGGCGGTATTGCCGGACAAATCGTATCGGGTGCAGCTGTCTCTATCGACAACTGTTCGAATTATGGCACAATCGCCAACTATGCCAAAGACGGACCCGGCACCGCAACAAGCAGTATGATGGGCGGCATCTTTGCGAAAGTAAACGGGACTGTTGCGTGTATGATGCTGGAAAACCACGGCGATATCATCTGCAACAATTCGCATAATCAGGGAATCGGCGGTATCTGTGGTGATTTGTCGAGAGGGTCAAGTATTGCAGCAGCATATAATTACGGCTCAATCACGGTTTCAGGAGATATCAGCAAGAGCTATAACGCCTACGTCGGCGGCATCACCGGACAGATTCGCGCCGCCATTCTTACGGAGTGCGAGAACTACGGCCCCATTTCTTTCACCCAAGACCGTGCCGGA
>ONLD01000057.1 GCA_900318565.1 uncultured Bacteroidales bacterium
GTAGAATTCCTCGGCTATTTCCTGGCGGTCCTCGTCAGTGAGGTATGAGCGTATATCGTTGTCGAACATAGAACGAAAATATTGTAGTTTTTCTTTCTCTGGTATGGGAGACTGAAGGCTGGACTCGAAAATGGTGTCGTACTTGCTGCCAAAAATCTCCGGTTTACTTGCAAAATTACGCATATTTTGCAGAATATCAAACCACACCTCCACTGGAGTAAGCGACTTGCCAGGTTTGCTTGCCAGACGTGGCAGTTCGCACAAGTAGATATTCAGGATATTGGGCGTCAAATATGCCTCTCCCCCAACCTCGCTGAGCAGGTAGTGATAGATGAGCTTGTCAGTATCGTGCCTGAGACGGAAGTTCATAAAGCAAATCACATATATCGGCATCAACTTGCCGTATGAATCTCCCTTGCGCAGCTCGGTATGGATCATTGAAGCCCCATAATACACCAGCCTTTTGCGCAGGTGCTCCTTGTCAGCACGCTGCATCTCCACGATGATTTTCCTTCCGTCCTTGGTATGGCACAGGACATCCATAATTACTTTCTTGTCGTCGCCTTTCCATAGTTCAATCTCATTGGGATCGTACTCGATATGGACGATCTCCTCCTGGAGGATGTCGTTTAGAAGTAGCATAAGATTCTTCTCGTTGTGCCCGAACACGTGTTTGAAAGCCCAGTCGCACATAAGGTCGATGTATGTGCTGGTGGCGATTCTGAGGATGAGGTCTTCTTTTTCTTCCTGCGAGAGTTTGCGATAGCGGTCGTACTCGTTGACGATGGCCTCGTATTGAGCAAATTGCTCCGGGGTGAGAGTTGTTTTCATAGTCAAAAGTCTTTAATATTCACCGTAAAGATATGAAAAGTAATCGCCCCTGGCAACAACCGATTGCAGATTTTGCGAATATTTATAGATAAACAAAAACCATAAAAAACATTTTTTGACAGAATCGGAAGCGTATTTTTTATAAAGCCAAATAGCCCGGCGGGTTAAAGGAGAACTGCCGGGCTGAAATAAGAAATCAACAACTATTCCGGACTAAAAAGCCAAGTCAGCATAGACCGGATAATGGTCGGACACGAAAGGCTTGCCTGCATAGGAAGAAGTGACCACTTTGAAGCGGCGGCTGTACTTGAAGTCTTTGTAATAGATATAATCTATTTTCTCAAGGTGGTCTATGTCATATGTACCGAACCCGTTGAACGAACCTTTCGGGTCAGCATCCCTGGATTTAAAGCGGGCGCTTTGCATAATAGAGTTGATATCCTTCAGGCATTCGTCATCGGGAAATACGTTCAAGTCGCCCGTTAACACCATAGGGTATCCTTCCGGGTTCATCTTCTGTATGTTGTTGTATATCAGGGCAAGGCCTTCTTTTCGAGCTACACTTCCTTTGTGGTCCAGATGTGTGTTCACGAAATAGAACTTTCGTCCGGTGGCTTTCTGCTCCAGCAGGGCCCAGGTGGCGGTGCGTTTGCAGGCGGCGTCCCAGCCGAAACTCGGCACATCAGGAGTTTCGGAGAGCCAGTATGTTCCCCACTTAAGCAGTTCTAAGCGGGCGGAGTCATAGAATACCGACATCTGCTCTCCTTTTTGGATACCGTCGTCCCTGCCTACTCCTACCATTTTGTAATCCTTGCAATGCTCAAGTATGTAATCCACCTGCTCCTGATAAGCTTCCTGTATCCCGAAAACATCCGGATGTATGTCGGACAGCATCTCCGGAGTCGCCTCGCGCCTGATCTCCCAGGAATTAATCCCGTCTTTTGCTTTGGAATTACGGATATTGTAAGACATTACTCTCAGGATGCTGCCGTCCATACGCTCAACATCCCAGTCGTCGGAGCGGAAAGGTCCGGCAGGAACGCCCCAGCCGTTGTACAAGTTACCCTCCGACCAGTCACGGAAGCAATATCGCACCGCCTCGGGGGCCGGAACTTCCGGACAGCTCACTATTACACATTTCCCATCTTTAACCCTTCCGGTGGCGCGGTGGAACACCCTGTCGGGACCGGCAAGCTCAAAGCCTGTGATGTCCTTGCCCCAAGGTGACAGCCCCATTGCATCTACCTTCATAGTTACGATGGCTTTCTCTCCCTCAAACTTAACGCTCTCATAACAAGGTGCTGAGGGAGTTACTCCCTTAAAACCGTAGTCGCCTGCCAGTGCCAGATTCGCCAGCCTGTCTCCCACTTCCTTCTTCTTGCGGGGATGGATGGAACCGGATTCTCCAAGGTCCATAGTCGTAGCCATTCCGCTGTGAGGAATCACTTCCAGCGCTTTTTGTTGCGCTTCGCATAAGTAGCCTGAAGTGAAAGGGTTGCCATTGTCATCCGTGTATTGGTAAGGGGCAATCTGTACATAATAGAATGGAGCGTCAGGATTCTCGAACAGCCGGCGCATCATAGCCGCATATTCTTTCTGAAGCCGGACGTACTGCTCGGGACGGAATCGGTTGGATTCTCCCTGATACCATATTATGCCTTTGAATGTAAACGGGATAAGCGGTGCGACCTGGCCATTAAAAAGGGTGCAGGGAGTCTGGTGCTTAAGCCTGGGGAGATTTTTTCCATCCAGGAAAGAAAGATCGAACTCTCCCTGAAAACAACGGCTTATGGTCTCCCTGTCCATCCAGGTTTCGATTGTCGAAGCTCCCCATTCTGATATTAAGATTCCGACGGGCACTCCGAGCATCCGCTGGAGCCTGAGGGCGAACCAATAAGCTGTTGCGCTGGTGGATGCAACGGCTTCAGGTGTGTTCTCTTTCCAGGAGCCTTCGCAGTCGGATAGAGGTGTCAGTGACGCTCTGCGCTTGATTGTGCACATCCTGATGGGCCTGTCCGGCTCCGCCGACATTATTACATCTGCGGCTCCTTCGACCGGCTGGCTGCGGAACCCTTTCATCGGCATCTCCATATTGGACTGGCCGGAGCAGAACCAGACTTCTCCGACCAGCACATTATTAAGGACGAGTTTCTCGCCGTCGGAAATGGTCAGCGTGTAGGGACCGCCGGCGGACGGCGTTTGAATCTTTGCCGACCACTTGCCGTCGGCGTCGGGGACGGCGACGGTCTTGCCAGAAGCCCAGGAAGGGCGTATAGTAACCTTCTTCCCGGAATCAGTCCAACCCCATACTGCGGCCAGGGTGTTCTGCTGGAAGACCATATTGTCGCTGAAGACGGAAGGCAGCGTTACCTTGGCCCGGGACTGAAAGCCTGCGGCAGTAAACAGGATGGCCAGTAAAAAGGAAATGCGGAGAAACTGTTTTAGGTCCATATATAGCAATCATTATTCGATTTCCCACCATTTACCTTCCATTTTGCGATCGCTTACGCCGGGGCTGAGGCGGTAGAGAGCGCATCCGTGAGCAGGGAGATTCACCTCCCAGCGTTCCTTGTCGGCTACTTTGCCCACATCCTGCCGGCGCCAGAGGTCGCGGATGGACTGTACGCCGAGAAGGCCGAGGTCACGGGGGGCGAAACTGACTTTGCCTTCTTCATTCCTGAGGTTGAAAAGAGCTACCGCAATGGTGCCGTCTTCCATACGCTTTACATATACGCACTGCGTCTTGCCGGGACCGAATACGTTGCGCACGCCCATCATTCCCAGCGGATCCTGGTTAACTTCCAGTACCTCAGGATTGCACAGCAGGCTGAGGGTGAATTCATCTATGGTATCCAGGTCGCAGCCTATCAGCATCGGGGAAGCAAGTATCGCCCACAGCGTGACGTGGGAATACTGCTCCCACGGCGTGAGGCGGGTCCAGTGGGGAGTGCCGCCTTCCCAGCCTCCGACCTGGCCGAGCACCATCATATCGGCGTCCGGCCAGTTGCCCGGCCCTGCGTAGCCTGTCCAGGCGGATTCGCGGTCGAAGGCGATATTGGATACGCTTGCCCAAGTATCCTGAATGTCGCCTGCAGTGCGCCAGCAGTGGGCGTACTTCTGCATATCCGGCGCGAGGCAGATACGGGTAGCATTGGAGATGCTGTAAACAATGTCACGGCCGCTTGCGTCCAGGGCCTCGCGCATATCACGCAGCCACCAGACGTCGTTGAGGAACCAGTCGTATTTGAGGTAATCGACGCCCCAGTCGGCCCACTGGCGGGCGTCGGCGCGGGCGAAGGAGTATTTGCCGAAACTGTGGAGTTCGCCCTTGTCGTATTTGGAGACGTCGAGCTTGTAGTTTTCATCGACGATGCCTTCTTCCACCCACCAGTAGGTTCCGTCCTGATTGTCGCAGGATGAGCCGATGTGGGCGGCGTAGGTGGATATCCACGGTCCGGAGTAGATGCCGAACTTGAAGCCGCGTGCGTGAAGGGAGTCGCCCAGGGCCTTCATATCAGGAAATTTTGCGTTGGGCTGGATGGCGTTGTACCTGCCGCCGCGCCTGCCCTGCCAGCCGTCGTCTATGTTTACGTAGTTCCAACCGTAATCGGCAAGGCCTTTTTCTTCCAATGCGCGTGCTGCCTGCAGTATATTGTCCGCCGTTACCCTGTCGCCCCAGCAGTTCCAGGAATTCCACCCCAAAGGAGGAGTCAGGGCGATGCGGTCACCAATTTCTATACGGAGCTCGCTGGTGTCGCTCCCCAGGGCGTTGGCAGCGGTTATCTGGACGCGGTAGCTGCCTTTCCTGCGCACCTTGCCGGTGATGATTCCCTTGCTTGCGTCGAGTTTAAGACCGCAAGGGAGGCCTTTGGCGCTGAACTTCATAGGCCTCACGCCCGTGGCGGGGATGCGGTAAATGAAGTCTGCTCCCGGGCGGGCGCCATATACTCGGGGCCCATTGATGTTGGGAGTTTCAGGAGACTTGGGAGTGAGGATGTATGCGCTGTAGTCGGGGACCTGCTGGGCAGAAGCGACCGCAAAAAACAGTATAACGACGAAGGAAAGAATCAGGCGTTTCATACATCAATAACGAGTGAAAGTGACTTTACCCTACCGTTGCAAAAGTAGTTTATTACTCCTATTTTTGTCCTATGAAAAAGACTATTTTCCTCCTGCTTTTTGCCTGTCTGTCCGTGTCTGCATCTGCACGGCCTCTGGGCAAATGGGTCAACCCCTTCATCGGTACCGATTACACCGGACATACATCTCCTGCCGCCGCTTGCCCGCTAGGTATGGTGCAGCCCGGTCCGCAGAGCGGAAACTACCTCTGGAAGTATTGCAGCGGCTATAATTGGTCCGACTCGCTGCTGGTGGGATTCACCCAGAACCGCCTGAGCGGTACGGGTGTACCGTCGCTGTGCAACGTGCTGGTAATGCCGTTTTCCGATGCCCACGGACCGGATTATGTAAGCCGGAAAGCCGCGGAAAAGGCCTCACCTGGGCACTATGCCGTCGATTTGCCGGACAACGGCGCCAGTGTGGACATCACCTGCTCGGAACGGGTGGCCTGCTACGAATTCAAGTACTCCGGCCGCGGGCGTCACCTGCTGGTCAATCCCCAGTATGTCCAGCTTCGCAGCAACGGCCCCAAAGCCACTCTGGCCCGCGGCATCAAGGCCTGGGACGGTTCTTCGCCGGACAACAGGACGCTGTGCGGACATATCAAGGCCAGCAGCTGGGTGCAGTACGACCTGTGGTACGAGATTTCCTTCGACCAGCCGTTCAAGGCCTGCGACACCCTGGTGCTGCATCCTGATTACAAGGCTCCGGCCTGCGTGCTGGATTTCGGCGACGGCAGCAAGCCGTTGAAGGCCAGGATATCCCTGTCCTATACCGGCGCGGAGGGCGCTCACGCCAATCTTGCCGAAGTCCCCGGCTGGAACTTCCGCAAGGTCCGCAAGGCCGCTGAGCGCAAGTGGGAAGAGATTTTCAGGCTGCTGCCGGTTGAGGCTCCGGACAGCGTTATGACGGCTTTCTATACGTCGATGTACCATTT
Source organism: uncultured Bacteroidales bacterium (assembly GCA_900318565.1). GTDB lineage: Bacteria > Bacteroidota > Bacteroidia > Bacteroidales > UBA932 > Cryptobacteroides. The sequence goes on from ONLD01000057.1 coordinate 5,888, forward strand.
GTATTTCCAGCCCAACGTCATATCTGATATCGGCGATCCTGTGCGCTATTCGACTTTCTCTCAGTGGGATACATTCCGGGCGGCCGACCTGCTGCGCACGCTTCTCACGCCTGACGTCGAGGCTGATGTGGTCAACAGTATGCTTGCGGAAGCGGAGGAACGCGGGCACCTGCCCGTATGGGGCCTCTGCGGCAAGGACAATTACTGTATGATTGCCAATCATTCCGTACCCACGGTGGTGGACGCCTGCCTCCGCGGCCTGCCCGGCGTCGATAAGGAGCGTGCCTGGACGGCAGTAAAGGCTTCACTCACTACTCCTCACCAGAAATCGGACTGGGCCGTTTACGATAAATACGGCTACTATCCGTTCGACATCGTAAAGGACGAATCAGTGTCCCGTACGCTGGAGTCGTGTTATGACGACTGGTGTGCGGCGCAGCTTGCAAAGGCACTCGGGAAGGATGAGGACTTCGCTTTCTTCGATGCCCGTTCCCGCAATTACCGCAATCTTTTCGACCCTTCCACAGGATTCTTCCGCGGCAAGGACAGCCAGGGGCGCTGGAGGGAGCCTTTCGAGCCATACCGGTATGCCCACGCGGGCAAACAGGGAGGCGATTTTACCGAGGCTAACGCCTGGCACTATCTCTGGCACGTCCTTCAGGATCCCGAAGACCTGATCGAACTGCTCGGAGGACGTGAAAAGTTCGTCGCAAAACTCGACACCCTCTTCGAGGCCAGCCCTCCTTCGTCCGTTACAGGCGAAGTCCAGGATATCACAGGCCTGATCGGACAGTATTCGCAAGGTAACGAACCCTGTCACCACGTCATCTATCTCTATACCCTTGCGGGGCGCCGGGACAAGGCGGCCGAAAGGATACGCCAGGTATTCGAGGAATTTTATAAGTGCGAGCCCGGCGGCCTCTGCGGCAACGACGACTGCGGGCAGATGAGCGCCTGGTACATTTTCTCGGCACTTGGTTACTACCCCGTCAATCCTGTGGGAGGCCAGTTCGTGCCCGGAGAGGCACAGGTACGCCCGCTTCGCAAACTGCCTTGGGAATGAAAAAGTTTTTGTTTTTTATTTACCTGACACTGGCGTCAGTGTCGCTCCCTGCACAGACCCGCCTGCTGGCGGACAGCGGATGTCCTGTCGCCTTTACGGATGGTCGTGACACACTCCGCACACCTGATGAAGGCCTTTGGTCCATAGCCACCGGGTGGAAGGAAGACTGGCCCTGCAGCTGGGTTCACGCTTCTCCGCAGTCGGCCGAACAATCCGGAGAATGGACTATCCTGCGTGGCTCTCTTGAGCTTCCCCAGGGAAAGATGCTCCTGACTGATTCCTACGCTCCTGCTGCAGACGGAATGGTGCGCTGTATCCGCCGTTATGAGTGGAAAGGGCCGGATACGCTCAGGCACGCGACGCTTTCGGTAAGGCTCCAGAGGCGCGGCAACGGCCTGTCGCTGTTCGCTCCAGGAATTGTTTATTATGGCAACAAGAACGGCGCAGCGGTCAATCCGGCCGCTGTGCCGGTCTGGACGGGAGCGCCGGGAGAGTTCGCCATCTTTGAGGACCACCGCTATCCTATGCCGTTCGTGATGCTTGAAGACGCATCCGGGCTGCGTGCGCTTGCAGTCCACACCGTTCCTTCGCCCGTACGCGGCGCGTTGCTTGGCGACCAGTGGTGGTCCCTTGGCGCCGAGGCCCGCGACGGCCTTACTGAAGTGGTCCTGCTAAGCGGCCCTATTGGCTACAATGGAGCCCGGAGCGTCGCCAAGGCCCGCCAGAAGACGTCTATGCGCTATGCTGACACCTGGATTGACCTGGAGCCCGGACGCATTATAGAAAAAGAATTCTATGTAGATTTATACGGCATCTCCCGAAAGGGGTCCGGCTTCCAGCGACCGCTGTATTCGTCCCTTGACCGGTACAAGCCATACGATGCCGACCGCTTTGCCTGCTTTGACGATATAGTTCTGGGCAAAGCCCGTTTCGCCGCATCCCGTTGGCTTGAGAAAGAAGACGCCTGCGGATTCGATATGTACGATCTTCGCCGGGACCGCAAGCACATAGTTATGGGCTGGTGCGGCCAGGCAGATTCTCCCGGATACTCGCTGCAGGTGCTGGAACCGTTGCTTTCCGCCTCCGATGGCCCCTGGGATGCCGCTTTGATTCGCGACAGAGTGCAGCGGAGCCTCGATTTCCTGTCCGGGTGCCCGTTCAGGGATGATGGTTTTTTTTGCGTACGTTATGACTGCGGAAAGGGCAGGTGGGACCAGGGCGACCCAGTCTCCTGCGGTCAGGCAATGTACAATTTTGCCAAAGCCATAGAGTATGCCCGCAAGCATCCCGGAACTTACGACACTTCCAAATGGGAGGCGTTCCTGCGCGAAGCCTGCAGCAAGGCATCCGACCGCATCCTGGCCTGCAAATGGAATCCGCTTTCTACTGCGGAAGCATTCTATATAGCACCTTTGGCGATTGCGTCTGATTTGTTTGGCAAGATGCGCTTCCGCCGCGCCGCGGAGAAGGCCGCCGACCTGTTCGCAGGCCGCCATCTGGAGATGGACGGCTGCTACTGGGGCGGCACGCTGGACGCCACCTGCGAGGACAAGGAAGGCGCCTGGGCGGCGTTCCAGGGCTTTTTGGAGTGCTACCAGCGCTTCAAGACCGCCAAGTACCTGGACTGGGCAAAACACGCTATGGACGTATGTCTGAGTTATGTAGTGGTATGGGATATCCCCCTGCCGGCAGGGCGTCTTGCCGACCGCGGTTTCCAATCCACCGGATGGACGGTAGTTTCACCGCAGAACCAGCATCTGGATGTATATGGAGTACTTTTCGCCCCCGAGGTCTGCAGGATGGGACGATTGCTGGGAGACGACAGGCTGGTGCGGTTGTCAAATGTGATGTACCGTACCTGCTATCAGCTCACGGATGCCTACGGCAGCCAGGGCGAGCAGATCCAGCACACCAATTTCGCCCAGCACGGAGATATGTCCAACGTGTACAAGTTGCGCGGAGGCTATTCGGAGACCTGGACGGTGTTCTGGATTACCGCCCATTTCCTCAATGCGGCCGCCCGCTTTATCGAGTACGGGGAAGCGTTATAGATAATTCGTGGGTGCCGGAAGGGAGTTCTTCCGTGTGGCCGTCGGGGTGGAAGAATGTCGCTGAGGCGCCGCAGGGGATGACTGCCGTGAACTTGACCTTGCGGTTCTTCCGGGTCCAGGAGACTTCAATCTTTCCGTGAGGGGAATCGTAACTGCAGGAAAAACTGTCCTGCCCGGCAGGGAAGCACGGGCGCAGGATAATGTGCTTGAATCCGGGCTGCTCCGGATCCGGGTTGATGCCGCCGAGACCCAGATGGAACCAGGCGGCGATGTCGCCGAACATAATATGGTTGTCGGAATTGTCGCGGGTGACATCCAGGCGCCAGTTTTCTATCAAAGTCGTTTTGCCGTTCGCGAGCCACCAGCCCCAGGAAGGGAAGTCCGTGGCCGTGGCCATCCGGTATGCCAGTTCGCCGTATCCGCCTTCGCTCAGTACGCGGAGTACGAACTTTGCACCGTGTACGCCGGCATTTATGTGGCAACCGTCCTCTTCGACCTTTTTGACCAGTGCTTTGAATACTGCGTCTTTGTGCTCGTCCGGTACGAGCCCGAACGAAAGCGGCAGGCTCTGGTCGGTCTGCATACCGCCGGCATAGACGCCTGTGGCGGTGTTGAGGTATTTGGCATTGACGGCACGGCGGACGGTTTCCGCTATCGCGCCGTACTTCTGCGCATCTCCGTCTTTTCCGAATATTCTGGCGGCACGGCATAGGATGTCAAGGTCCTTGTAGAGGAAGCAGGAACAGATAAGCTGCTTGTTGGAACGTGTCGTGACGGGGACCCAGTCGCCGCGGCCCCAGGTCGTGAGGCCGTCCTTGGTAAGCGTCAGGGCGTAATCCACGTAGCGGCGGATATTGTCGTAGCAATCTTTTAGGGGCTTGTCGTCTCCGTAGAACAGGTAGAGCTCCCAGGGAATCAGGGCGATGGTGCTGGTCCAGTCCAGGCCGTTGCCGTTGGCAGCGGGGTTGTGGTAGCCCCAGCCGCAGGTGGGGATGATGTCAGGCAGCAGGCCGTTGGGCTGCTGCTCGTCGCGGTGGTCGGCAAGCCACTTCTCATAGACGGTGAAGGCGTCGTAGTTGTAGAGCCCGGATTCGACGGCAATATGGGCATCAGCCGTCCAGCCGTTTTTCTCTCTCTGGGGGCAGTCGGTGGGGTATCCGGGGAGGTTGGACAGGTAGGTGCGGCAGGTGGCCTGCCAAAGTTCACCGACTATGCTTGATGAACTTTCAAGGCTGGACGCCTCGGGGACGTCGCTGTGGATGCGGACCGCCTTGAGCTGTTCCTTGCCCCATTTGAGGTTAGCCGATGCGTTGACTTCCACGTAGCGGAAACCTTTGTAACTGTATTGCGGGGCAAACTCGTCATCGCCACCGCTCAACGTCACTATGTCCGTCTGCAGGGGCTCCGCGTTGCGGTCGCCGAAATAGTAGTAATTGATGTTGTCCTGGTCGGCGCGTCCGGATGAGTTGAGCCTTTCGGCATAAGTGAGTTCTATCGTGGTGCCACGGCGGCCTTTGATGTGGAGATGCACGTTCCCGGCCATATTGGTGCCGAAGTCGTAGATGATGCGGTTGCTGTTGATTTTGGTTATGCTGACGGCCTCGATCTCTCTGCTTTGGCGAATAGGGACCATCTGCTGGGATGAAACTTTTGCTGCCGGGCAGCTGCGGAGTTTGACTCCGTCCCAGTCCCTTTCGTCGAACCCGGGCCCGGCCCATCCAGCCTGCTCGCGCCTCGCGTCGTAATGCTCTCCGGTGTATATGTTGTTGTACACAAGAGGGCCGCTGGAAGATGTATGCCAGCCTATGCCGCTGGGGATGATTTCCTCGGTGCCGTCTTTATAGCGTATGAGTATGTCGATGCAGAACGTGGGGCGGGCCCTCCAAGGGGCGTTGTCGAAATGCCAGGTGGTAACAGGCTGGTGGTTGTACCAGCCGTTGCCGAGTTCTACGCCGACGGCATTGGCTCCGGTCCGGAGCTGGTCTGTGATGTCGTATGTGGTGTACAGGACCGTGCGGTCGTAGCGGGTGAAAGCCGGGTCGAGGATACGGTCGCCGACTTTGGAGCCGTTGATGTACATCGTATAGAGCCCGGCAACGGCTATGTAAGCACGTGCCTGGGCAATATCTCCGCGGGCTTTGAACTCTTTACGGAAGCGGGGTGCGGGCTTGAAGTCAGTGCCATTGTTGTCGGAAATCCAGCTGCCGCGCCAGTTGTACTGGCTCATCAGGCCGGTTTCGAAGAAGGCGGTCCCGGATTGTATGGCGACACCATCCTTGTCCTCGCAAGTCACTCTCCACCAGTAGCGGGTGCGGGGATTGAGCGCCGGTCCGGCGTATGTTGCCATTACTTCGCCGGATGGTATCCGTCCGGAATCCCAGATCGTGGTGCTGTCGAATGACAAGGAGTCTGTCGCCACTGAAATGCGGTAGGCGTTCTGGGCAGCACCCGCTCGGCTATCTTCCATATGCCAGGAGAAGCGAGGAGCCGGGTTGTCTATCCCAATCGGGTTGATGAGATGTTCGGTCTTCAGGCCGGCAACGGCCAGTAAAAGTTGCAGCAGGATAGTAAGGCTCATTTAATATACACACGAAATGAAGCCTGCTTACCCTACTAAATGGAGGGATTCGTGGATATGGGGAAGGATGGCAGGTCTTCGGCTACAAAACTTCGATTTCTTTAAGAGTTAATCCAGTAGCCCGCGCTATGTCGCTTGGTGAGATGTCAAGAGCCTTAAGAGCCTTTGCTATTTCAGCCTTTCCCTCAGCCTTCCCTTTGGCGTAGAATTCCTCGGCTATTTCCTGGCGGTCCTCGTCAGTGAGGTATGAGCGTATACAAACCACATTTCCACAGGAGATTTGGCTTTTCCCGTTTCTCCGGCGAACCGCGGAAGTTCACACATATATACGTTAAGGATGTCGTTAAACAGTTCACCTGACTCTTCACGTCCACCGAAGCGGTAAATCAAATTATCGTTATCGTGTCTGGTGCGGAAGTTCATAAAGCAAATCACATAAACCGGTTTGAGCTTTCCATATGAATCACCCCTGCCAAGTTGAGTGTAAATCATTGCAGCGGCGTAGTACAGAAGTCGGTTGCGGATGTATTCCTTGTCCCCGCGTTGCATTTCTACTATGATTTTCCTTCCGTCTTTGGTATGGCAAAGGACATCCATAATGACTTTCTTGTCATCCCCCTTCCATAAGTCAATCTCATTGGTGTCGTATTCTATATGAACTATCTCTTCCGGAAGAATGTCGTTGAGCAGGAGCATAAGGTTTTTCTCATTGTGCCCGAAAACGTGTTTAAAGGCCCAATCACAAAGCAGGTCTATGTAAGTGCTGGTGGCGATCCTGATGATGAGGTCTTCTTTCTCTTCCTGGGAGAGTTTACGATAGCGGTCGTACTCGTTGACGATGGCCTCGTACTGAGCAAATTGCTCTGGAGTAAGATTTGTTTTCATAGTCAAAACGTTTATGGTGTCCGCTGCAAAACTATGAAAAGAAATCACCCCAGGCAATAGCCAAGTGCAGATTTTGCGAATTTTTATAGAAGAAAAAAACTATAAATAATACTTTTTGAAAGAATCGAAAAACCATTCTTTTATAAACAATCAGTCCGGCGGGCTGAAAGGGGGCCTGCCGGGCTGAAATGGGGAATCAACAATTATCCGTTATGTTCAAGGGCCCGCCCGGATTGCCCAGTGGCGGTCACCAGATGGGACTGAAGTCTGTTTCGAAACTCTCGCCGCCGGAGGAAAGGTTTGTGAAGTCGGCAGTCTCGAGCCTTCGGTATGTACGCTCATCTACCTTTATCACACAGCCGTGGCGGCAGTTGCGGTCGTCGCCGGTGCCGGTTGGCGGGGTGAAAGATGTCACTTTTGTCCAAGTGAAGATTGATGTAAGGCTCGTAGAGCGGTAAAGCTCATAGATATGGTCTTCATAGTACTCCACGAATAAATAGTAATAATTACCGTCAGGTGATTTGACCAGCGATGGCGCTTCCCTGTATTTATCAGTGAGAGCGCTGCCCGGATTTGACGTCCAGGAAGTAAGCGAGCTGGAAGAAGCTATACGTGGCCTCTTATAATAGGAACTGGAACTGTTCTTGGTCCTTTCGTCCTTTATGACAGCATAATACTTGTTGCCGAAGTAATATATGGTGGCATCTATCTGGGCCATATTTGCGTCGGAACCGCTGAAAGAGAAGAGCTTGGCAGCCGGAGTAAAAGATTCGAAATCGCTGGTGAGGATATAGAAAGTACGCATAGATTCCCATTTCGCATCACCATCAACTCCCGTCTCGGAGGCGTGCCAGGTAATCATAAACTGTTTGGACACAGGATCGAAGAAAAGTTTCATCGCCCCGAAAGAATTGGTGTCGTTGCCATAACCTGACGGGAGTTTCATAATGGAAGCGGAGAGGTCTTTACGCACCCAGCTTACGGCATCGGAAGAGTGCCAGACAACAGGATGGTGCGGAAGAGCGCCATTGTCGGTCCCTATTAACCAGAATGTACCCTTATCATCCTGGGTAATGTACGGGAAACCATAGTAGGATGGCATAGGTGAGGCACCTCCATTAAGTTCCGTCCAGCTCAGGCCATCTCGGGATACTGCATAGAAAAGCTTATAATAATTGCTGTCCATACCAGTATGGGCAAATAAATAACCACCGGACGAAGACTGGCTGCCGTTGTCTATGGTTCCGGCATCCATTCCTTTCTTGCGCGTAAATGTTACGGCGCGGGAAGCCGTCCTTGTGTAGGCCGTCCCGTCACCTTTTTCGTAAGTAATGACGAATTTGCCGGCGGCCGTAGTACCGGGAAGAACGGCGGCATAATAGGTACGCCCGGGGACGAAATAACCGCTGTTTTCGCAGCTCAGGGTTATGTTGTCCGAGGCGGAACTGACGCTTTGCAGAGTTCCGGCGGAACTGACGCTGGCGGTACCTGAAAGAGCGTTTCCGCTTACGGTTATGCGTTTGATATTGTTGCCGCTTACGCTAAAACTCATCAGGCCGCATACCTGCTTGAACTCAATTGAACCACCGCTTACATAACCGACGGACACCAGGGCGGAAGACGCGGCATTAGCGTTGCTGCCTATCACCTGGTTGCCGGGGACGGTTACGATGATGTTGGATCCGGAAAGCGACTGAGCTGCCGAATAGGGATAGACCGCATACAGATTGGTGGCACCCTTGGACACTTCTCCCGAGAATGTGGCGGCGGAACCTGTATTAGAGCCCGGAACTATGCTGAATTCATTTTTCAGGGCACCGTCGAAAACGGCGGCGCGGTCTTCGTCGGACCATTGGACGTTCCGGGACTTGCTGAAGTCCAGAGTTACTTTCGTGCTTTCGGGTTCGTTGCTGGCATTAAAACTGACAAAAACCCTGGAAGAGGGGTCAATCGACGGAGCCTCGGGGGCCTGGCTGCAGGATGCTGCACCGATCAGGGCCGCAGCGGCCAGAAGTGATTTGTGGATAATATCAGGTATCATACTATTTTAACGAAGCGATACTATTCAACCCTACCATACAATAGATATAATAAACCGGAGGATGGCCTTTACGAGTCCATCCTCCGGAAGAAAACAAATCTTTAACTATTCTCCCGATGAATGGGCGACCAGTTTTATGTAGAGTGTATTGCTGTCGTTGCCCGGGCAGAACCAATTCTTTTCTGAGCCGCTCTGACTTAGGCCAAGTGTGGTCTGTGTATAGGTGCCTAAAGACGGCCTGGTTTTAACGCCACCCCCCCAGGTTACCACGACGTCGTCGCAGACATAATTGGCCTCGGACTCATTACTTCCCCAAAGTGAATTTGAATTGCTGCCACCCATGATTGCACCGGCTTTTCCTGAAACGGAGGACACCGAGCCATAGTTTGCGCAGTTTGTACAGGCAACTCTGCTTGCGCCACCAAACAGACCGCCGACACGTGTGCCACTATTTTCTGTACCGGCCGCGGCGATTTTGGTTATCGCTCCGTAGTTCTTGCAGCCTGTAACAGTATAATTGCTTTCAAGTTTATTGGTACCCACGCCCGCTGTATTGGCGACGATTCCGCCCAGGAAGTTACTATAGGCACGCCCTGAAACAACATCGCCCCTATTGATGCAATCTGATATACTTACATTACCATAATTATCTGTGCCTCTAACAATTATACCAAGTATTCCACCGGCTGACATCTGCGCTGTGGGCGTGATGCTTGTATCTCCGGTATAACTGACTTTTGCCTCATTGGTACATAAACTGATTCTGACATCGCAGGTCCCATTGGCTACAATTCCACCGAGTGCGAGTTGTTTACCCTGCTTCAACACTCCGGCTGCGGATACTGAACCGGCGGCAGTGTTCTTGCAGTTGGTTACCAAATGGGTGTTGTGATTATTGGCTGCTTTAGGGTCCAACTGTCCGGCAATGCCACCGACTGAAGTATAATCGGCAACTACGTTCGGGCAGCCGTTTTCGGCTACTGCACTGGATACGGCTCCCGAGTTTGTACAATTTGAGATGGTAACAGTTATGGAGTTGGCGGTTGGTGCAATCTGCCCTGCTATACCTCCTATATCGGAAGCGCCTCCGTTATTAATGACAGAGCCGCTGTTTGTGCAGGAATCGATTGTTATGCCGTCACTGCTTAAACCATTGCAGCCACCCGTTATGCCTCCTAGATATGAGCGGCCTGATACTGAGGATCCGCAAGAGACGGAATTGGTGTTGTGGCAGTCAGTAATACTGTTCTCCTTTGATTGCAATAAACCTGTGATACCGCCTATGTAATTACCTGCGCTGTCGCAACTGTCAACATTGACCGTGCCACTGTTGGTGCAAGATGATATTGTGGAACCTCTCATCGAACCGAAGCATCCTCCAACGTATTTTATGGCTCCGATGCCTGATACGGAAATGTTGCCTTTGTTGACATTTGTTCCGCTGATGATAGAACCGGAACCAAGGTCGCCGCATAAGCCACCCACGAATGAATTGTATCCGCAAGTGCTGGTGAGATTGCCATGATTCTCTAATCCGCTGGCGATCAGGGAGCCGTTGCATTGGGCCATGATACCCCCCATGCGGGTCTCTTGTGTTCCGACAGATGCGTTCTCAATGTTGCCGTAGTTTTTACAATTTGTCATAGTTGCAGACCAGTCGGTTCCAAGATGTCCGACCAGGCCTCCGACAAAAACCCTGGAGTTTGAAGCGGAAGTGGCCTCAACTTTCGCGAAGTTGATTACGTCCGTCATACTTGCACCGTCACCAAGCAGATTGACCGGAGCAATATAGACGGCACCCTCCAGACCGGTTTCAGAGTGCCTGAAAACGGAAACGCCATCCCAGGTTGTGCCGTCGGACGAGCCTATGATAATGTTTTTGACGCTTCCGTTAAGGGTCCCAATTAGGCAAGCTCCGGTGGCCTGCTCGGCAATGAAATTGTAAATCTTGTGGTTCTGGCCCTCAAGGGTGCCGTCGAAAGCGCCGGAATACTGCCAGGGGTCGGACCCGCAGTCGATGTCATTGTCGATATACACTGTGACACCGTGCTCTTTACCCATATTTTCTCCCCAGGCGAACAGTTCGTTCTTGTTGGTGATGTGGCGGGCAAATGAAGCAGAGCCGTCGATATTTCCGGCGTCAAGTCCTTTGAGGCGTTTGAATGTAACCGCACTGGCGGCCGTCTTGACCCAGGTGGCGCCGTATTCAGTTACGAGTTGGATGGAGAAATTGCCGGCGGAAGTCGTTCCGGGAAGGACAGCTGCATAGTAAGTGCCTGCGGGGAAATTGGCATCGCCTTCATAGGTAAGAGTAATGCTGTTGGATGCAGAGGAGACGCTGGAGGTGACTCCGGTGCTGCTGGCTACAGTGGCGGTTCCTGCGAGGGCATTGCCGCTCACTATGATACTGTGTACCTGGCTGCCGGTCACTTCAATCTTGAGAAGTCCGCAGACTTGCTTGAATTCAATGGAGCCGTTGTCGACGATGCCTACTTGAACAAGTGCGGCGGGGTCCACATTGGTGCTGCTGCTGATTGTCTGGGATGACGGGACTGTGACTGTAAGATTTGAACTCGATTGGGAAACTGCAGCAGAATAGGGGGAAACAGCATACAGATTTGTGGCTCCGGCAGTCACCTCTCCGGAGAAGGTTGCGGATTCTCCGGTATTGGTCCCGGGGTCGATGCTGAACTGGTTTTGCGCCGTACCGTCAAAGACCGCAATCAAGTCATTATCAAGCCAGCGGACATTGGCCGCCTGGGAGAAATCAAGAGTTACCTTTGTTTGGGGTTCGCCAAAAGCGATAAAGGATATAGGAGTCTTGACGGAAGGAGTGTCCGTAACGGTTTCCTTATTGCAGGAAACAAGGAATGCAGAGGCTGCAAGCGCGGCCAGGGCATATAATTTAAGATTCTTCATTCTGCAATAACTTTAAAGATTACCAGCCAATTGATTCGAATTCGTCATCAAATGCTTCGCTTGATGAAAGTGGATAGGCTCTTGTGGATCCTTCCATAAGGGGGGAGAGATTTACGAGCGCCAGCACAGTCGTTTTTGGTGACTCGTACTCAATGGTTTTCGTTTTCATAACATCTTGATTAATTGTTTTTATAATAACATTAATATGCTGCCTGTAGCCTTCTGTAGGTTCTTTCATCTATCCTGATGACGCAACCGTGCCGGCAATTGCCTCCCAGGGGAGGAGAGAATGAGCCTACTTTGCTCCATCCGGTTGCGGTAAGGGATGTCGAACGATAGAGCTCATATGTGTTGGGATTGGTCCCGTAGTTCTCCACATACAGATAGAACCAGGCACCGTCCGGCGATTTCACCAGCGACGGAGCTTCCCTGTATTTGTCGGTGAGGGCTCCTCCGGGATTTGTCCAAGGACCGGTAAGTGATGCCGAAACGGCTATTCTCGGCCTTTTGTAATATGCGCTGGAACTGTCTTTGGTCCTCTCGTCCTTGATGACGGCATAGTAACGGCCGGAATAGTAGTGTATGGACGCATCAATCTGCGCCATATTGGCATCGCTTCCTGTAAAGGAGAATAGCTTGGCCGCAGGCGTAAAGGACTTGAAATCTTTGGTCAGAATGTAGAAAGTCCGCATTGACTCCCATTTTGCATCCCCGCTCACGCCGGCCTCACTGGCGTGCCAGGTTATGATGAACTGCTCCGAAACCGGATCGAAGAATACCTTCATAGCACCGTATGAGTTGGTGTCGTTGACATATCCTTCAGGGAGGGTCATAATGGACGCAGGCAAGTCTTTCCTCGACCAAGAAACCGCATCGGATGAACTCCAGATTACAGGATGATGAGGCAAGGAACCATTGTCGGTGCCAATCAGCCAGAAAGTGCCGTATGCATCCCGGGTAATATACGGGAAGCCCCAATAGGAATTCATAGGAGATGCGCCTCCGTTGAGTTCGGTCCAGCTCAGGCCGTCTCGGGATATGGCGTAGAACAGTTTATAGTAGTTGTCGTCGAACCCTGTGTGGGCAAAAAGATAGCCTCCTTCGCCGCTTATATCCGTACCGTGCTCATCAGAAGAATGGGCGGTAAGGGTAAAGTTGATGCTCCCTGTGTCGTTGGGGCACATCCAGGCCGCCTTGTCAGAAGCTTCTGAATAAAGAAGCCCGCAGACGGTAACGGCATCGCATACGGTAATTGAATTCAGCGAAGAAGAGTTTTCGCCTGCAATAGAGCCGCTGCAGGCTCCTGCTCCTGACAGGCCGGTTCCGTCAGAGACGGACCCGTAGTTGCAGTTGCCGCTCGCCTGGCAGTGGTTCTTGCCAATAATACCACCGACTCTTGTGGCGGTGACGTCCGAAGTCACGGAGAGGTCGGCGTAATTCACGCAGTCCTTGACATTGCCGAAGCCGCTTGTATTGGTCTGTCCGGCT
>ONLD01000010.1 GCA_900318565.1 uncultured Bacteroidales bacterium
TGCGAACTTGCGATTAAATAACACTGATTTCAAAGAACTCTTATTCTACGGCGTTCGCGCCGTGGCGTAAAAACTATAAAACTAACGAACTATTGTAATAAAAATATGAAAACTATCTGCAAACTTTTTTCGCTTAGCGCGCTCCTGGTCGCAGCCCTCTCCTGCAATATAGGAGGTTATTATATGTCTCCGGACGCCTATCTTCCAGAGGAAATAGAGCCGCAAATGCCCGGCGACTCATTCGACGAAATAAAGGAAAACGAATTCGTCAAAGTCGCCGACCAGCCCGTCTCCACTTTCTCAATCGACGCCGACGGAGCTTCCTACGCCTACGTGCGCAGATGCCTTATTAACGGCTACTCCCCCTCGCGGGATGCCGTGCGTATCGAAGAGTTCCTCAACTACTTCACTTTCGACTATCCCGACCCTTCAGGGAATGAGACCGTGGCAATCAATGCCGAGATAGGCGACTGCCCCTGGGCGGAAGGGCACAAGCTGCTGCGCCTCGGGCTGAAAGGCAAATCCCTGAAAGAGAACGAGATGCCCGACGCCAACTTCATTTTCCTCATCGACAATTCCGGCTCGATGTCCGGCTCCGACAGGATAGACCTGCTGAAAGACGGCCTGTGCAATATGGTTGATTATATGCGTCCCACCGACCGCGTGGCCATTATTACCTACGGCGGAGGCGTGCGTCGCGTGCTTGAATCCACCCTCGTGTCCGATTCCAAGTCCATCAAGGCTGCAATCAAGAAACTGACGGCCAGCGGATTCACCCCGGGCGGCGCCGCGATGAAGATGGCCTACGACGAAGCGGTCGAGCACTATATCAAAGGCGGCAACAACCGCATCATTATGTGCACCGACGGCGACTTCAACGTGGGCGTGTCCTCCACCGACGAGCTCGTGGAGATGGTGGAGAATTACCTCGACAAGGGCATCTACCTCAGCGTAATGGGCTTTGGCACGGGCAACTACCAGGACTCCCGGATGGAGAGCATTTCCAACCACGGCAACGGCACCTATACCTACATCGACAGCGAGGACGAGATGATGAAGGTGTTCGTCCACGAGCGTTCGCACTTCGTATCCGTGGCTGCCGACACCAAGTGCCAGGTCCGGTTTACGCAGGCGGTCGATTCCTACCGCCTCATAGGATACGAGAACAGGGTAATGAACAATGAAGACTTCGAAAACGACAAGAAAGACGCCGGTGAAATCGGTGCCGGACAGACCATCACCGCCGTCTATGAGCTCGTGCCCGCGCAGGAGTATGCCGCCGGAGCCGCTGCAGCCGACTTCGAGGTGCGCTACAAGCTCGCCCTGGGCGGGGAGTCGCGCCCGCTACTGATGAGCGTCAAGGCTCCCGCCGTGGATGCCGCCCCTTCGGGAGAATTCAAATTCGCCGCCGGACTAACGGCTTTCGGCCTGACGCTCAGGGACTCCAAGCACAAGGGCACGGCAAGCCTTTCTATGGCCCGCGACCTCATCACTCCGTCCGCCACGCCAGGGAACGGCGTTGACCCCCTGGGCCTGCGCCCCAAGCTCCTGGAGCTCATCTCCACAGCCGAGAAACTGCAGTAAACTCGAAGCGGGCGGATTTGGTCTGGCGGCTGCTGTTGCGCCACGTAATCTGCACATCCGAATCATTCATAAAATACATCTCCCACGACAGACTCATAAAACTGCCGGTCCACGTCGTCTCAGGAAGGGCCTCCGGGCCCTTCTGCTCCTTTTCGGTCCCGCTTTGCTCCGGCTCTACCGGCTTTTTGCAAGACGGCGTTGCCACTATGAGCAACAAGGATAATAAGAGGATAAAGTTTCTTAGCACTAAAAATACGAAAGATTTGAGAATTTCGTGTGGTCTCGGTGCTAAAAGAGGGACGAGACCATCACTTTCCGTGGATTTCGCGTGGTCTCGGTGCTAAAAGAGGGACGAGACTATCACTTTCCGGGGATTTCGCGTAGTCTCGGTGCTAAAAGAGGGACGAGACTATCACTTTCCGGGAATTTCGTGTGGTCTCGGTGCTAAAAGATGGACGAGACCATCACTTTCCGGGTATTTCGCGTAGTCTCGGTGCTAAAAGAGGGACGAGACCTCCAATCTCCGGCTCCCCTGTGATGCGAAGACAACGTCAGATCCCGTACATCGTCTTCGGGAATGGTCTAGGCACCGTGATACCTGGCCTCCGGTCCCGCAGTTGGACCGTCAGGCAAGGTTTACGGCGCTGACAGCGCTTTGGTGAGGAGGATGAAGTCCTCGACGCCGAGGCGCTCGGCCCGAAGGTCCAGCAGGGCGGCAGCTTCGGGAGGCAATAGCCCCGGCTCTTTGAGGAGAGGCTTGAGGGCGTTGCGTAGAGTCTTGCGGCGCTGGTTGAAGGCGGTCTTGACGACCTGCTTGAAGAGCTTTTCGTCGCAGCCGAGGCTCAGGCGGGTGTTTCTCCGGAGGCGAATCACGGCGGATTGCACTTTGGGCGGGGGCGCGAAGGCCCCGGGGCCCACGGAAAAGCAATATTCTATGTCGTACCAGGCCTGGAGAAGCACACTGAGAATGCCGTAAGTCTTACTTCCGGGAGGTTCGGCGATGCGCTCCGCTACTTCTTTCTGAATCATACATACGACTTCGGGGACGCGGTCCTTGTCATCGAGAATCTTGAAGAAGATTTGCGAGGAGATGTTGTAGGGGAAGTTGCCTATGATGCGGTAGGAGCCGGGGAAAATCTTGCGGGTGTCGATGCGGAGGAAGTCGGCCTGCAGGAGTTTGCCCTGCACGTCGGGGAAGTGCGTCAACAGATAAGCGACGCTTTCTCCATCCACCTCAACCGCCTTCAAATCAATATCTTCCCTCTTCAGCAGATACTGCGTCAGCACCCCCATCCCGGGCCCTATCTCCAGTACGTCCCTGACGGAACGTCCTCCTTCCTCCGGGGACAGAGTTTCCCCCGTCCCCTGGGGGTGCAGGGGGATAGTAGGCTCAGCCGTATCGCAGATGCTCAGGGCATCTACGATACGGCGGGCGACAGCCTGGTCTGTCAGGAAATGCTGCCCCAGGGCCTTCTTGGCGCGAACTTCCATAACTATCCCAGTTTTTCAGCGAGACGCCCGGCAAGTTCGAGGAACGCCTGCGCGTCAGGACGCGTCCCGAGCGCGGCGGGCTCCCCGGAGTCCCCGCTCTCGCGGATACTCTGCACCAGAGGGATTCGGCCCAGCAGCTCAATACCCAAGGACTTGGCCATACGCTCTCCCCCGCCCTCTCCGAAGATATAATACTTCTCATCCGGATGCTCGGCAGGAGTAAACCAGGCCATATTCTCCACCAGCCCGAAAATCGGCCGGTTGATGCTCTTGTTGCGGAACATATTCGCCCCCTTCTCCACGTCTGCAAGAGCCACCTCCTGAGGCGTAGTCACCAGCAGCGCTCCCTCCATCGGGATATCCTGCAGCAGGCTGATATGGATGTCCCCCGTCCCCGGAGGCATATCCACGAGCAGGAAGTCCAGCGGCCCCCACTCCACCTGCAGAATCATCTGCTTCAGGGCGTTGCTCGCCATAGGGCCGCGCCAGATAAGCGCCTGTCCCCGCTCGGCGAAGTAACCTATGCTCATCCACTTGACCCCGTACTTCTCGATGGGCACCATCAGCGTGGTACCGTCCACCTCCTCGGCCAGCGGCTGCTCCCCCTCCGTGCCGGTCATCAGCGGCACAGAAGGGCCGTACACGTCGGCGTCGGCAAGGCCGACCCGGTAGCCCAGGCGGGCGAGGGCGCACGCAAGGTTCACCGCCACGGTGGACTTGCCCACGCCGCCCTTGCCGGAAGCCACGCCCACGATGTGGCGCACCTCCCGCACGCACTCCAGGTTGAACTCGGCCCCCTTCTTCTTCGCGGGAGCCTCCTCCGTGACCACGGCCTCTACCTTGGGATCCGCCACGCCCGCGCGCACAAGGGCAGCACGCGTCGCCCCCACGAGGTACTCCGTCAGCGGGTCGCGCCGCTTGGGAAAGCCGAGGGTCACTTTCACGCCTGAGTCTTCAATATCCACGGCCGCCACCATTCCCAGGTCCACGATATCGCGGTCCCCGCGGGCCGGATGGCGCACGTCACGCAAAACTTTCAGTACTTCTTCCTTCGTCATCGCACAATCCTCATCTCGTCCAACAAATACCCGGCACCGCCGAACTTGTCCATCATAAGGAGCACGTAGCGGATGTCCACGCAGATGCACCTCTGGAGCTGCGGCTCGAACATCACGTCGCTGCTCATCGCCTCCCAGTTGCCGTCGAAGGCAAGGCCGATGAGGTTGCCGTCGGCATCCAGCACGGGGCTTCCGGAGTTGCCGCCGGTGATGTCGAGGTTAGTAAGGAAGCAGGTCACCAGTTCGCCGTCGGCGTCGGCATACTGGCCATAGTCCTTCTGCTCGTAAATCTCCTTCAGGCGGGCGGGAACGCGGAACTCGTAGTTGCCGGGGTCTTCCTTCTCCATCACGCCCTTGAGCGTGGTGTAGTACTTATACAGCACGCCGTCCTTGGGCTCGTAGCTCTTCACGGTGCCGTAGGTCAGGCGGCAGGTCATATTGGCATCCGGATAGGACGGCTCGCCTTTCTTCCACTCCAGCAGGCTGGCGGCGTAGGCCTTGGTCGCGGCGGAAAGCTCCTCGCGGCCCGCGGAAGCCTTCTCGCGGAGCTCCAAATACTTCTGCAGCACCGCGTTGAACATCTGCACTGCAGGGTCGGCGGCAAGCAGCTTGTCGGTGATGGGCTTGGAGCGCAGCTTCTCGGGGCCCGTGAAGATGCTCTTCTTGAAGAGCTTGTCCACGAACTTGCGGGTGTCGGTCTTCATAAAGTCCGTGCCCTTGAAGGAGATGGCGTCGGCCGGGTTGACATTGGCCTTGTAGAAATCTATCATAGCCACGGCCACGTCCTTGTCCACGTCGGCGTTGTAGTCCTTGTAGCTCTCGTCAAGCATAGCGAAAGCCTGCTCGAGCACGCTCTCCCTCGTCACCTCAGGATTCTTCTCCGCGGCTCCGGCGGCCATCTTGAGGCTGCGGTCCACGGTGCCGGCGAAGCTGAGCAGTTCGATGTCCAGCAGGCTCTCCCCGAGCAGGGTCATAGCCTCGCGGGGGGCCTTGGTGGAGGTCACGCTCTGAGCGATGCGGCCGATGGCGCCGCCCCAGGCCTGCTGCCTGGCGGAATCCTCGGCTATCCAGGCCTCAAGGTCACGCTCCTTCTGCTCCTCGCGGCCGATGATGTCCAGGGCCTCGAAGGCTTCCTTCTCGCCTATCCACTTCTTCCAGCCGTTGGAGGAGCCGGAATACTTGCTGGCATACTGCAGGCCCACCTTGTCGTCGGCCCTCATAGCTTTCCAAAGTATGTCCTGGCGCACGCCGCGGGCAGCGATGCGGATGTTGTTGTTGTCGAGCATTTCCTTGAGCTGGGCTGCGGTCTGGAAACGCTGGGTGCTGCCGGGGTAGCCCATAATCATAGCGAAATCGCCTTCCTGCACGCCCTTGAGCGATACTCCCAGGAACTGGCGGGGCACGAAAGGCACGTTGTCGGCGGAGTAGTCGGCAGGCTCGTTGTCGGCGCCCGCATAGACGCGGAACATCGAGAAATCGCAGGTGTGGCGGGGCCACATCCAGTTGTCCGTGTCGCCTCCGAACTTGCCGGCGGATGCCGGAGGAGCGCCCACGAAGCGTACGTCAGTATAGACCTTGGACACAATCAGGTACTGCACGTTGTCGTTGTAGAAACTGACGATGCGCACCTGGCAGTGCGGGTTCTCCTTCATAGCGGCGGCAATGAGTTTCTGCCTGGAGGCACCTGCATTGAGGGTGTCGGTCACGTCGGTCATACTCTGGAGGAAGCGCACGGTCAAGCCGGGCACGGGAATCTCCTCCTCGAGGCTGCCTGCCCAGTAGCCGTCTTCGAGGTAATTGTGCTCCGTCGAAGAGAGGGACTGGATGGAGCCGTAGCCGCAGTGGTGGTTGGTCACCAGCAGGCCGCGGCCGGAAATGATTTCTCCGGTGCATCCGCCGCCGAACTGCACGATGGCGTCTTTTATGGAGGAATGGTTGACGCTGTAGATCTGGTCCGGAGTCAGGCGGGAGCCGAGATTCTTCATCGCTTCGGCGTTCATCTTATCAAGAAGAGGGAGCAGCCACATTCCTTCGTCGGCACGCAGGGTGGCGGGAAGGAGCAGAAGGGCGCTCGCGAGGGTCAGGAGTAACTTTTTCATATTCAAAATAATGTTGGTTCGAGTTCTTTGGGATGGAAGCTGCGGCGGTGCTCGGGGCTGAGGCCCAGGCGACGTATCGCGGCTATGTGTTCAGGAGTCGGGTATCCGGCATTGCGCTCCCAGCCGTAGCCGGGATACAGGGCGTCCAGCTCCGCCATACGAGCGTCCCGCCAGGTCTTGGCGAGCACGGACGCGGCGGCGATGCTGGCGTAGGTCGCGTCACCGTGGACCACGGTGCTGTACGGGATGCCGCAGGGCTTGAAGCGGTTGCCGTCTATGAGCAGGAAATCCGGCTTCACCTTCAGGGCCGCCACCGCCCGCTGCATCCCCGTGATGCTGGCGTTCAGGATATTGATGCGGTCGATTTCTTCCGCCTCCACGGCCACTACCGCCCAGGCCACGGCCTCGCTCTCGATGACGGGGCGCAGCGTTTCCCGGGCCTTGCGGCTCATCTGCTTGGAATCATTGAGGAGCGGATGATGGAAGTCGGGAGGAAGAATCACGGCAGCGGCGTACACGGGGCCTGCAAGCGGCCCCCTGCCGGCCTCGTCGCAGCCGGCTTCGAGGCGTCCCTCCTGCATATACCCCAACAATTGTACACTACGTGCCATAAATGCAAAGGTAATCACAAATGAGGAAAACGCCAACAGAAGAGGCGCTTATTTGCCTTTAGGCAAGTTCTTGAGGATTTTGCGGATAGCGGAGGACATATCTTCTACCTGGTCGAAAAGCATATCGATTTTCAGGGACAGTTCTTCAATACGGTCCTCCAGGCCGCCCTCGCGCAAGTAGCCTTTGGGATGGTCCCCGAGAAGGATTTCCTCCTCGGACATCCCGACGGCAGATTTGAAACGCATCATATTCGGAGTGAAGAGCCGGGTCTTGCCGCTCTCGAACTTATTGTAGGTGCTGCGGTCGATACCCATTTTCTCGGCTATCTGCTCTTGCGAATAGCCTTGCCGGATGCGTACGCTCTTGATATTTTCGTGCAGTTTATCCATTTTGCGTTAGGCGTTAGCAAAATTAACTCTTCGGCGCGGCTTTTACTATAGCGCTTTTCGTCACAAATGAGGCGCTTTTCGTCACAAAAGCTTAAAAAATCAAAAAAATCCGCATCCGAGCCGGTCTGAGAGAGGCCGGAAATGTTGCGAAAATCGTCACATCTGTGCATATTTGCCGACAAAAAGACCGACTATGAGAGCAAATACCTACCCCCGATTCCTGTCCCTTCTCGAAGGTGGAAGCTATACCAGTTTCGAAGCCGTCTGCCAGGCCCTCGGCGCCGCGCCCGACGACCTTGACGAACTCCTGCAGCGCGAATTGGGATACTCCGGAGAGCAAGTGTTTAATTATTATTTTGGTATTCGGTGTAAAAATTATTAGATTTGCAGACTTGGATAATTAACAACACCAAATACAATGAAAGAATACCAAACCAAAGAAGTCCGCAACGTCGTCCTTCTCGGCGCCACCAAGTCCGGTAAGACCACGCTTGCGGAAGCTATGCTCTTCGAGGGCAAAGTCATCACCCGTATGGGCACCGTCGAAGACAAGAACACCTTGTCCGACAACAACGAGCTCGAAAAAATCAACCAGCGTTCCATCTACGCGACTCCGCTTTACGCCGAGTTCGGGGGCAGCAAGATCAACTTCATCGACGCTCCCGGTTCCGACGACTTCATCGGCGGAGCTTACTCCGCTTTCCGCGTGTGCGAGAGCGGCGTGCTCGTCATCAATGCCCAGCAGGGCGTGGAAGTCGGCACCGAAAGCTTCGTGCGCAGGGCCGAGGCCCAGAGCCTCCCTATGATTATCGCCGTGAACCAGCTGGACGCCGACAAGGCCGACTGGGACAACGTGCAGAACTCTATGAAGGAGACTTTCGGCGGCAAGATGATCAACGTCCAGTTCCCCGCAGGAGCCGGCGCTTCCTTCGAAGGCGTGGTGGACGTGCTCACGATGAAGTACTACAAAGACGGCGAGGGCACTGACATTCCCGCCGAGTACGCCGACCAGGCCGAAGAGTACCGCGAGCAGCTGATCGAGAAGGCAGCCGAGTTCGACGACGCCCTGATGGAGAAGTACTTCGAAGAAGGCACCCTCAGCGAGGAAGAAATCCACACCGGTCTCAACAAGGGCATCACCAGCGGCGAGCTCTATCCCGTGTTCTGCGTGTGCGGAAAGAAAGATATCGGCGTACGTCGTCTCCTGGAGTTCATCAAGGACGTGGCTCCCGCCCCGGCCTGCAAGGAAGACGGCCCCACCTCCCTCTTCATCTACAAGAACGACGTCGAGCAGCACCTCGGTGAGGTTTCTTACTTCAAGGTGATGAGCGGCATCCTCACCACCGGTATGGATCTCGAGGATCCCGTGTCCGGCGGCAAGGACCGTTTCTCCGCCATCTACGCGGTGGCCGGCAGCAAGAAGGAGCCCGTGACCAGCCTGCACGCCGGTGACTTCGGCTGCGCCGTGAAGCTCAAGAACAGCCGTTCCAGCACCACCCTCTCCACTCCCGGCTCCGGCCTGAGCTACGACAAGATTCAGTATCCCGCTCCCAAGTACCGCTGCGCCATCAAGGCAAAGGTACAGCAGGACGACCAGAAACTCGGCGACGCCCTCAAGAAGATTTCTTCCCAGGATCCTACCGTGGTCGTGGAATACTCCAAGGAGCTCCGCCAGACCATCCTCTCCGGCAACGGTGAGCAGCACATCAACATAGTCAAGTGGCGCCTCAACAACGAATTCGGCCTCGAGGTCGAGCTCTTCGCCCCGAAGGTGCCTTACCGTGAGACCATCACCAAGGTCGCCTGCGCCCAGTACCGCCACAAGAAGCAGTCCGGCGGCGCCGGCCAGTTCGGCGAGGTCCACCTGCTCGTCTGCCCTGCCGAGGGTGAGCTCAACACCAAGTTTATGATTAACGGCAAGGAGACCCAGCTCAACATCAAGAGCCAGGACATCACCGAGCTCGAATGGGGCGGCAAACTGGAATTCTACAACTGCGTCGTGGGCGGTTCCATCGACCTCGGCTTTATGCCCGCCATCCTCAAGGGTATCAAGGAGAGAATGGTCGAGGGTCCTCTGACCGGTTCCTACGCCCGTGACATCCGCGTATTCGTGTACGACGGCAAGATGCACCCGGTGGATTCCAAGGAAATCGCCTTCATCATCGCAGGCCGCAACGCCTTCCGTGAGGCTTTCCGCAACGCCGGACCCAAGATTCTCGAGCCTATCTACAACGTCGAGGTGATGACCCCGAGCGAGTACCAGGGCGCCGTGATGAGCGACCTGCAGAACCGCCGCGGTATGCTCGGCGATATGGGCGCCGACAAGGGCTTCGCAATCCTCAAGGCCCGCGTGCCTCTGGCAGAGCTTTACCGCTACTCCACCACCCTCAGTTCGCTGACCGCCGGCTCCGCCACCTTCACGATGGAATTCGCCGACTACCAGCCTGTGCCCGGTGACGTACAGACCAAGCTCCTCGCCGACTACGCAGCCCAGGAGAAAGAAGAAGACTAATCCCTTCTTCCCCTATACATTGCGGGCGCCCGGAAAGGGGCGCCCGCAATTTTTTTTATTTCGATGATTATTCAGTCACGCTTATCTTGATGTCCAGTACGGATTCGATGACGGAGACTATTGTGTCGAGGTCGTCATCAGGGAACGTCGCCGTCAGGCGTCTCCGGGTCGGAGCGGTGCTCAGCGTACATCCATAGTAATCCCCGATTTCTTTAAGTACGTCCTCGACGGGCGTATTTTCAAAGACGAAAACGTGGGCGGAGGGAGCCTCCCCAGGCGCTTCCGCCGGAGCGGAAGGAGCGGCCGGAGCTACAGGAGCGGCAGGGGCATCAAGAGCGGAAGAATCACTGGCCACGCTGTAGATTCCATATCCGGCAGCGAATGCCACGGCCACGGAAGCAGCGGCAGCAGCCACCGTGCTCCACAATTTGCGGGACGGCCGCACCGGCATCCCTGCCCCTGCGCCTATGCGGGCGTGCAGGCTGCCGAGGGCCTTTTCCGTATCAAAAAGGCCGTCCCGATAGTGCCGGGTCACAAAATCCACGTTCTTGTCAAATGATTCTTTCATACTTTTCTTCTATAGACGAAAAAAAAAGAAAAAGTAACACTGTGTCAAGAAAAAATTTTCCACGCGCCTTTGCGCAGGCTCTTAAGGGCCCGGGAAATCTGGTTCTTGACCGTGCCCTCAGACACCCCGAGCCGCGAGGCGATTTCCGCGCAGGACAGGCCTTCCCGCTTGTGCATCAATAACATACGCCGCCGGCCCTCGGGCAGTTCATCTATCGCCGTCCAAAGCCACGCTTCGGCAAAAGAACGGTCCAGGGCCTCTTCGTCGGAGACGGGCGCCTCCATATCCGACGGCAATCCGGAAACGGGATGCGATGCTTCCCGCCTGAGGCGGTCCACACAGGCATTGTGCACTATTGAAGAGAGATAAGACTTGGGAGACGCCGGTTCCAGGCCGTCCTCCATTTTCTGCCATAAGGACAGGAACGCATCCTGCACGATATCCTCAACTCCCTCGGTATTACCAAGATAGTGCGTGGCATAGATGCACATCGGCTTATAGAAAAGCCGGAACAGTTCATCTATTTTCTGGAAACGCGCCATAGTCGATGGTGCCCAAATATAGACAAAGTTTTTCAAAAAACCAATTCTGCCGCATCCGGAGCCATTTTTTAATGCAGAAAGCGTATGTCCCGGCGGTGGATTTGCATATAGAAGCTTTTCCCCTAATTTAGCAATTTGCACTAAAAATAGTGCAGTTTTTCGTAAAAATCGCACCAAAAATAGTGCAAGGCAAAAAACAATACTGGCCAGCAGATATGCTTGGGGCTCTCCGATGGTTTTATTTAGCGTGATTTATAGAAACCTTAATCAAGGATGCATCATCTTCCGGTGTGCCGATAATTGCTTGAATGTCTTCGATGGAAGAGTTAAATAAGGTGTTCTCAGCAACGTTATAAAGCCCATCGGTGCAAAGGTAAATGTCATCTCCTGTTTCCAGTACAGACTCGATGAATGGTACGTCTTCACGTAGGCCTCCACCTTTGATACACCGGGTCAAAGCAGTACGACCATAGCCTATGTCGGCAATGTGATCCTTAGTGATAAGCCTCACTCTATCGTTATGACGGACGTATATTCGGACATTACCTTGCCAAGTACAATACAATCGTCGGGATGAAACAATTGCTATTGCGACAGCCGCGCCCATATTACTCTTGTTTGCAATACTGACTGCTCGCAGGCACTTGTCAGCGTACCCAAGCGCATTATGCAGAATAGAACCCTCATCTTGCCCCAGATAGTTAGTCGCAATGAAATCTGACGCTGACTGTGCTACAACATCTGCAGCCTTATCGCCTAGGCTTAAACCTCCCATCCCATCGGCCAGCACAGCAATAATACCCAGCAAGCCCAAGTCGCGGACAACCAACCTGTCTTCGTTGATATAGTGCTTGCTACCTATCGAAAAAGACTCAACTTTCATTTCCTACTCTCCTTTTTAGTTCGTCAGTAAAGATTCCACCTATTGTAATCCATATAGCACGACACGGCTCATAATATATGCCGATGTCATCGACATCATTGCCGCCAAAATACTTCATAAAGTGATAGACAAGTTCACTATGTTCCTCTTTACTGATTTCATCGGATATGAGGTCAGCATAGAACTGGAGGTGTTCCCTGGATAGTATTTTACTGATATCATATGCAATCCATTGTGCTCCCCAGATAATAATATCGGTGCTTTCATCCTCTATCGTTACCACATCAGGCGGCACATTATCTTCTTTGTAAAGCAGTTGGATGTCCAAATAGTTCTTTAAGATAAAGAGCATATCTTCAGCATCCTTATCCGTTCCCTGATGGCGGTCATTCCAAGTATCCAACTTGATTAGAAACTGGCCACACAGAGGAGCAATCTTCACTTTTACTGAATCCTCTATTGTCACTGTGGCAGCTTCTTTCATAACATCATTGAAACACCTGACTGACATCTCTGGGTTCCCTTCCGGAGGCCAACCTATCTTTTCATCAACAGCAACACCACCAAAAGGAACGATATCAACCTCGAAGTCCATATCGTTGTTTTCTCCCTTGTAGAAAAACTTCTGTGTATTACCGTGCCGTTTGAAATGGTGCGCCTTTAACGTGTCGCAAATTTCATCAAAAGTTTGCCAGTTCTCTATAGCCACTGCGACATCGAGGTCTTCCGTCCGGCGTTTCGATTCGTCTCCTTTCAGTAGTTTCATCGCAATATCCCTTGCTCGTGCCCCGACAACGAAAAGGGGAAGCCCAAGCGCAGTCAAACAGCTATCAAGAGCTATGAGTGTACGGTACAAACAGTCGTTGGCCAGTTCTGCCCGTGTGATACTATACTCCATTATCAATCAGTCTTTGGGCCGCTTCAATACAACGGCTATTACCACTTCCCATCAAATCGGCATATACTAGGATACGAGGAGCCACCCCTTGGGCATCGACACCATTCCAGAACTTTTGGTAAACCCTTACACTTCCTCCTTCCTTAAATGTCATTTTTCTAGTCATCATAAGTTTTACGCTTGGAACTTCTGTGTAGATATCGAACTGCTCTGGAATCAGATAATGGTCCAGTAAAAATGCTCCCCCTTCGCCACCCCAACACATTCCTTTTGGCAAAGTCAGGATTGTCCACTCTTTTTGGGCCTCTATACTTGTAAACTCCATCTCTTTCAGCAGCAATTTTGGCTTGAGATCTTGGTTATAGTGGACTTGCCAAACATCAAGGAGTTCTTTTTTGTTTTTAAGGAATCTCCCATTGTGTGTTGTTAAAACAAATTGGCTAACAGTCAACTCTTCTACAACATTCTTGATTGTTCCCAATGACAGGCCCGTTTCCTGATTAATCTGTCGATAAGGTTTGTTTATATTGCTGTCCTCAAGAAGGAAATAGAATACCAGCTTCAGGCCCGTCTCTGTGAAAGCACGTCTCTTGATATAATTGTTCCATTGATTCTTTTGTCCACTTACCTGAATGAACATCTGCCCAGCAAAGATTTTGCAATTCCCCGAGGCATCCACAACGCTAATCCCTTCACGAGATAGTATTTCAAAAACATCAGGGGTAATATGAAGCGCTGCAAGCAAGATGGGAATATCGGTTAGTTCCTTCAATCGCCGCATCTGCTGGACAACAAGATTTACGTTAGCCCTATTTACCTGTCTTTTTATCTCACACGCGAATACTACCCCGTTAATAATCAAAGTGTAATCATAGAGATAACGAGATGGGGACTCCTTATAATAAACGTCCTCAAGATTCGTTTTTTCTTTCAATGCATAAACGATATCATTGATTATTTCCTCTTCTAGCATAGTTCGTTCACGAATTAATATATGTTCACATTTTTTGAACAGTGCAAAAATAGTGAACAGACAAGACAAATGCAAATCTTTTGTTCAAAAAAAAGTCAATGTTCACAAGACGTGAACAATCTCAGATCGTTTAAGTAATCAGAAATCCCGACCACGCGGTTACGACGTGGCCGGGACTTTCGGCTCTCAGGCCCGAACCTGACGCGAACTGTTTTTCCGGCCCCGAGAAAGGAAAAGCCTACATTTTGTCATATCCAGAAAATGGTTTGTCCTTGAATGTGACGGTTTTTAAGGACAACGAGCGTTCCGGGGTGCGTTTGTCCTTGAATATGACGGGTTTTAAGGACAAAGTGGGAACCGGCTCTTCATTTTTTCACCATTCCGAGTGTTACTTTTCCGGATTCGTGCGTCTATTAAGACAAACACTGTAAAAACTCATTATTTGAACAACTAGTTTTATGATTGATTATTTCCGCAGGACGATGAAACACCTCAAATTGCTACCCGTTATACTTTTGCTGTCCTCTTGCAGCCTCATCGGGGATTTGTTATTTCCCGATGGCTTTGGGGTAAGAACATATAAAAAGAATTGCTGTGTTTTCTATAGGATATCAAATGTAAGATTGGCATATGCTGATATTGGCGACCAAAGAGAAGCAGCTTTTTTGTATCCCTATTATACTGATAATGCTAACCAAAACGCAGAAAGTCTCACTTATTATTCTGAGCTTGACACGGTCCTTCAGCAAAATTTCTATGATTACAACTCCAGACCTGCACCTAAGTGGGAAGCATTTGATTGGCGCATTACCAAAATGGAAGCAATAACTCTTGTGGATTTAGATGCAGAGCATCCGGCAGGATCCTTCGTTTCTGACCTGGTGAGTGTCCAAAGCTGTTTCAGGAGCAGGAAAAAGAATAATAAACTGTCTAATGTTTCTTTTGGGGACATTATGCTGCAAGATTATTACAACGGTATTTTCTATGCAAACAACGAATATGGCAAGAATCTCGAAACCAGTCTGGTGGGTGAGTGGCTAAAAAAAGACTTGTTCGAAAGCACTTTAACTTTCAGCCCTACTGGAAACCCTACCGTTGATTTACACAACATCGAAATCCATATCTATACAGCATTCGGAGACCATTTCATAGCACGGTCCGAAATGAAAGAACAAGAATAGCACTTTTTTCCAATTCGAGTGTTACTTTTCCGGATTCGTGCGTCTATTAAGGCAAACACAACAAAAACGCATTTTTTGAACTCTATCGATAGATTGTTAATATCCCTGCAACATATATTGCAGATAATGCATCTACATACTAACAAATTATAGAATTATGAAGAAGATTTTTTTAGCTATCAGCTTGCTTGGCGCTTGCTTGGTTTCTATTTCTTGCACGGAAAAATGGCGGATTGAGCAGAATGCACGTACATTGGCCGGCTCCGTAACAAGTATTGATCCTTATTATTTCGAAGGTGAATTTGATGGGCATAAGATTGTTAAAGAAGACGCGACCTTAATGCTTTTGCAGAAGTCTGATGACACTTTTGAACTCAGTGTGAGGTTTATTGATGAAGACTTGGTAAATAGCCTGGGCATCAATTCACTAGGCACCTCTCCAATCACACTTTCGGGTAAGGCTGGAGATGTGGTGTTCGATTCTGACATAGATGTGAGCGTTCAGAAAGTTTATAAAGGCAAGGCCAGCGGCTGGATAAAGAGCGATGTGCCGACAAAGACATCACCCGCACAATACAATCTGACCGGAGAGATTACTCTCACGTGGCTCTCAGAATCTCAAGAGACACATAAATTTACTATTAACAAAATCATTCGTTAATATAGATATCAAAGCGGGCGGCTCAACCGCCCGCTTTTTTATTCCTCCAGCACGAAAATATTCTAACGGCAGGAGGTCTCATATCATAACTGCGGACAGCAAGCCAAGCGGGTATAAACCGGAAAGAATCGGCGGTAAAAACAATTATTATCAAAAACGAGTGTTACTTTTCCGGATTCGTGCGTCTATTAAGGCAAACACTGTAAAAAACGATTTTTTGAACACTATCGATAGAACAAAACATAAACCTCTTCAAAACAATTATTTATCCAACTTTATGAAAAAAGTAGTTATCTCATTTATACTTGTCATAACGTCACTGGTTATAACTTCGT
Organism: uncultured Bacteroidales bacterium; assembly: GCA_900318565.1. Taxonomy (GTDB): domain Bacteria; phylum Bacteroidota; class Bacteroidia; order Bacteroidales; family UBA932; genus Cryptobacteroides. Next base: position 15,787 of record ONLD01000010.1, read on the forward strand.
GCGATCTATCCTTTTTGTTCCCTGACAGCTTTTTCGTCAAGGAATTGAAATACAACATCAACACAATTTATAAAGTGACAGGAATACATCTTTCTACTGATGGTTTAAATTATATCGTTCCCGACTACGTCCTGGATGACAAATTCAACGAGGACAGCCATAATTATTATTCCGGTTTGGATACTCTGTTAGTTGGCGTTTTCAAGCAATCAGATGCACATCCCGCCCCGGAACAATGGTCGGCTTTCGACTGGCGTATCTCCAAAATTGACGCAATAACTCTGGTAGATTTGGATGAAAAGCATCCCGCCGGCTCGTCCGTCGGAGATATACTCGAAATACATAGTAAATTCAAGAACAACTCGAATTTCCGTATAATTAACGACATCAAACCGGGAGACATTATGCTCCAGGACTATTTTGAGTATGCTGGAAATGGAACAAGTGCAGAATCCCTTAAAAAGCAATCTTTTGAATTGAGCAGAGAGGGAGGCCCCGTGGATTTCAACAACATCGAAATCCACATCTACACCGCATTCGGAGACCATTTCATAGCACGGTCCGAAACGAAAGAACAAGAAAAGAATGAAAAAGACAATAACATTATTATTTAGCCTGGTGCTTCTCGTCCTGCCGGCCTTCGCCCAGGGCGGAGGCACGATAATGGACGGAATGAAAGCCGTAAGCGACCATTACGGCGTCTATTTCGCCTTTGATTCAAGCCTGCCGCTCGACACCCCGTTCGAAGGCCAGTCATTCAAGGGCAAGAACCTGAAGCAAAGCCTGACGGTACTATTTGCGAACACCGAAATCCGCTGGAGCGTGAAAGGAAGATATGTAATGCTCCAACCCGTCAAGCCGCAGGGCCCGGTCGAAATACAGATTGACACGATAAAAGCCGCGTCCGTCACCGGAAAGATCGACAGGAACACGAATTTCACCCAAACCGGCCTCACCAAGATCGACGGAGCCGCATTCAACCGCGCCTATGCGACCCTGAGCAGCCCGGACGTCCTGAAGACCCTCCAGACCCTTCCAGGCGTAGCCTCCGGCACGGAACTCCTCTCCAGCCTCTATGTCCACGGAGGTGACGGTTCGGACAACCTTTTCCTGCTTGACGGAGTGCCCCTCTACCAAATCTGCCACTTGGGCGGCATCTTCTCGTCTTTCAACACGGACGTCATCGATAATATGGATTTTTACAAGAGCGGCTTCCCCGCCCGGTATGGCGGCCGCACCTCATCCGTCGTGGACATACAGACAAAAGACGGGGACTTCAACAACTACAAAGGCAAGTTCTCCATAGGGCTGCTTGAAGGCCGCCTGCAGTTCGAGGGCCCCATCATCAAGGAAAAAACTTCTTTCAACGTGGCTTTACGCCGCTCCTGGGCCGACGCCCTGCTGTTTCCCATCTTCTCGATAAGAAATGCTACAGCCGGTAAATACTACTCCGGAGACAGGACCGATGAATCCTCAATGATGGCGCTTTACTCTTTCACTGACTTCAACGCCAAAGTAGTACATAAGTTTTCTCCCGAAAGCAAGATTACCGCCAACTTCTATCTTGGCAACGACGACTTCCGGTGGGACGTCATAAACACATCGTCTGAGGACAGCTTCCGCACCGAAGAAACCAGAAAGCAGGGTCTGAACTGGGGCAATACGCTCGCATCCCTGAACTGGCAGAAAAGCCTGTCTCCAGATATGGACTTCAGGCTGCTGGGTTACTGGGCCGGCAACCGTTCCAGGATAGGTTTCTTACTTGATCACAGCGGTTATGACCTCTCCGGGGAAGAGAAAAAGAAAGCGTTTTCAGCGGCCCAGGACCTGTCCAACCACGGAGTTCTCGACGATATAGGATTATCATTTGACGGCAACTGGAGGCCTAAAGACGGTCACAAGCTGCGTTTCGGAGGAAGCGGGATAATGCACTCGTTCCGTCCCGACTACTCTTTCTCGGATTACGGCGAATACGGAGAAAAGCGGATATACGCATTCTCGCAGAATGATTCCGTGCGGGTAGCAGGCGGGGAAATCAGCCTCTACGCGGAGGACGAGATGAGAATCACGGACTGGCTAAGGGCGAATGCCGGCCTGAGGAACACGATGTATTTCACTTCCGACGGCTTCTGGAACTCCCTGGAGCCGAGGCTTGCCGTCAAGATACAGTGCCTTCCCGGGCTTGATTTCAAAGCCTCTTATTCCGTTATGAGCCAGTTTGCCCACCGTCTGTCGGCAACCTACCTGGATCTGCCCACCGACTGCTGGCTTCCTTCCGGGGGCGGATTTCCTCCCTTGCGCTCGGGTCAGCTCGCCGCAGGCCTATACGCCAAACTCCCCTATAATCTCCACGTGACCGTTGAGGGGTGGTACAAGACTATGGACAACCTGGTGGACTACAAAGAATCCAACTCCATCTTCCCCAGACTTGACGAAAGCAGGAGGCATTTCCGCCTCGGAAAAGGACGCTCATACGGAATGGAGCTGGATTTAGGATACGAGACCAAGTCCCTCCAGGTCAACGCTTACTATACTCTCTCCAAGAGCGAGCGCTTCTTCGAGGATTATTGGCCGGAGTGGTATCCCGACCGCAACGACAACCGCCACAAAATCACCGTCCAGGCCAACTGGCGCGTCAACGGCAAATGGGAACTCTACTGCGCCTGGAACTACCACAGCGGCAACAGGATGACCCTTCCGTCCCATCTCGTGCAAGGCGCCTACATCGGCACACTGAGCCCGGAATTTTGCTTCACCGAGCCGAACTGCGCCCAGATACCGGACTACCACAGGATGGACATTGGCGCCAACCTGCACGGCAAGACCCGCCGCGGCCACGAATATGTGTGGAACTTCAGCATCTACAATGTCTATTGCCGCCTGAATCCGCTGTTTGTCTCTATGACCGTAAACGGATTTGACCTGGACCGCTTCGACTACAACCCCGGATATGTGGAATTCCAGGGTATGCAGTCTTCAATGATACCTATTATCCCGTCTTTCAGTTACTCTCTAAAATTCTAATATGAAAACATCAAGAATACTATACACCCTGCTTGCCGTCCTCCCGCTGCTCGGCTCCTGCCGTAAGCCGCTCGACATTATCGTGGCCACCGAGCCAAGACTGATGCTTATGTGCTTCCCCGGAGCGTCCGACACCACCGTGGTGCAGTTGTTCAAGGGCCTGCCAGTCGGAGAGCCGGTCAAGAGCCTGCCGTTTCTGGAGTCCGCAGACATCAGTTTCACCGTCAACGGGACGCCCAAAGAAGTCTCCCACGCCTACTACGGTCTCGGCTCCGTGCCTGCCGGGTGCTGGTTCGTGACCGGGGAGATGCTTCCCGGAGATGTCGTGGAAATACGCGCTTCCGCAGAAGGGATACCCCCCGTGAAAGCCTCTACCGTCATTCCGCGCTCCGTGGAAGACATCAATGCGGAAACGAAGGTGAAAAACGGCCTGGAGTCCCTGAAATTGTCTTTCCCCGACGATCCGGCCACGCGCGACTTCTACGGAGTCCAGGTACTTGAAGAAAAGACCCTGGAAGGCGAAACGAGCCAATACACGGTTGCGCCGTTCCACAAGAATATGCAGCCGCTCGGAGGGATGATTTCCACCGACGCGCCCTATGCCACAATAGGATTCAACGGCAAGTATCTTTCATACAAGTATATGAGAGACCTCAACATCGAAGCCTGGCCGGACAAATACTCTACAAAGGACGGACGCTTCGATATGACGTTCAAGTACAAGGATGAACGGGAAGAAGACGAGGAGGAAGAAACGCCTGACGGAGCGTCCTACAGGCACAAAATACGCATCTACAGCCTGTCGGAAGAGTTTTTCCGCTATGTAAAATCACGGGAAGCCCTGCGCGGCAACGAGTTTACAGAAATGGGACTCGCCCCTATGGCCATACCTTTCTCCAACGTCGAAGGAGGCTTCGGGATTGTAGCGGGCTGGTCCATCTCGGAAAGCGGATGGATACAATAAATTGATTATCTTTGCCCGGACAACTTATGAACTATGAAGACGAAAAAGCAAATCATCGGTCAGAGGGGCGAGCAGGAGGCTTGCTCCCTGCTGACCGGGCTCGGGCACAAGATAATCTGCCGCAACTGGCGGAGCGCCCATCTGGAGATTGACATTATTTCCCTCAGCGGGGGCGTGCTCCACATCGTGGAAGTGAAGACCCGCAGCGGCGCCTTCCCGGCGGACCCTGCGGAAAAAGTGGACCCGGAGAAGTGCCGGCGGCTGGTACGCGCAGCAAACGCTTTCCTTGGAAGCCGTATGCGCGCGCTGCTGCCCGCCGACCTGGAGGTCCAGTTCGACGTGGTGGCCGTCGTATTCAAAGAACCGGCCCCGGAAGTAGAATACTACCCCGAGGCCTTTCTTCCTATCTACTACTGACGGCAGCCTAAACGCCCAGCACTTCCCGAAGGAGCGCGCGCGTGCTCTCCTCGGCCGGCACGAGCGGCAGGCGCATCGCGTCCGTGCAGAGGCCGAGAAGCGAGAGTGCGGCCTTGGCGGGAATGGGATTGGGCTCTACGAAGCAGGCCTTGAACAGGGCCTTGAGCCCTTCTTCTATCGCTGCAGCCTCGTCCCAGCGCCCGTCCAGGGCCGCCCGGGTCATAGCCGACACCTTGTCCGGCCAGATGTTGGACGCCACGGAGATGACCCCGCGGCCGCCGCTGCGCATCATTTCCAGCGTCAGGTCATCGTCGCCGCTGAGCACGCAAAAATCCGAAGGCGCCCCTGCCACGATTTCCCGGGCCTGCTCGATCTTGCCGGAAGCCTCCTTGATGCCGATGATGCCCGGGACCTCGCGGGCGAGGCGTATGCAGGTCTGAGGCAGCATATTGGCTCCGGTGCGGCCGGGCACATTGTACACCACGATGGGCTTGCGGCTCTCTTCGGCGATGGCCTTGAAATAGCGGAACTGGCCTTCCTGATTGGGCTTGTTGTAGAACGGCACCACCACGAGCCAGGCATCCACGGCCGCTCCGTCCAGCATATTCATCTGGGCGAGCGTACCGGCCACGGAGTTGCTTCCGCAGCCTACCAGCAGCGGACGGCCGCCGGCGCAGTCGTGCGCGATTTCCAGAAGCGACACCCTCTCCACGGGGTCGAGAGTAGGAGTCTCGGCGGTGGTGCCGAGGGGCACGAGAAAATCGACTCCGCCTTCAGCCTGGCGCTGCACCAGGGCCGCAAAGGCCTCATAATCGACTTCTCCGTCTTCGAGGAACGGGGTCAGAAGAGCCGTTCCGCAGCCTTTCAGTTCGGGGATTTTCATTTCAGTATCAGTTCTTTAAATGTGTGCACGCCGGTGAGGCCTTCGGTCATAGTGGCGGCCACCACGGCGCCTTCGGCGAAGCCGGCGCGGGAGAACGCCTCGTGCGAAATCTTGATTTTGTCCACTTCGGACTTGAATTTCACGACGTGCGTGCCGGGGACTTCTCCCTGGCGCACGGAGGTGATGTCGGGCTTCACGCCGAGGTGGTCCTGGACGATGCGGGCCATCGACTTGGCGGTGCCGGAGGGAGCGTCCAGCTTGTGGACGTGGTGGGTCTCTTCGATATGGGGTATGTAACCGTAGCCCTTGAGGGTGTCGCAGACCAGCTCGAGGGCGGCATAGACGGCGTTGACGCCGATGGAGAAGTTGGAGGAATAAATCATAGGGGTGCCGGCTTCGTAGAACGCGGCAATGACGTCGCCCATAATGTCATCCCAGCCGGTGGTGCCTATCACCGCCGCCTTGAAATGCTCCGCAATCCATTTATAGTTGGCCCTGAATGCCGCCGGAGTCGTGAAATCTATGCACACACATTCTTTGGCAATCGCCGGGTCGGTTGCGCATACGTCTTCGGTGGCTTCCACCAGTTCTATGCCCCTGTGGAGCAGAACACCTTCTATCATATGGCCCATACGGCCGTAACCACTGATTATAACTTTCATAGTATCAATTTATTGTAGGATGTTTCTGATGATGCCGCTGGCGGCCAGCGAGGCTCCTTCGCCGGAGCCCTTGATGACCAGCGGGTAGCTTTGGCCGCTTTGGATTACCGTCACGTTTTCCGTGCCGCTTATCCAGTAGAACGGACTGTCGATGCCGACGAGCCGCATACGGATGTCGGCCCTGTAGGCGCCGGAGGGCTCGCGCTGGAGCGTCGCAACGAAGCGCTGGCGCTTGCCTATCGCGTCCAGCTCGTCTTCGCGGCGTATGAACTCCGGCTCGCGCGCCTCGAGCTTGCGGTAGAAGTCCTCCACGCCGCCCTCGAAAAATTCCGGCCCGAGCATCGGTATGATTTCCACGTCCTTCTCCTCCAGCGGCACTCCCGCCTCGCGGGCAAGGATGAGGAGTTTGCGCAGGGCGTCGCGGCCGCCGAGGTCGGTGCGTGGGTCCTGCTCCGTCAGGCCCTCATCCTGGGCTCGACGCAGGAGCGTGGCGAAACTCTCGCTGCGAGTGCCGTCGTAGCTTGTGATGATGTAGTTGAGCGTGCAGGAGACGACGGCTTCGATGAGCGTCACGCCCTGGCCGCAGTTGGCCCCGTCTGAGACGGACTGCAGGATGGGAAGGGCGTTGCCCACGGTCGTGTCGTAGCGGAAGAAGCAGCCGTTCTCGGCGGCAGCGGCCTTGATGGCGGCGTAGTCCACATAGGGAATCGCCAGCGAGCGGCGGTTGGAGCTTACTATGTTGATGCCTGCCTGCAGCAGCGGGATGAACTTGCGCCAGATGTCTGTGCTGTCAGTGCAGTCCACGAAGACCGAGCGGCTTCGGGCAGTCGCCAGTACGCGGTCGGCAAACGAATGGTCGCTGGACACCTCCACGAGCCGTATCTGCTTGCCGGCAGCTGGGAAGCGGCCGGAGCAGGCGTCGATGATTTCGCGCAGGGCGGTGCCGACGGCTCCCGCGCCGGCGACATACACATCGATGACGGACAGGGCGCGCTCCTCGAAAAACTCCCGGTGCACTGCAGCCACGGCTCCACGGGAGACGTTGGTGCGGACGGTGAAGAAGAAATTGTGCTTGTCCTCCTCGCGCACGGCGTCCAGGGCCTTGATGCCGGCTTCGCGCAGGGCGGTGCCGATACGTCGCACGGTGCCCTTGACGCTGATGGGGCCCTCACCGGTGAGGCAGACGGTGGTCGTGCCGCCGATGGGCTCGTCCAGCGCCGAGACGCCCTTCCACTCGCACACGCCGGAGCTGCGGGAGCTGATGACGGTGCCGGGGTTGGCGGGGTCGAAGGTGTTGCGTATGTTGATGTGGAGGCCTTTTTCCTGGGCCGGGGCGACGGCGGGCGCGTAGAGCACCTTGGCGCCGTAGCGGGCCATATCGAATGCGGCTTTGTAGCTGATGGAGGGGATAGTGCGAGCGGAGGGCACTATCTTAGGATTCGTAGTCATAATACCCGGCACGTCCGTCCAGATCTGGAGGGTGGCGGGGGCGAGGGCGGCGGCAAAAAGGGCTGCGCTGTAGTCGGAGCCGCCGCGCCCGAGGGTGGTCACGTGCCCATCGGCGTCCCTTGCTATGAAGCCTGGAGCCACGAAGATGCGTGTCTCGGGGCTTGCATTAATGGCATCGCGTATCGCCTTGTAGCTTTTCTTCGTATCCACGGGGCCGCCCACGGAGCCGGAGCCCACGGCGGTGCTGATCAAGTCCCTGGAATCCAGCCACTTGGTCTTGTAGCCCTCGCAGGCGAGCTTGCGCGCGAGGATGCGGGTGGAGAGCAATTCTCCGAAAGACTCTATCACGGGAGGGATGCAGCGGATCTCGGAGAAAGTCTCGCGGCAGTCGCCGGCCGCTTCCGTGCGCTCCTCGCCGGTGAAGAGGCGGTTGATTATGCTGATGTGCCGCTCGAGAAGGTCGGCAATCTGGTGCTCGGGGTCTTCGGCGCGGCCTATTGCAATGAGGGCGTCCGTGCAGCCGCTGATGGCGGAGCTGACGAGCACTACCCTATCGCTCTGGGCCGCCTGTTCCACTATATCCAGCACACGCGACATCGCAGTGGCGCTGGCTACGGAGGAACCGCCGAATTTAAGTACTATCATATTATGTCTATTTTCTGCGCTCGATGCAGGCTCCGAGGGCATTGAGGCGGGTGTCTATGTCTTCGTAGCCGCGGTCTATCTGGTCAATGTTGTCGATTATGGATGTGCCTTTGGCCGACATAGCGGCAAGGAGCATCGCGATACCGGCACGGATATCGGGCGAGGTCATACGCCCTCCGCGCAGTTGCACGCGGTGGTCGTGGCCGATGACCACGGCCCTGTGCGGGTCGCAGAGGATGATCTGGGCGCCCATATCTATGAGCTTGTCCACGAAGAACAGGCGGCTCTCGAACATTTTCTGGTGGATGAGCACGCTGCCCCGGCACTGGACCGCCGTCACGAGCATAACCGACAGCAGGTCAGGCGTGAGGCCCGGCCAGGGGGCGTCGGCGAGCGTCATTATGGAGCCGTCGATGAAGGACTCTATGACATAGCTCTCCTGCTCGGGTATGTAGATGTCGTCGCCTCTCTGCTCGAGGCGTATTCCAAGGCGGCGGAAGCACTCCGGGATGATGCCGAGCTCCTGATAATGGACGTCGGTGATGGTCAGGGCGCTTTGGTTGATTGCTGCCATACCTATGAACGAGCCCACCTCAATCATATCCGGGAGGACGGTGTGGCAGGCGCCGTGAAGCTCGGGCACGCCGGTGATTTTCAGCAGGTTGGAGCCTATGCCTTCGATTTTTGCGCCCATCGCGGTGAGCAGTTTGCAGAGCTGCTGCACGTACGGCTCGCAGGCGGCGTTGTAGATGGTGGTCACGCCTTCGGCAAGAGTGGCGGCCATCACGATGTTGGCCGTACCGGTCACGGACGCCTCGTCCAGCAGCATATAGCTTCCCTGCAGGCGCCCCTGCGTGGAGAGTTTATAAGCACGGCGGGACGTGTCGTATGAGCAGTCGGCCCCGAGCTTGATGAAGCCGTCGATGTGGGTATCTACCCTGCGGCGGCCGATTTTGTCTCCGCCGGGCTTGGGGAAGTACGCAAGGCCGAAACGCGCGAGAAGCGGTCCCACCACCATCACGGAGCCGCGCAGGCGGGCGCACTTCTCCACGAATTCCGCGCTCGCGACGTAGAACTCATTGATGCGGGATGCGTTGAATGTATATTCGCCCTTGCCTTTTCTCTCCACTCTGACGCCCATTCCTTCGAGCAGGGAGATGAGGTTCCTGATGTCGAGGATGTCGGGAATGTTGCTGATGGTCACGCTCTCCGAAGTCAGGAGCACTGCGCTGATGACTTCAAGAGCTTCATTTTTTGCCCCCTGGGGAGCGATGCTGCCACTGAGCTTGTGGCCGCCTTCTACGACGAACGAACTCATATTGCGTAAAAGTAGCAATTATTTTTCACATTTCGAGCAAAGATTTATTAAATTTGCAGTTCTGAAAAACCTGATATCATATATGTACAGAACCCACACTTGCGGCGAGCTTCGCATCGCCGACAAAGGCAAGAAAGTCACCCTGGCGGGATGGGTGCAGAAATCCCGCAAACTCGGAGGAATGACATTCATCGACCTGCGCGACCGTTACGGCATCACGCAGCTGGTAGTCGAGGCCGACGCCGCCCCCGAGCTAGTGGAGACCGCCGCTTCCCTGGGCCGTGAATTCGTGATCCAGGCCGAGGGCGAGGTGCTCGAGAGAGAGAGCAAAAACGCCAAGATGCCGACCGGTGAAATCGAAATCAAAGTGCTCGGCATCAAGATATTGAACCGTTCCGCGGTGCCCCCGTTCACCATCGAGGAGAATTCCGACGGCGGAGAGGACCTGCGCGCCAAGTACCGCTATCTGGACCTGCGCCGTCCGCCGCTGCAGAGGGCCCTTGCCCTGAGGCACCGCCTTGCCCAGGAAATCCGCACCTACCTTGACGGACAGGGCTTTATGGAAATCGAGACGCCGTACCTCATCAAGTCCACCCCTGAAGGAGCGCGCGACTTCGTGGTGCCGTCCCGTATGAATCCCGGCACTTTCTACGCACTGCCGCAGAGCCCTCAGACCTTCAAGCAGCTGCTGATGGTGGCGGGCTACGACCGTTACTTCCAGATTGTCAGATGCTTCCGTGACGAAGACCTGCGTGCGGACCGCCAGCCGGAGTTCACCCAGATCGACTGCGAGATGAGCTTCGTGGAGCAGGAAGACGTGCTGGCGACCTTCGAAGGGATGATGCGCCAGATGTTCAAGAACGCCCTTGGCGTGGACATACCCGACCCGCTGCCGCGTATGAGCTGGTACGACGCTATGGACCGCTACGGCTCCGACAAGCCGGACGTGCGCTTCGGGATGGAGATCCACGAAGTGACGCCGCTGGTGCAGGGATGCGGCTTCAGCGTGTTCGATTCCGCCGCCTACGTGGGCGCAATCGCAGTGCCGGGCGCGGCCGAGTACACCCGCAAGCAGCTGGACGAGCTGACCGAGTGGGTGAAGCGTCCGCAGGTGGGCGCAGCCGGACTGGTGTATGTGAAGCTCAATGCCGACGGCAGCGTCAAGTCGAGCGTGGACAAGTTCTACACGGCTGAGCAGCTGCAGGCAGTGGCCGCCGAGTGCGGTGCCGCCGCCGGGGACCTGCTGCTGATTATGTGCGGCGACAAGAGGAAGACGCAGACCCGCCTTGGCGTGCTGCGCATCGAGATGGGCGGGCGCCTGGGCCTGCGGGATCCGCACGTGTTCGCACCGCTCTGGATCGTGGACTTCCCGCTGCTGGAGTGGAGCGAGGAAGACGGCCGCTTCTACGCTATGCACCACCCGTTTACGGCTCCCAAGCCGGAGCACGAAAAGTGGTTCTACTCCGATAAGAAAGAAGACCTCGAGAGGGTCTGCGCCAATGCCTACGACTTCGTGCTCAACGGCACCGAACTGGGCGGCGGCTCCATCCGAATCCACAACGCCGATATGCAGAAGCGTATGTTCGAGGTGCTCGGCATCGGGCCCGAGGAGGCTGAATACAAGTTCGGCTTCATCATCAACGCCTTCAAGTTCGGCGCCCCGCCCCACGGCGGCCTGGCTTTCGGTTTCGACCGCGTGTGCGCCCTCTTCGGTGGACAGGAGACCATCCGTGACTACATCGCCTTCCCCAAGAACAACCAGGGCCGCGACGTGATGATCGACTCCCCCTCGAAGATCGACCAGACGCAGATGGACGAGCTCTTCCTCGCCTCGACGGTTAAAGAGTAGAGGTATGACCGGAGACGATTTCAAGATTATGGTGGATACCGTGGAGAACGGTGTCAGGCACATCACGGCCGCGCCGAGCGCGCTGGTGTGCTCGAAACTCATAGACTTCGACCTGGTGGACGGAAAGATACACAACCTCAGGTACCTCCGCGGCTGCAACGGCAACCTCCAGGCCCTCGGAGCCCTTCTCGAAGGACAGAGCGTGGACTTCGCCCTCGAGCGCCTCAGCGGCATCAACTGCGCCGGCCGCGGCACCTCCTGCTCCGACCAGTTCGCCCGCATCCTCCGCCAAGTCGCAGCGCGGGACTAGTCCCGCACCACGGCATCGGGTTCATTCATTCGGAAACTCCTGGGCCCTGGCCCGGAGTTTCCGCTTTTTGTGCACCCTCCGCACCACCACCGATCCATTCCCGCCCCTTAGACCGCTCGGATTCCCCGACTCCCGGCGGTCTCGTCCCTCTTCCGGCACCGAGACCACACAGAATCCCCGAAAACCAGCAGTCTCGTCCCACTCCAGGCACCGAGACCACACAGATTCCCCGAAAACCAGCAGTCTCGTCCCTCCTCCGACACCGAGACCGCTCTTGATTTTTCGCACTTAATACACTATATTTGCATAGTTCCGTAAATGTTGCGGTTCCTAAACTTTAAAAACTATGTTTTATGACTTTCATTTTTATCTCGACCTCCCATCTGGAGAAAAGCATCTGGTTCAAAGATGATGAAGACTTTACAGTCGGAATGAATTACATCGCCATTGCCGCCTATTTGGCCAACGTGCGAGTAATTGCATTTATCTTGATGTCAAATCACATCCACGTTCTCGTTGAATGTCCGATGGATTCTGCCATCGAGTTTATCAACAAGTACAAAAAACTCTATAGTTTTTACTATAGAAGAAAGTATGGAGTAAAAGAACTCCTAAGAAAGAATTCGGCTGATTTTCAGGAAGTTGGCCTGGAGCCCGAGTCTCTTGAACGAGTGATTGCATATATTCTGATGAATTGCGTAGCTGCCCGAATATGTCTGCATCCTTCCGGATATAAATGGGGAAGCTGTAATTCTTTCTTCAATTCCAACAAACACAAAGGCACGCCGATTGGAAGATTACGTTCTCAAGAAAGACGCAAGAAGTTGAGAAGTTGGAAATATGTTCCTAAAAACTGGATCATATGTGATGACGGATATATACTTCCGGACTCATATATTTGTCTGGACTTTGTCGAAGCATTGTACGGGACTCCTTCGAGGATGACTTACTTCTTAAACGCTTCTTCAAAAGCCAAAAGAGCAAAAGATAGTAGCGGACCTTCTTTCAAAGACCAGAATATCAATGCCGTGATGATAGATATATGCCAGTCTCTTTTCCAAAAGTATTCCCCAGACCTGCTGGACATAAGAGAGCAGCGGGAACTCTTACACCAACTTCATCGACGCTTCGGTGCAGACCTAAGTCAGCTTAGCCGGGTCACTGGGATTCCTTATCCCGAAGCAGCAAGAATGTTGGATGAGTTTTAGCACTGTATCACGGAGTAGCGTGTTAAAGTCCCAGGACTCAACGACTTGGGACGGTGCGAGCAACGGCGGTCTCGTCCCGCTTCAGGCACCGAGTCTGCAGGAAAGGTCCGAAAACCGGAGGTCTCGTCCCGCTTCAGGCACCGAGACTGCAGGGAAGCTTCGAAAAGCGGAGGTCTCGTCCCGCTTCAGGCACCGAGACTGCACGGAAGGTCCGAAAACCGGAGGTCTCGTCCCAATCCCGGCACCGAGACAGCAGGGAAGCACCGAAAACCGGAGGTCTCGTCCCTCCTCAGGCACCGAGACTGCACGGAAGTACCGGAAAACGGCAGTCTCGTCCCGCTCACGGCACCGAGACAACACGGAAGAATCGAAAACCGAAGGTCTCGTCCCTCCTCAGGCACCGAGACTACACGGAAGTACCGGAAACCGGTGGTCTCGTCCCGCTTCAGGCACCGAGACTACACGGAAGGCCCGAAAACCGGAGGTCTCGTCCCGCTTCAGGCACCGAGACTATACGGAAGCATCGGAAAGCGGAGTTCTCGTCACGCTTCAGGCACCGAGACCGCACGGAAGCATCGAAAACTGGAGGTCTCGTCCCTCCTCAGACACCGAGACCATACGGAAGTCTCGAAAACCGGAGGTCTTGTCCCGCTTAAGGCACCGAGACTGCACGGAAGCTTCGAAAACCGGTGGTCTCGTCCCGCTCCTGGCACCGAGACCACACGGAAGCATCGGAAACTGGAGGTCTCGTCCCTCCTCAGGCACCGAGACAACACGGAAGCATCGAAAACTGGAGGTCTCGTCCCACCTTCGACACCGAGACCGCAGGGAAGCACCGAAAACCGGAGGTCTCGTCCCGCTTCAGGCACCGAGACCACGCGGAAGCTTCGAAAACCGAAGGTCTCGTCCCGCTTCAGGCACCGAGACAGCACGGGGACAGATACGGAAAATTGTGCTATATTTGTATTTAATATGACGCTGATTCTTACCGGAAGTCCGACCAGGTACGGGGAGGACAGATTTACGTCCGACAATGGCTTTCTGGCTACTGTGGAAGCAGAGCTGGAGGCGGTATGCCGGGCCCGGGGAGACGCGAGCCTCGAAGGCACGAAAGCCGGAAGCACGGAAGCGAACAGTGGCCAGGCGGAAACAGACGGCGACGGGGTGACGAAGGATGGAGCCCAAAACGGGGGTGGAACCCAGGCCGAGGACGGAACCCAAACCGAAGACGGAGCCCAAACCGAGGGCGGATTCCAAACCATACCAGGAGCCGCACCGGCACCCCGGGTGCTGCTGGTGAGCGCTGCGCCGGACGATGCCGGTTTCAGCAGGAGCGTGCTGGAAGGGATGAGCCGTTGCATACTGAATTCCGGCATACGCCCGTCCGAAATCACGATGCTGGACCGCAGCAACGCCGCATCGGCAGCGGCCCTCGTGCGAAAGGCCGACTGGGTGATTCTCTGCGGCGGCCACGTGCCCACGCAGAACAGGTTCCTCCATCAAATCCGCCTCAAGGAGTTGCTGCAAGGCTTCGAAGGCCTCGTGATGGGATGCAGCGCCGGCTCTATGAACTGCGCCGAAACGGTATATTCGCACCCGGAACTGCCCGGAGAGGCAACGGACCCGGGCTACCGCCGCTGGCTTCCGGGACTCGGGCTCACGCGCCTGCAGATTATCCCGCACTACGACCAGGTGCGCGGCGCGGCGGTGGACGGCCTGCGGCTTTTTGAAGACATCGCATTCCCCGACAGCCGCGGCCACAGCTTCTACACCTTCCCCGACGGCGGCTTCATCATCCAGAAAGACGGCCGTGCGGAACTGAGAGGCATCGGCTGGGAGGTCTCGGAAGGCGAAATGCGTCAGATATGTAGTGAAAATCAAGTGTTTACCTTTATGAATGTAGTTTTTATCTCACCTCACTTCCCCCAGACCTACAGCCACTTCTGCGCCGGCCTCAAGCGCAACGGCGTCAGGGTGCTGGGCATCGCGGACGCTCCCTACGGCGCGCTCAATGACGAACTCCGCTGGGCCCTGAGCGATTACTACCAGGTCAGGAGCCTGGAGGACTACGACGAGGTGTACCGCGCCGTGGCCTGGTTTGCGCACCGCTACGGCCGCATCGACTGGATTGAGTCCAACAACGAATACTGGCTCGAGCAGGACGCCCGCCTGCGCACGGACTTCAACGTGGGCACCGGCATCAAACTGGACCGCATCGCAGCGATTCGCGACAAGTCCGAGATGAAGAAGTACTATGCCCTCGGCGGCATCCCTACAGCCCGTCAGATCAAGGCCGCCCAAGGCATCGAAGCCGTACGCACATTCGCCCGCAAGGCAGGATGGTCGCTTATCGCCAAGCCGGCCGGAGGAATGGGCGCCGGCGGCACTTCCAAAATCAGCAGCGATGAAGAGCTGGACGCCTGGTTCAAGGCCCACGAAACCGACTACAAAGCCTTTGTGGTGGAAGAATTCATCACCGGGCTGCTGGTATCGTACGACGCCATCTTCGATCAGGACGGCAATCCCGTATTCGAGAACAACACCGTCTTCCCCACCCCGATAATGGACATCGTGCACGGAGGCCTCGACACCTGCTACTGGACCAATAAGGACGTGCCCGCCGCGCTTGCCCGCATAGGACGCAGGACGGTGCGCGCCTTCGGCGTGAAAGGGCGTTTCGTGCACCTGGAGTTCTTCCGCCTCGACCGCGACCGGGAAGGGCTCGGGCGCAAGGGCGACTACGTGGGACTGGAGGTGAATATGCGCCCGCCGGGAGGCTATACCCCTGATATGATGGACTTTGCGCACTCCACGGACGTGTTCCAGATATGGGCGGATATGGTGGCGTTCGGGCAGAGGCGCAAGGACGAGGGCGAGCAGTTCTACTGCGCCTACGCATCCCGCCGCGACGGCTGCTCCTATGTCCATACGCACCAGGACATCCTCGCCCGCTACGGGAACGATATTTGTATGTGCGAAAGGGTGCCTGACGCCCTGTCCGACGACCTCGGCAACCAGGCCTACATAGCCCGTTTCGCCGCCAGAAAAGACATAGAGCCCTTCTTCAACTTCGTGTGCGAGAGGGCCTGAAAACAACCACATATATGCGAATAGAACACAACTTCGACCTCAGTTCCCTCAACACCTTCAGGATGAAGGTCCGCTGCGCCTGCTACGTGGAATACGACAGCGTGGATGAACTGACGGCTCTGGACTGGGACAGCCTGCCCAGGCCGCTCAAGCACATCGGCGCAGGCTCCAACCTGCTCTTCACCGGAGACTTCCCCGGCACCGTGCTCCACAGCGCCATCCGCTACATAAAGTACGTGGACCTGGGACTGGACGAGGTGCCTGTAATGGTCGGCGCCGGCACTACCTGGGACGAGGTGGTCGAAAACACCTGCCGGAACGGCATCTGGGGCGCCGAGAACCTCTCGCTGATTCCCGGGGAGACGGGCGCCGCCGCCGTGCAGAACATAGGCGCTTACGGAGTGGAATTCAAGGACATAGTCAGCGGCGTGGTGTGCTTCGACCTGATCGAAAAGCGCAAGTGCAAATTCACCACGGCCGAGTGCCGCTACGGCTACCGCGAGTCGATGTTCAAGGAAGCCGACGGCAGGTACATCGTGACCTCCGTGCTGCTGCGCCTCTCCCGCAAGCCCCGCCCGCGGCTCGAGTACAAGGGTCTCGAGGGCATAGACGCGAGCAGCCCGGCATCCGTGCGCGAGGCCGTGATCAAGATACGCCGCACCAAGCTCCCCGACCCCGCAGAGAAAGGCAGCGCGGGCTCTTTCTTCAAGAACCCCGTAGTCAGCGCGCTGGAGTTTGCCCGCATCATCGACGCCGCCGGTGGCGAGACCGTGCCGCACTACATACTCGACGGCGGCTTCATCAAGGTACCGGCTGCCTGGCTCATCGACCGCTGCGGCTTCAAGGGCGAGCGGGAAGGCGGCGCAGCCGTGTACGAAAAGCAGCCGCTGGTCATAGTCAACGACAGCGGAGACGCGTCGCCCGCCGATATCCTGGAGCTCGAGAGGCGCATCGTCGCGGGAGTGCGGGAGCGCTTCGGCGTGAGTCTGCAGCCCGAAGTTGAGCATATTATATAAATTTGGTATATTTGCAGACTTATGCTATTGGGCTTTTTGCATCTGACCCTGATCGACATTGTCGACATCATACTGGTGGCGGCAGTGATTTTCGTGGTATTCCGCTGGATAAGGGGCTCCTCGGCGATGAACATCTTCATCGCCATCATCATCCTTTTCCTCGTCAGGGTGCTTGCAACGGCTCTCAATATGCGAATGATTTCGGCCCTGCTGGGCGCCATACTGGACGTGGGTGCGCTGGCCATCATAATCATTTTCCAGCCCGAAATCCGAAGATTCCTCAACAACATAGGCCGCACAGCGGGAGACAATCCGCTGATTAAAAGCCTTATGCGCCGCCATCTGGCCGAGAGCATAGATTCAGAGGCCCTGTCGGGACTGGTCCTGGCAGTGGAACAGATGGCTTCCCACAAGACAGGCGCGCTGATAGTCATACGCCGAAGGGATAACCTCCAGAGCGTGATTTCCACCGGCGACAGCATAGACGCCCGCATCAGCGAGCGCCTCATAGAGAACATATTCTTCAAGAATTCCCCGCTCCACGACGGAGCTATGGTAATCGGCGGCAGCCGCATCGTGGCCGCCCGCTGCACCCTCCCCATCACGGAAAGGCTGGACCTGCCTGCAAGCTACGGTATGCGGCACAGGGCCGCCGTGGGGCTTACGGAGCAGTGTGACGCCCAGGTAATCGTGGTCTCCGAAGAGACCGGCAAGATAACCTTCGTGGAAGGCGGCGAAATCACGAAAATCGAAAACGGCAACGCCCTCAAGCTTAAACTTGGCAAAAATGACGAATGACAGGCTCGAAGCAAAACTGGGATTTGACAAGGTAAGGGAGATCATCACCGAAAAGTGCAAGACCGACTATGCGGCCGCGCGCGTGGCTACCGAGAAGTTCTCCACCAGCAAATCCACAATTCGAAAGCGTCTCCTCCTGACCGACGAGATGCGCCTGATACTGCTCTTCGAAGAGAATTTCCCCACCACCGGCTACATAGACGGCCTGCCGCTGCTGGAGCCTCTCCGCAAGGAAGGCAGCAGCATCGACGCCCTGGGCCTTGCTAAACTCAAGACCCTGCTGGACACTGTCAGGCGCGTCACCAGTTTCTTCGGCAGCATAAAAGACGGGGTGTACCCCAACCTGAAAGCCCTCAGCTCCCCGATTCTCAGTTTCCCGGAGATACTCCGGCGCATCGAGAACATACTTGACCGCTACGGCGACATCAAAGACTCCGCCTCCGACGAACTCTTCGAAATCCGCCGTAAGATACGCGAGAAAGAAGGCGCCATTTCCAAGCGCGCCTCGGCCATACTGCGGCAGGCCCAGGAGGCCGGAATCGCCGACCAGGAAGCATCCGTGGCTATGCGTGACGGCAAGTACCTGATTCCCGTCAGCACCGCCTCGAAGCGCAAGCTCAGCGGCTTCGTGTACGACGAATCAGCCACAGGCAAGACCACCTATATCGAGCCGGCGGAAATCCTGGAGCTGGAAAACGAAATCAGCGAACTGCAGTTTGCACAGACCAGGGAAATCGCCCGTATCCTCCGGGAATTCACCGACTTCCTCCGGCCATATCTGCCGGAAGTCATCGACAGCGCCCGCTTCATCGGCGAGCTGGACTTCATTATGGCGAAGGCCCAGACCGCCCTGGACTTCATTGCAGGTATGCCGGTTATATCGGATGACGGCAGCGTGGGCCTGCGAAAGGCCCGGCACCCCCTGCTGGAAAGGGCCCTCAAGCGCGAAGGGAAGGACATAGTGCCCCTGACCATCACCCTCAGGCCCGAGAAGAGGATACTCCTTATCTCCGGCCCCAACGCAGGAGGCAAGTCCGTGTGTCTCAAGACTGTAGGCCTGCTGCAGTATATGTTCCAGTGGGGTATGCTCATCCCCACCTCCGAGACTTCAGAGCTGCCGATCTTCGAGCGCATCGCCGTGAGCATAGGCGACGACCAGTCGCTGGAAAACGACCTCAGTACCTACAGCTCCTTCCTCTCCGATATGCGAGAGATGCTGTCGGAGGCCGATGAGCGCACCCTCGTGCTCATCGACGAATTCGGAGCCGGCACCGAGCCCGCCGCCGGCGGCGCCATCGCCGAAGCCATACTCGCCGAAATCGACAGGCGCGGCGTCTGGGGCGTCATCACCACCCACTACACCAACCTGAAACTCTATGCAGCAGGGGCGGAGACCCGCGTCATCAACGGAGCGATGCTCTACGACTCGTCGAAAATCGCCCCTATGTTCGCCCTCGAAATCGGCCTTCCGGGCAATTCCTTCGCCTTCGAACTCGCCCGAAAGATGCGTCTGCCCGAATCCATAGTCAAGGACGCCGAGGCGCGGGCCGGCGAGGAATTCGTGGGCATAGAGAGGAACCTTCGCAAGATTGCACGGGGCCGCCGGCAGATAGACGAGCGCCTGCAGAAGATAAAGCACACTGACAAGACCCTCGAGGGCCTGACAGAGCAATACCAGCAGGAACTCGAAGACATACGCCGTCAGCGCAAGGACATACTCGAAGAGGCTCGCAAGGAAGCCGAACAAATCGTCAAGGGCGCCGGCGCGCAGGTGGAAAAGACCATACGCGTCATCAAGGAATCCCAGGCCGACAAGGAGCAGACCAAGGTGGCCCGGGCCGAGCTTCAGGGCTTCATCGGGGCGCTCCAGAACCACAAAACCCGCCAGCAGAAGCAGCGGGACGAGTATCTTGACCGCAAGATAACCAATCTCGAGAAGCGCCGCAAGAAGGCTGATTCCGCCCCGGCCGAGCCCAAGGCCCGCACCGAGCCGCTCAAGGTGGGCGAGAAAGTCAGGGTGCGCAGCAACGGCCTCGTGGGAGAAGTCACCCGCGTCAGCGGCAAGAACGTGACCATCTCCGTGGGCAACATCTCCAGCACGATGAAGGCCGACACCCTCGAGCGCATCTCCTCAACCGAATTCAGGGAAATCTCCCGCAAGGTTTTCAAGCCCGCCCTGCAGAAGGTGGACGCTTCCATATCCTCGCGCAAGCTGAATTTCTCCCCTGAGATCGACATACGCGGCGCCCGCCTCGCCGACGCCCTGGACATTGTCACCCACTTCATCGACGACGCCATTATGCTGAGCGTGGGGCAGGTGCGCATTATCCACGGCAAGGGCACGGGCGTGCTCCACGAAGAAATACAGAAATACCTGCGGACCATCCCCGGTGTCGGAAAGGTGAGCGACGAAGACGTACGCACGGGCGGGTCCGGAGTAACCATAGTGACACTGGAATGAATGACCCCCACTACTACTGCGTGATTATGGCCGGCGGCCTCGGCACCCGCTTCTGGCCTGTCAGCCGCGACTCGCGTCCCAAGCAGTTCCTGGACTTCACCAAGTCCGGGAAGAGTTTCCTGAAGCTTGCCTACGAAAGGGTCACGGACATCATCGACAAGGAAAACATCATCGTGGTCTCGCTGGAGCGCTACCGGGACCTCGTGCTGCAGGAACTGCCCGGCATCGAGGAACGCAACTTGCTCCTGGAGCCTTACAACCGCAACACGGCATCCTGTATCGCATACGCGACCTACACCATCCTCAAGCGTGACCCGCAAGCCACCGTGGTGGTGATTCCGGCCGACCACGTGATCGGCGACAAGGCGCTTTACTGCAGCACCATCCTCGCCGGAATGGACTACGCCGCATCCCACGACGTGCTGCTGACCCTCGGTGTGTTCCCCCGCCGTCCCGACCCCAACTTCGGCTACATCCAGACCGACGGTCCCGGCGCGGACGGAGCCCCCGTGCGCGTGAAGACCTTCACGGAGAAGCCCAGCCGGGAAATAGCGCAGGCGTTTATCGACAGCGGCGAATTCCTATGGAACGCCGGCATCTTCATCTGGAAGGCCTGCGTGATTGCCGAAGAGCTGGAGCGCTACGTGCCGGAAATCACCCGGCAGTGGAACGGCTGGGAGCTGTTCGTCTCCACGCCCCACGAAAGGGACTACCTGCACCGCATCTACTCCGATATGCCCCGCACGTCTATTGACTACGCCGTGATGGAGAAGTCGGAGCGCGTGATGGCCATTCCCGCCCGCTTCGAATGGAACGACCTCGGCGGCTGGGATTCGCTCTACGAGTACTTCGCCGACGGCAGCGGCAACGCCATCCAGACCAGCGGCGACACGCTCCTGCGCGACAATTCGGGCACCGTGGTGTACTCCCGTAACAAAGATAAACTACTGGTAATCAAAGGGCTGCAGAACTTCATCGTACTTGACGGGGAGGACGTGCTGATGATTTGCCCGAGGGACGAAAAAAGCCTGCGGGACCTGCTTTCTGAAATAGCCCTCCCTAAATACGAAAAATACCGCTGATATGGACAACAGCCTTCTTATAAAAAACGTACTCCTCGATGGAGAGAAAAAGACACTGCTCTGCCGCGACGGGCGCTTCGTGAGCCTTGACGCCGCACCCGGTGCCGAAGCCGCCAGGGTCATCGACGCCGAAGGGCTCGCGATTCTGCCGGCATTCTACAACACCCACACCCACGCCGCTATGACCCTGATGCGGGGCTACGGCGACGACCGTCCCCTGCACGAGTGGCTGGAGCAGTGGGTATGGCCATACGAGGACTCTCTCGGGGCCAAAGACATCAGGCGCGGCTCCGAAATCGCCATACGGGAGATGATTTCGACCGGCACCGTGTTCTTCAACGATATGTACTTCTTCATCGACGAGACTATAGATCTTGTAAAAGCCTCGGGGATGCGTGCAGCCATAGGCGTGACGCTGATGGACAACCACCCGAAGGCGCTCCGCGATGAAAAGTCCGCCCTCGTCAGGGCCTGGAAAGACAGCGAGAGGCTGCTGCTGACCGTGGCGCCGCATTCGGTCTATACGGCCAGCAAAGACACCCTGCAGGAGGCTGCGAAGCTCGCGCGCGAAAACGGGCGCAAAATCCACATCCACATCTCCGAGACAGCCAAGGAGGTGAAGGAATGCCTCGCGAAGACGGGTATGACGCCCGTGCGCTACCTCGACAGCCTCGGGCTGCTGGGGCCCGACGTCATCGCAGCGCACTGCGTCCACGTGGACAAGGAAGAATGGGACATCCTCGCAGAGAGGGGCGTCACCGTGAGCCACTGCCCCTGCTCGAATATGAAGCTGGGCAGCGGCCGTTTCCCCTACGAACTCGCCATCGCGAGCGGGGCGCGCATCACCCTGGGCACAGACGGCTGCAGTTCCAACAACAACCTCGATATGCGCGAAGAGATGAAGACGGCCGCCCTGCTGGCCAAGGTCACGGGCGACGCCGCCCTGCTCAGCGCGCCTCAGGTGCTCAAATGGGCCACCCGCAACGGCGCCGAAGCCTTCGGCTACGATGCCGGGGAGATTGCCCGCGGGCGCCTTGCCGACGCCATCCTCGTGGACCTCGGCAATCCCAAGATGAATCCCTGCCACAACCTGATTTCG
This sequence comes from uncultured Bacteroidales bacterium, assembly GCA_900318565.1. Classification (GTDB taxonomy): domain Bacteria; phylum Bacteroidota; class Bacteroidia; order Bacteroidales; family UBA932; genus Cryptobacteroides. Next base: position 38,062 of record ONLD01000010.1, read on the forward strand.
AACTGGGTGTACGCAGCCGATTCATCCTGCATAAAATACGTAATCTGTAACGGTAAAGTACTATGAACAAGTTCTCCGCACGCAGAGCGCGCCTGCGCTCGCTTCTAGCCGGCCAAAGCGGCATCGTCATCTTCGTGGGCAACGTGGACTCGGCCGCCCAGTACCGTGACAACTGTTACAAGTGGCGCCAGGACAGCAACTGGCTCTACTACTTCGGAATAGACGAACCGCGTTTCGCCGCCGTGATGGACCTCGACTCCGGCATCGACACCGTCTTCGCCGACGATTTCGGCATCGACGACATCATCTGGACCGGCCCTATGCCCAGCGTCGCCTCGCTCGCCCGGGATGTGGCGGGCGCCGGCCGTTCCGCCTCCTATGAGGCCTTCGGCAAGGAAGTGCGCGCTGCAATAGCAGGCGGCCGGAAAGTGCATTTCCTGCCCGTGTCGAGATACTACAACGCCGTCTTGCTCGCTTCGCTGCTGGGTGTCGCGCCCGAATCGCTGTTCAGCGTCGGCAAGAAAGGCTGCCCGCTCGCTTCGGAGCCCCTCGTGAGGGCCGTGGTGAGTATGCGCCTGGTCAAGGACGAAGAGGAAATAGCGCTGCTGGACAAGGCGGGTGAACTGGGATACCGTATGCATACCATAGCCCGCAAAGGCATACGCATAGGACGCATCGAGCAGGAAATCGTGGGCGATATGGAAGGCGTCACCCTTGCCGGCGGCTGGGGCACCTCGTTCGCCACGATTCTGACGCAGCACGGAGAGATTTTCCACTGCCATTCGCACGAGAACCCCATCGAGCCGGGCAGGCTGCTGCTTATAGACGCCGGCGCCGAGAGCAACGAGCACTACGCGTCAGACCATACCCGCACCTACCCGACAAGCGGCCGCTTCACGCCCCGCCAGCGGGATATCTACCAGACGGTGTACGAGTGTAACGAACTGGCATTCAATATGACACGTCCCGGCGTGGAGTACCGCGACTGCCATCTTGCCGCCGCCCGCCATATACTGGACAATCTCTCGCAGCTCGGCCTTGTGCGCGGCGACCTCGACGAAATGCTCGCAGACGGCATAGCGGGTCTCTTTATGCCCCACGGCCTCGGGCACAATATGGGTCTGGACGTGCACGACTGCGAAGACCTCGGCGAGGACCTCGTGGGCTACGACGAGGGGCAGGTCCGCTCTTCCCAGCTGGGCCTGGGAAGCCTGCGTATGGCGCGCAAGCTCGTGCCGGGCAACGTGATTACCGACGAGCCGGGCATCTACTTCATCCCGGCCCTGATCGCGCAGTGGAAGGCGGAAGGCACCGACCGCGGCCGCGTGTGCTACGACAAACTGGAAGAATATCTTGACTTCGGCGGCATCCGGCTCGAAGACGACGTGCTCGTGACCGCTGACGGCGCCCGCAGGATAGGCCCTGAAAGGCTTCCCATATCGCCCGAAGAAGTCGAGCAGGCAATGGCTCAAGACTAGCGCTTATGGGACTTCTGGAAGGTAAAACGGCCCTGGTGACGGGCGGATCCCGGGGCATCGGACTCTCAATAGTACGCCGCTTCCTCGAGGAAGGAGCCAGCGTGGCTTTCACCTGCCGGCACCTTCCCGAAGGACTGCTGGAAGAGCTGGGCGCCCTCGGGACCGTGTGCGCCTTCGAATCGGACGCGGTGGATTTTGCCGCCGCGCAGGAGGTCGCCGCCAAAGTGCAGGAGCGCTTCGGACGCATAGACATACTGATGTGCAATGCCGGCATCAACCGCGACACGCTCCTTATGCGTATGGGCGAGGATGCGTGGGACGAGGTGATTGCAGCCAACCTCAAGTCGGCGTTCAACTACGCCCGCGCCGTAAGCGGGATTATGGCCCGCCAGCGCAGCGGAAGCATCATTTTTATGGGATCGTCCGCCGGGCAGCACGGCAACATCGGACAGACCAACTACGCCGCCTCCAAGGGTGGCCTCGTGGGGCTTGCCAAGTCGGTGGCAAAGGAACTGGGCGGCCGCGGAGTGCGTGCCAACGTGCTTGCCCCGGGCTTTATCGACGCCGGCCTGCTGGATTCGCTGAGCGACAAGGTGAAAGAGTACTGGCTTAACTACATTCCCCTGCGCCGCTGGGGCACGAAGGAGGAAGTCGCCGGCGTGGCGCTCTTCCTTGCAAGCGACCTGTCCACATACGTCACCGGGCAGGTGATAGACTGCTGCGGAGGGCTTACGAGCTGATTCACTATGGACCCTCGCTTAACCGGACTTAAACTTCACTCGCTGCTGCTCTGCCTCTCGGACCTTATGATGCCGAGGGTGTGTCTGGTATGCGGACGGCAGCTGCTGCCATCGGAACGGCATCTGTGCATCGAATGCGAAGCGGACCTGCCGCTGACGCACTTCGAGAGTATGCCCCGCAACCCTATGGCGGATACTTTCAACGGGAGGCTGCTCTCCGCGGGCGACGGCGCCGTGGCATATCAATATGCGACCGCCCTCTTCCACTATGTCTCCGGCAGCGGCTACGACTATATCCCGCAAGCACTCAAGTACGACCGCAACTTCCCGGCTGGCCGGCATTTCGCCCGCCTGCTGGGGCGGAATATCGCGTCCGCCGGACACTTTGCCGACGTGGACCTGGTATGCTGCGTGCCGCTGCATTGGACGCGCCGCTTTTGGCGCGGCTACAACCAGGCCGAAATCATTGCCCGGGAGGTGCACAGGGTGCTTTCCCAATCCCGCGAGCTGCGCTTCGAGCCTTCCCTGCTCCGGCGTACGCGCCGCACCCGCAGCCAGACGCGCGTGGGCGTGGAGGAGAAGGCGGGCAACGTGCAGGGTGCTTTCCGGGCACGCCGCGGGAGCGGAACTCCCCGGCACATCCTGCTGGTCGATGACGTGTTCACCACCGGCTCCACATTGGCCTCCTGCACCCTCGCGCTACGGGAAGCCTTCGGCGCGCAGGTACGCATCAGCGTCGCCACACTGGGCTATGTACAGAGGTAGAGCGATTTCCTGTATGTCGGCAAATAGTTTGCAAATTATATAAAAATACTTATATTTGCAGTCCCGTTTGACAAAGCGTGGTGAGATTGGAGAGGTGGGTGAGTGGCTGAAACCACCGGTTTGCTAAACCGACGTACGGGTCATTCCGTACCACGAGTTCGAATCTCGTCCTCTCCGCCAGAAGGCCTTCAGCATACGCTGGAGGCCTTCTGCCGTAGAGGCCGAGATGGGCCGCAAGCGGCCCCGGCTACTATCCCCCTGCACCCCCAGGGGACAAGGGGAAGGTTCCCCTTGCGCCGCTGTAGCGGGTGTTTTTTCGCTGAATTCCAGCAGGCGGGTGCTCCTGATGGGATAAATTATGTCCCACCGGGAGCACCCGGGAGAGTGCTGTGATGCCCGGCCTCCTTGAGAAACCGCTTCAACAGGAAGGCGAGGAAATATGGGAACGTGTAAAACTTGCCACCCCATCCGATATTCTTGTACCCTAACTTGATTCCATAGGAGACATCAGGATAAGACTGCCAATCGATGAGGTGGTTTAGTGAGGCAGTGGCTCCGTCACGTGCCTTTACCTCGACAGGAATCAGCGAGTCGGAATCGCGGACGAAGAAGTCCATTTCCAAAGCCGGGTTATCGTTCTTATAGTAGTACAGTTGCTCATAGCCGGATTTGCGAAGCATTTCGCCGACGACGTTTTCATAGATGGCACCTTTATAGGTACCGAAGTTTTTATTGGCCCGTAGATCTTCCTGGGCCTCCTCGTCCAAAGAAGCAATGAGCAGGCCCGTGTCGTGATAATAGACTTTGTATGTATCGGCGTCGTAGTTGCCTTTGAGGGGGAGTTCCGGATTGCTTAAGCAGTAACAAACATTCACCACGCCGGCTTTCTCCAGCCACTCAACGGCACCGATGTATTCACGATTCCTGGCTCCATGGGCCACTTTGGTAATCTGAAACTTCTTGCTGGTCTTGGCAAGAAAAGTAGAAATATGCCTGTAAACAGCCAGAATCTTGGCTTTGTCTGAATCCTTGGCGTATTTGGTGATATCTTCCTCGTAGTCAAGGAGCAGTTGCCGCAGTAGCTCCAGTGTACCGCCGAAGTGGCCGTTGTCGATGTACATCTTCACCACCTCCGGCATACCTCCTATGGTCATATAGTCGCGGAAGATATCCATATAGGTGGACAATTCCAATTCGGAGAAAGGCGTGAGATTCACCATATGAGTGTAGAGATTCTCTACCTGCGTCTCGGAGTATCCCCTTGCCCACAGGAACTCCTCAAAATCCATAGAGTGCATCTCATAATCCTCTTTGTTTCCAACGGCATTGGACTCAATCTCCTCATAGTAGATGCCCATAAGAGGACCGGAGCAGATTACGTCATAACGCGGATCGGCGTTGAAGGATTTGAGGGATGTGGCACAATCAGGACAATTCTGTAGCTCGTCAAAGAAAATGAGGGTCTTGTAAGGAATGAACTTCCAAGTGGGTTCAAGCAGGGATATGTTCTTGATAATAGTGTCCACCTCATAGCCGTTATCGAAAATAGATCGGAACTTCTTCTGTAGGACAAAGTTTATTTCGATGACCGATTCATAATTCGCTTGCCCGAATGCTTGGATGGAACGGGTCTTCCCAATCTGCCTGGCTCCCTTGACAATTAGTGGCTTACGCAGCGGATTCTGTTTCTATGAAGCAAGAAAAGTGTCAATTATTCTTTTCAGCAATTCCATAATAAATCACATTTTCGGAATAAGTTTTACCCCAAAAATCACATTTTCGCGAAATCGCCCACCCGTTTTCAAGGTTAGCCTCAGTGTGTGCGCAGATCCGTAATGCGCGTCATTTTTACCAAGTTGCATATTCTAATGCTTGAAATAGTTGAAGTTGAACAAAGGGAAAGCGCTGAGGATAGCAACTTCGTCCTTTGGTATGATGAACTGAGATAACTGCGATTCAAATATTCTCTGTTGCGAAATAGTACTCTTATCAGTGGGAATCTCTAGTTCTCCATTGCATATCTTATTTGCCTTGACCACATTTTGACGTTCCAACAAAGCCCAATTCTGCTTGACAGTAGATATTATTTTCTCGCTTGGAGATTTACGAAAATCGAAGACAATAAAGTCAAGACTTCCATAAGTTGAGAACGACTGGACTAAATCCTTAAATCCTTTATTATGGCAATCGGTTCGTGATACACAGTATTCCGAGAAATGACTGTCTGGCAACTCTTTTGTATATCTTATCGCTTCTATCATAGGATAATTGATATAGAGTTGACCATTATCTGTTTCGTTGTTGAACAGTTCAAGCATCTCAGAAATCTGCCTGTTCATTTGCTCCATAGTCAAGTTTCTATTTTGGAAGTCATAATCGAAGAACAAGAAGATTTCGGAGAAATCAGAAGACTTGGTATCTGGACCGAATGGGCTTTCAGGACTATCCCTATACTTTTCCCGAAGGATTGATACGATATCCCCGCTTCCATCCAACGCTTTCAGTTGTCGATATAGCTCATAGATATTGTTTCCAAAGGAACAGACTATTGCCTGCCCCTTTGGGAAAAACAGGAATTCAAGTGTCCTGAAAATGTCCGGCTCGCGCCTCTTGCCTTCAAAAACGAACAATATCATACCTGGAACGCATTGCCTCTGAAGAGTTTTTCAATATTGTGTCCGAAACGAAGTTCCTTGTCCGTGCAATCGCAGAGCGGCTTAATCTTATTCTCGTTAAGAATGAAGTTACAGTCCGGTCGCAAAAGGTCATTCGTCATCAGATATGTATTATGAGAGGATGTGAATACCTGGCATTGCATGGCAAACAGCCGTTTGCAAACTTCAAAGGACAGTTTGAAATGGTAGAACGCATCAAACTCATCGATAAAGACAAAGGTGGCATTCCCCATGCGTTTCATCCAAAAATAAAGCAGCCGAAGATGTCTGGTTCCTGTGGATACTATCAGATCAAAGAGAATCTTTTTTTTATCAATGACACAGAAGAGATTCTTATCTCCTGGGTTAGGGGTGGCGAACTTAAAATCCTGCCCGCTCACGTTCAACAAGAACCTCCTGAAATCATCAATCAATTTGTTGCGAATTATGTACTCATCTAGGAATGTCGTATTGTTCTCAAGTCCGATAAATTCAGTTATATCCAAGCTGCGAAACCAAAGCATTCCATTGACGAACTTCTGCAGTTGCAACAGATAATGATCCGTAGCAAGCGGATAAGATGTCAGAAGGAAATTGACGATAGACACGTTATTTGCGTTATCAGCCAGATTCTTTTGAAACATTGGATCCATCGGAAATTCCTTGACATCTATATGGAATTTACCCGCTTCCCTCTTAAACAGCTGTCTCCCATCCACAAGCATTTCCTCGCTCCGGAGGAGTCCGTGATAGTCCTTGCTATATCGATACTCAACAGTCTGGGCGCCGAAAACAAAAGTATAATCGAACTCTACCTGAATTGTCTGGCTGCCAGCATAAGTGAAGTTTATATAGTAGTCAGCCTTTTTCCATTTTTGGGTAAGATGATTCACTATGTCGAAGATGGCGAGACCAAAATTTGTCTTGCCAGAACCGTTGGGGCCATAGATGATACCATTCTTAATAATGTCATCCTTAATGGCATAAGTACTGAAATTATAGTTGCTATGCCTTGTAAGGTCTAGTTCAATTCTATCAGTAAATCCCCGGAAATTTTTTACGGAAAACTTTGCTAGCATAACTTTAGTGTTCTAATATTCAGTGCAAAGATAATAAAAGAAATTATGAGGGTGACTAAAAAGTCTTAGGACTTGAGGTCATCCTCTTTTTTGTACAAATTCTTCCAGATAAAGGCTGGGCATTTAAAATAAATAGCTATCCTTTT
>ONLD01000067.1:0-9842 GCA_900318565.1 uncultured Bacteroidales bacterium
CCACCTCTGCGGTTAAGACCGTGATAAAGGAGCTGGGCCTGGATGATTCCGTGTACAAGCCCAGGGAGGTGCTCTCCAGGATTTCTTCCGCGAAAAACAATTTGGTCACGGTCTCCGCCTACAAAAACGACCGCAACGCCCTGGTCGCCGATATGCACGCGAAGAAACCTCACATCGTTGATATCTACGAGCGTTACCAGATACGTCTCAAGCAGTCCGGAGTGATGGACTTCGACGACATCCTGGTCAATATGAACATACTGCTTCGCGACAATCCCGAAGCCCTGAAAAACATCTCCTCCCGCTTCTCGCACATTATGGTGGATGAGTATCAGGACACCAACAAGGCCCAGTACCTGATAATCCGCAAGCTCGCCGAGGCCCACCACAATGTCTGCGTGGTAGGGGATGACTCCCAGTCGATTTATGCTTTCCGCGGTGCCCAGATACAGAACATCCTCAATTTCAAGCAGGACTACCCGGAGTGCAAGCTCTTCCGGCTCGAACGCAACTACCGCAGCACACGTAACATTGTGGAGGCGGCCAATTCCATAATAGAGCACAATGCGGGCCGTATTCCCAAGCACTGCTATGCCGAAGGGCCGGAAGGGGAGAAGATACATCTTATCAAGGCCTTCACGGAGCAGGACGAAGCTGTGGACATTGTCTCTGAAATACAGGACCGGGTGCGAAAGGACAGCGCCCAGTATCAGGATTTCGCAATTCTGTACCGCACCAATGCCCAGTCGCGCCCCTTGGAAGAGCAGCTGCGCCGGCGTAATATTCCCTATGTCATTTATTCCGGTAACTCCTTTTTCGAGAGGGCCGAGGTCAAGGACCTGATGGCTTATTTCAAGTTGGTGGTGAATCCGATGGATGATGAGTCCTTCAAGCGCGTGGTGAACACGCCGGCCCGCGGCATCGGGGACACGTCCCTGCGTGCCCTGGAGGCTGCTGCCCGGGCAAACGGGACTTCACTTTTCCGGGCGGCCTGGCTGGAGGGCCTGGCGGCGTTTTCGCTCCGCAGCGCAGGCATCCTCAAGATACGCGAATTCTGCACGATGATAGACGCTCTTGCGCAGAAGAGGCCCGTTACCGACGCATTCGAACTTGTTCAGGAAATAGCCGAGAAAAGCGGCATCCTGCCGTTCTACAAGGCGGATAATTCAATAGACGGTCAGGCCCGGCTCGGCAATGTCGAAGAACTTATCAACTCCGTGGCCTCATTTGTCGAGGAGCGGGAAGAAGAGGCGGAAGGTGCTGAGGATACCTTCACGCTGGATGACTATCTCGAAAATGTATCGCTGCTCAGCTCGGCCGAGAAAGATACCCGGGACGACGAGACAACAAACAATAAAGTCGCCCTGATGACAGTACACTCATCCAAGGGCCTTGAGTTCCCGTATGTGTTCATCGCAGGCCTGGAGGACAACCTGTTCCCGAGCCAGTCTATGTTGCTTTCCCAGAAAGATATAGAAGAGGAGAGGCGGCTGTTCTACGTGGCCGTGACAAGGGCGGGGAAGTCCGTGACCCTGTCGTTTGCAGGCACCAGGATGCGCAATGGAAAGCACGAATCCAATTCCCCGTCGCGCTTCCTTAAGGAGATAGATTCGCATTATATGGAGACCCCTCTTGACGAGGAGGATTTCAGCAATGACGGACTGCGCCACGAGTGGGGCGGCTTCGGCTCCCGCTGGGCCGGCGGCCGGCTTGACCGGTTCGGCAACGGGGGTGGCTCATACAGGGATGGATCGGACTCCCGAGGCAGCACCCACAGGCCTGCCGGCAGGTTCGGGGCTTCGCCCCTCATTCCTCCCACTGCTTCGCAGCGGGTCCCTCCCGTTCACGCGGCCACGGGCGGCCACGCCGCCGGCAGGCCTGCGGGTGCCGCCTCGGTGGGCTCTGCCTCCGGACGGCCGCTGCCCCCGGCTGACCAGGATTTCATTCCCTCGCCTATGACCGACTTCCGGGCCGGGCAGCGCATCGAGCACAACCGCTTCGGCTCCGGTGAAATCCTTGAAATCACCGGCAAGGTCCCCGAACTCAAGGCCCGTGTCCGCTTCGACGAATTCGGCGAAAAGTTACTCCTATTAAAATACGCCAAAATGCGCCCAGAAATAAAGAAATGATATGAAACATTTAAAATCAATATGTCTGCCAGCACTGTTGGCAATGACGCTGTCAGCCTGCTTGAAAGAAACAGCTCCTGATACCCCGGCAATACGGGAAATGACATTCACGGCCGATCGTGAAAGCTCTGAGCCTCATACGAAGACTGCCATTCAGCCCGACGGTAAAAGCGTATGGTGGTTGGTCGGTGACAAGATATCCGTATTTGCAGGAGCCGGTGCTCCCGGATCAGTATTTACAAGCCAGGAGACTGAGCCCGGCCCTGTGGCTGTATTCAAAGGTGAGGCGGCAGATGCCGATACATATTATGCCATCTACCCGGCAGGCGAAGAGGCTGCCGTCTCTGCGGACGGAGTGTTTACCGTATTCCTGCCCCAGCGCCAGAATGCCGTGGAAGGCACTTTCGATACTGATCTTTCTCCGACCATAGCAATTGCAGAAGGGAACAAGCTGCTCTTCCGCAATGTCGCCGGCGGTATTCGTTTCTCGCTTGCCGAGGAGAGTGTGAGTGAAGTGAGAATCAAGGGCTGCGGCGGGGAATTGCTTGCCGGCAAGGCCCAGGTCAAAATGACCGGAGGCGTGCCTGAACTGCAGGGAATTAGCGATGGCTATGATGAAATAATCCTCACCGCGCCCCAGGGCGGTTTTGTACCCGGGAAGTACTATTTTGCGATGATGTACCCAGTGTCTCTTCCTGAGGGCTTTAGCGTCACTCTGGTCCATAATGGAAGTATTCCGGATTCTAAACTGGTCTCCAGGCGTTCGAGGACGATCAAAAGAGGCATCTTCGGTAATCTTGAAGGCTTTAATTCCGTCACTGCCACTGAGGGCAAGGTGCGTTTCTACGTCACGGCGTCTGCAAATGACCTGACAGGATTCAATCTCAACGTAAACGGCAGCGAATGCGACATCCTGAAGGATGAAGACGGCCGTTTCTATGTAGAAGCACCAGAAGCTGTGGACAAAAAGTACGATTTTGCCCTCACCGGGCCTGAAGCGGCGAAATGGTGCGGCACCGATGTATTCACCGATGCTATGGTGCCTTATTCTCAATTCTGGAGTACTACCGCGGCGGCTATGAAGTCGTTCCCCCGTTATCTTAGCTGGAATCCCGGGATGGGGAACGTGCTTGATTTCCAGGACTGCCTCAGCGTTGTGAATGTAAAGCTCAAGGGGACTGCCTCCATAACCTCCGTCAAGGTCAGGGCCATAGGGGGAGAGGCCCTGAGCGGCAAGGCGGCGTATTCCTCCTCCGAAGGCTTCGGAATTGCCCGCGGACTTGACTGGGCGGTGGTGAACTGCACGAATGAGGGCAATTTCGTTAAGCTTGGGTCAAGCGAGCTGACTGTCCCTGTGTTCATCAGCCCGGGCAATTACTCGGGCGGACTTGAAATAACCGTATGTGACGCATCACACAGGATGATGCGTAAGGTCCTGACAGCAGTAAATGTCAGTCCGGGAAAGTCTATAAACGTGCCCATAACCTGGGGACCCGATGAGAATTTATTGTTCTACGAGGGCTTCGACAACTTCGTGTGGGGCGGCGATATTATGTCGGGAGACGGCTCAGTCGCATTCTCGCCCGATGATACGGCAATCAACTCTTCGGCCGGCCTTACCCGCACGGGCTATGAAGAGTCTGTGGCCCCCGTTGAATACGGCAATCCCGGTATTGGATTCATCCAGGGCGGCACCCAGGACAATACTGTGGTCGGGGATGTACACGCTACGAGCGACTCTTATATTGTCAGCCGCAATCTGGCAGACTGGACATTCTTGAGCCGCTGCCAGGAGCGCCCAGGCTACCTGTCGGTTGGCACTGGCAACAATTACAGGGGCATACTTCGCACGCCATTCATAAGGAATATAAGCAGCGTCACGGATGTGGAACTATCATTCAAATTCTGCCTGCAGAATGGCTACAACGACTCCGGCCTTATCGTCCAGCTGCTCAATGCCGGATACCTGAGGTCTTGCAAGGTGGACGGCGTAGAGGTCGATCCGATGTCGCTTGTCTACAAGTCCAATTACTGCGAGGCCAAATACAGCAAGAGCATTGTGAGCATTCCCGCTTCCGCAGCGCAGGCCAAGGAGTGGCACACGGTCGAAATGTATATCCTCAATGCCACGGACGCCACGATGCTGGATCTGCGCAGCGCTAGTTCTTCGTACGGCGTGCGCGGTTTCTGGATTGACGAAATCACAATGCGGGCCGTCCCCGGCACTTCCCGCAAGGGCAACCTGCGTTTGATGTACTGGAATATCCAGAACGGAATGTGGTATGACCAGCCCGCCAACTACGACAATTTCGTTGCTTTCGTGAAAAAGTACGATCCAGACGTGTGCGTGTGGTGCGAGGCGGCCTCTATTTACAAAGACAACACATATACCTCAGCTCCGTCCTCGAGTTGCTACTTGCCGAACAACTGGCCTTCGCTTGCCAAACGTTACGGTCATAATTATTCTGCACTCGGAGGCTGGAGGGACAATTATCCTCAGGAGATTACTGCCAGGTATCCCATATCCACGCTGCTGAAAATCACTAATACAGGCACTTCCGGGAAGCCTGTTGCCCACGGTGCCGCCGTTCAGAGAGTCACTGCCGGCGGGAGGCAACTTCATTTTGTGACCTGTCATATGTGGCCTCATAGCTACGGTTACGGCGTGTCATCTGCCAATCAGGCTGCCAGCACTTCAGCCCACGAGGGCGATTATTACCGTCAGTTCGAGATGCAGTACATAGTGGACAAGACTATCAACGGCAGCAATTATTCCAATGTGGAAGACTGGGTGCTGCTCGGGGATATGAATTCGCGCTCCAGGCTGGATAACGGCACCTATGGTTATGCGGCCAACAATACCCTGCTGCTGACTCAGGATGTCATCCTGAACCAGACGGATATGAAAGATGTGATACAGGAGCTTTATCCCGGACCGGACAACTTTATGGCAAGCACTTACGGGACCAGCAGGATTGATTATGTCTATGTCTCCCCGTCCCTTATGGACAAAGTAGTGAATGCTTTCATACTGGCAGACCAGTGGAATTATCAGGGCGCCAAGAGCCCCTATGTGGCCGATTTCAGGATGCCTTCGGACCATAGACCGATAATCGTAGATTTCGCACTCTGATAAAACAGCAAAGCAGCCCTTAGAGAGCTGCTTTGTTGTTTGAGTGAGAGTTAATTCTATTCGCCTTTTTCCAGGACGCGGCAACGCATATTGTGCGCCTGGGAAGAGAACGGCTGGTTGTCGAAAGCGAATTTCTTCTGGGCCATATTCATATAATTCCTGCGGAAAATCTTGTCCATATTAGTCGCGGCATCTCCGTAATAAGACCAGTAAACTACGCGACCCTTGTTGTCGGAAACTCCACCGACAAGCGAGAATTTTCCATTGCCCAGATAACCGGCAGCAGGGAAGTACATCACGTGCCCGCTGGTATCCATATTATACTTCCCGGCAAAATAACCTCCAAGCATATGGTCGGTAACCTCATTGTTAAGGGTCTCCTGGTAGGTGTAGGTGGCCGTGATGAAGCAATATCCCTGAGGGCAAGGATCATAGTCGGTACACTTTGCCGTTGCTGTGTTGCTGGCCTGCCAGATATCAAGTCCTTCGTCGCCGGTGGGACCGCCCTTCAGGGCAACCTGAGTCCATACAGTTTCACTTGAGGAACCGACTTTGTTACCGGTACTCTTATGATAGAGGTAGTTAGGATACTGCTCCTGTTCGGCCAATGTAGCTTTTGCTGAAGCACTATTAGCGAAACGCTGGCAATAATTGCTGAAACCATACATCACAGCCACGCGGCGCTGGTCCCAGGCAGCGGTGGAATTCTTGGTGTCAGTCAGACGGGGATAAGGAATATGGTTGCCGTACTGGTAATAGGTGCCGATAGTCTCAAGCCACTGCGCCTTGGTCATTTCGGTTATTTCTGACTCGCTCTTGGGGGCCCAGGTGGCACCTACGTTACGGTCCAGGATTGCGTGGGGCATCTCGGTTTCGTCCATCAGGATATTCTCCGGCTTGTCGGTGACCCAGATATGATAGTTCCACAGAAGAGTAGCTCCGGTGCCGAGTAAGCCTTGGTCAAGAGCAATCAGGGCATTACCTTCCTCGCCATTGCCGCCGTAGCGGAACGTGACTTGATTGTTGTTGGCGTTATAGGTTACTCTTTTTACAAGAGTAGGGGATTCGGACCACAAGATACTTGCCACGCGGGCAAGGTCGAAAGTCTCGCCGGATACAATCTTCTTTGCGGTAAAGCTATAGTCCTTTTCATCCTGTCCGGCAATTACCAGATAACAGTTGGACTGGCCATCTGCATCAAGAGCTTCGGGAGCGGAAGGGAACAGGGCATCGGTATCAATGGGCTTGATTTTTGAAACCTTGTTGCGCTCGACCGTAAGGTCGTTGCTGGCAATAAGGGCGGCTGCGGTGCCGTCGGAGAATTCAAGTACAAGCTCGCTGCTCTTGTATGTTGCGGGAGGCACTACCACATATACGCTCACAGGAGTGGAACTGAGCTGGATTTCCCTGCCGGACACTGTGATGTGGTCATACCTGGTTACACCTGAGGTGCTAACCTCGTGGAGTACAGGGTAAGAAAGAATATGATTCTGTTCTATATCCTCCAGGCGGACCTTGCCGCTGATCGCGGGGGATTCAATGTTGTTGGTCTTGTAGCTGAGCTTGGTCAGTTTCTTGGATCCGGTGAGCTGGAACTGTATGAAGCCGCACATATTTTTAAATGTGAGCACGCCATTCTTGAGCTCTCCGAACATAGGACTGGCGCCGTTAGGAATGAGCTCGGAGCCGTCCTCGGAAAGATGGTGGCCGTTGGAGCGGTTCCAAGTCCACTTGCCGTTGTCATAACCACTACTTTCCTTTGCCGTGGCGCGTGACGGGTAAACAACCCATTTTGTCCCCTCAGGGACCAAAAAGCTTGCCACACCACTGTCGTCAATGCTGCTGATGGCGCAGTCCGGGGTGGCGGCCTCGCCGTCCCAAGCCATCAGAAGGTCGTCTTCGCTCCAATGGAAGTCGGTGGAGCCTTCATCAAGGGTCGTCCTGGTCAGCTCTCCGTCGGCTATGACGGCACGAACCTCAATCATCTTGGACCCTGCGGCGGGAGTTTCGATATTCTCTTTAACCTGGCAGGCGGAAAAAACCGCTGCAAGCACGAATGCTGCAATAAACAAATTCTTTTTCATACTGCGTCCTCCTGCTTAAAAAACAATACCTTCAGTTTCGTCAGGGATGATTCCCTCCAGCTGATCGGGACTTTGGCACAACAGGCCTTCGGGCCCCAGAAGCCAGCTGTCAATGTCCGGGGCGGAATACTTAATTGTCTTTATTTTCATAATAATAACTATTTGTTGTATCTGATTGCAAAGTATTCAATAGAACTAGCGTGGGCTCCATCGCCGGCAGGCTGGTTGATGAGTATGTCGTTTGCATAGTCCGAACCGTTGCTGCAGACGTCGCTCACAGGGACAAGGCGAACGTAAACATTGGGCTTACCGAGGACATCCAGCGGAAGCTCGAAGTCTATGGACTTGTAGCCCACGATCGAGGAATACAGGGTGTTGGCCCACACCGATACGTCAGGTATGGTGTAGTTGCCTATCAGATGCCACTGGGAATCGTCCTTCGCATCCATGCTGTCTACTTCTGACCACTCGGCTTTCCAGAAGCGCGGCGAGTACCAGTTCTGCTGGGTGTTCAGCACGGAAATCTGCATTGAAATATGGCTCGTGGAAATGCCTTCGGTGGAGAAATTGAACATCCAGCCGTGAGGACGGGAGGTGTCGTAGTCCCACCAGTAGTGTGATGCCCACCCGGTGAAGCATCCACCGTAGACATTGCTCTTTCCGTACATACTGGAAGACTGGTTGTTGATACCGCCGCCTCCCATAGTTGTACCTACTGCATCGGCGCTCTTGGCATTGGGACCGCACCATTCGATGGTGCCGTCGGAATTGTAGCTCAGCAGGTTTGCCAGGGCTGCGTGTTCCGTGTCGAAATGCTCCTTTGCAGGGTCGATTACTATTCCCAGACCGTTATGGTTGCCCCAGTTGAGGCCGAACATACGGGTGGCGAGGTTGCCCATAGGACCAAGGTACTCGTATGTGCCTGCGCCCCACATATGCTGCTTGTAGGTCGCCTGCAGATACTCCTTGGCTGCGCTGCCGGTGTACTTCTGCTGGTAGGTATGGGTCATCCATCCGTTTTCCCCGTAGGTGGGGCGGCAGACCTGGTTCTCGAGGTCCGGATACCAGTAGCGGTACTCGGTCAGGAGGGCGGAGAAGCTGTCTTCGACGCTGTCCTTCATCTGTCCCCAGATGTCCTCCTTGCACTGGTGGCGGATCTGGTAGCGGCCGATGTTGCCGAGGGTCACGTCATCATCCATCTCGCCCGGGTCGGCACCCTCGCGCCATTCGAAGCGGGGGAAGCGCTCGTGCACAATGACTCCGCTGATCTTTCCGGAACCGTAGGGGAGACGGGTGCCGTCATTGCGGTACAGGCACACCGTATTGGTGTACATATAAATGTGGTTGGCATTGATGTCGCGCACCAAAAGTGGATACTTCGAGATGCGGTGTGCACCGGTGCCGATTGCATATCCCTCGTTGACAGGGGTGATCGAACCCTTGCGGACGGGGAATTCCACATCCTTCAGGGTGACATAGGTAAACAGGTCCGCATCGGTGAGCTCGCCGATATACTTTTCCTTTACCGGAACAGAGCTCTTTGTGCCGGCCACCTGCGACACGACCATATTCTTGGTGACATTGCGCAGGACCACCCTGTCAGGCTCTTCGTAGAGGTTCGCAATTGCTCCGTGCAGGAGAATCTGGACCCTGTCGAACTGCTTGAAGATGTTGTCGGATGAGTCGCTGAGCAATATCATCACGCCTCTGCTGCCGTCGGGGGCTTCAAGGTAGATTGTACGCTCACTTCCTGTATAATCAATGCTGGAAGTGGTTATTTGCTCGTTCTCGCCGGAGTTCCCGGATTCGGGGTTGCTGACCACGATTCCGTCGAGGATGATATAGTCCTCGATGGCCTTACCCGTGGAATAGGCCCCGAACAGGTCGCTGAAGGGAATGGTCACTCCGATGCCCTCTTTGGCGTTGCGCTGGACCAGATTCAGAAGCACCGAGACCTGGTCTCCCCATCCGTCGGTGTACGACATATTGATGACCGCGGTACGGGGCACCGTGGCGTCGGGATTGGCGTCGGAGGTGATGCTCAGGGCGTGGCTGCCGTCAGTGAGAGGGGCGTCGTCGATGGTGACGTCCTTGACCCAGCCCGAAGGAGCCCCTTCCGGGTACTCTATGTCAACGGTCATATAGGAGAAGGGGACGTTCGTGGACACGGATTCGGTGACCGTGCCTCCGGCTCCGGGGAGCACGATGGAGGTGTTCTCCTTTGTCAGGGCAGCCACGAGGGAGCCTTTCTGCTTGATGGAAATGGTATCGCGCCTGGAGTCCACGTCGCTGCAGAGCACAATCCGGCTCATACGCTTGAACTCCTCGTTCATCGTGGCCGTCACCTTCAGCGAATCGTCGCCGACTCCGGAAGTCTTGTCCAGGGCCAGCCACTTCGCTTCGTCGAGATTGTCGATGTGGTAGGCGCCGTTGGAAAATACCGCGATTTTTATGGAACCTCCATCCTCGTCAATGACATACTCTTTCTGGGTCGCG
>ONLD01000067.1:9856-19650 GCA_900318565.1 uncultured Bacteroidales bacterium
CTCTTTCTGGGTCGCGCCGAGTTCTACAAGGGCGACCGGAGTTGCGTCGTCGTAATGGCAGGCGGAGGCCACAGCCATTATGGAAAGAAACGCAAGAGCTTGAGGTATAATGTTTTTCATATTCTTCGCTAATTATAACGGACAGTGATGGTACCGATACGGATGCCCGTGGCCTTGTCGGTGAGGCTGGCCTGCTCGATACCGAGATTCGTGAGATAAGATGCAGCAGCGGTAGCAGGGGCCTTGTCGGTGACCTTGTCGGCTACCTGCATACGCAGGATGACCTTGTCCTTGCCGAAGCACTCCGCGGGGAGTTTCCTCAGGTGGTCCTTGAATCCCGGACAGGCGTCCTGGGAGGTCGTGGTCCACCATACTATGGAGCGGTTCTTGATCATTTCCGCATCGGGCACCGGCTTGAAAGTGCTGCCTCCGTCGATGGAGTAGAGCAGGTTCCAGTGGGCGGGGGAGTCAAGCGTGGTGTTGTTCATCTGGCCGTGGTTCCATACGATGCCGAAGATGAGGTTGCTGCCGGAAATGCCTGCGGTGGAGAAGCTGATGTCGAAGTATTCGCCTCTGTCTTCAGCGAAGTTCCACCATTTGCGGGTCGCGAGAAGGGCTCCGTTCGGTATCAGGCCGGCCTGTCCTTTCTTGTCGTACTCGTGGCTCATCATACTGTTGAAGTCGGCATTGGCCGCGAGCGTGGCGTCGTAAAGGTTCAGGGTGCCGTCTCCGATTTCAGGCTTCACGTCGGTCTGCTTGTCGTTCCAGTTCCATTCCACAATGGTCTTGGAGAATGCGGGGTTCGATAGCTGGATATCGGTCTGGGCCATAGGACGGATTTTGTAGCGCCCGAGCTCTCCGTAGCGGACGAGCTCTTCAGCGGTGATGATTCCGCGGTAAGCTCCGGACCCCTGGGCTACGACCTCGGAGCCGTTGCCGTAAGTTGTGCCGTTACGTCTCCAGGGCACCATAGCGTTCGTGAGCATATATATCACGTTGCCTGACTTGTCGCTCATAAGCAGGGGGGCGGTGTCCCAGCGGGGGGACGTCGCTCCGGACAGGGGATTGACGGTGGCGTCCTTGATGGAGTAGCCGTCGGTGCAGTTGGTGTATGAGCCGTCCTTGCACATTATCTCTATGTCCTGCAGCGTCACCAGAGTGTAGATATCATCGTCGCTGAGTTCTGCGACGGTCTTCTTCTTGGCCGGCACGAGGAATTCGTCGGGTGCGGAGACCGTCTCGATGATGCTTGCGGCGGTCAGGCCTTCGAGGGTGAAGCAGAGCGGATCTGCCTGGCGCACCAGTTTAAGGCCGCCCACGTTGATGCGGACTCTCGACCAGCGCTCGGTCACGTTGTCCTCGCGGGTCTCGAATTTCAGCCGGAAGCCGTACCGGCCGTCCACGCTCTCGATGTAGGCCGTCTTGTAGTTCTCCTCGAAGTCGAACTTGAACTGGGCCGTCTGCGGGCTCTGGCACACGTTGGCGCTGGCAGGGTCGCTGACTATGAAGCCTTCTATGTACTTGTCCTGGTCGATGACGCCGTCCGAAAGGGCGCGCACGTCAGTGAAACTGATGCTGCCGGGATAGGACATCTGCGAGATCTTGTACCTGGCGGTCAGGGTAGTCCCTGCTCCGTCGTTGAAAGTCACGTTGATGTTGCCGGTCCTGGGGGCTCCGGTGTCGTTGCGGGTGACGGCGAACACCAGTCCGTTTGCAGTCAGCGCCGCTCCCGTAATCCATTCGGCGTCGCTCTCCACGGAGAGGAACTGCGTATAAGGATACACGTTGTTGGCGTTGGCGGCGACGGTATATGCGCCGTTGAATCCGCTGTATTCTCCTTCGGTTGCGGACAGCTCGAGGGCGGGAGATTCGATGCCCTGGGTCACGGTCTGGCGGGAAGAGTAGAGCGTGCCGTCGGCGGCTTCGACATTGATGGACATCACCGCCATACGGGCATCGCTGCCTGCATTTTCAGCTACGTCGTAACTGAGATGCAGCCCGTCCTCGGACGAAATCGCCATATTGGAAATCCAGGGGATGACGTGGAGGGTGTCGGGAACTTCTTTTCCTGCCACTACGACTCCTTGCGAGACGCCGTCTGCGTCAAAGAACTCGACCTGCGGCACTATCATTTCGGTGCTGTAGATCAGTGAGGTAGTGATAGGGGCGTTGACGCTGTAGCCGTTGCGGAGCAGCGTAAGCGCGGGACTCTTGAACGACAGGGATACATTGTCTCCGGATACCGCGCCCTTCTGCACGAGGACGATGGTGTCGCGAAGTTCCGCCTTGGTGAGAATCAGCTCCACGCTTCTCGTCACTCCGTAGTTGGCGGAATAGGTGAATTCCAGGTCGCTGTTGCCGAAGCCCTCAAGCTTGTTGAGGGAGCCCCAGTTGATTTCGCGCCCGAATGAAGCGGTCCAGTTTCCGTCCGACCATATCAGTATGTGCGAAGAACCTGCTGCGCTTTCAAAAGTCAGCTTGTGCGAGTTCACCGCCAGGGGGAGGTTCATTTCAAAGGGCTTGTCGCAGGCAAAAAGCATCAGTGCGGCAAGGCCGAGGCCAAAGGCCGTGCGGAATAATCTTTTAGAGTCCATATTTCTCATATTCCTTATTGTCTAGGGCGTATTTCGATTTAATGACTTCCTGTTCAGGAATAGGATAGAAGCGGTGGCAGGGGAGGATGTTTTCGATGACCCGGTCCCAGTTGTTGTTGGCCAGGGTCTCTTCATACCAGATGCCCCAGCGCACGAGGTCGAACTTGCGCTGGAACTCGCCGAACAGTTCGCGGGCGCGCTCGTTGCGGATTTCAGTCTGCAGACGGACGTGGCTGCGGTACACGTAATCGGCGAGACCTGCACGGTTGCGGGTCTTGTTGAGATACTCGACAGCCTTGTCGTCCTGCTCGAGCTCGTTGTAGCACTCCGCCATCATCAGGATTGCGTCGGCATAGCGGAAAATCTTGTAGTTGTTGCCGTCGTTGGTCTGGTACATATTGGGGCACCAGAACTTGGGACCGCACCAGGGGCGGGTGTTGACGTTCTTGAAGTCGTGCCCGTCGTAGCTCCACGCCATATTGTAGTTCTTGCGGATGTCCTTGCTCATCTTGGACTGCAAGCCCTGGCAGAAGATGACGTTGGGCCTCATTGCAGCCCAGGCGGTAGCCTGGCTGCCGAGTTCGGCGACCTGGATGCCGTCGTAATAGTCGCCGCTGCGGGGCGTAGGCATACAGATGCAGGCCACGTTGGAGGTATAGACCGTGCCGCCCTGGGTGTAGGTGTGCTGGATTTCCATTATGGATTCCGGCGTGTTCTTGTTGCGGAACATCACGTTCTCGGCGTAATCGTACTGCGAGAAGTCACCGTAGATGTCTTCAATGTGTCCGAGAGCCTCGAGAGCGGTGTGCCAGTCCTGGTTCCACATAGCCATCTTGGCGATGAGCATATAGGCCGTGGCGGCGCCCAGACGGTGCTCCTTGTTGTCGGAGGTGCGGGTCTGGGATGCCAGGGGGGCGATTTCCTGAAGGTCCCTTATACAGGCTTCGCGGGTCTTGCGGGCGTCCATCCTGGGCAGCACCGCAAGGCTGTCAAGCGTGGCGAGGTCCTCGACGTCGTCGAAATAGAACGGCACGTCGCCGAAGAAAGAAGTCAGGGTGTAGTAATAGAAAGACCTCAGGACCTTGGCCTCGCACAGGAGCCGTATCCTGTCGGAATTCTTCTCGTCGATTTCGTGGGTGTCCTTGTCGATGAACGCCTTGGATTTCTCGATGCCGTTGATGGCAAAGTTGCAGCGCTGGACTCCGAGGTAGCACTGGGTCCACACCGTCTGCCCGTGGCGGGGCGTCGCGGGAGATATGTCCAGACGGGCGTCCAGGGTGCCGGAAGGGCAGTAAGCTATGTCGGTACAGCACTCCGTGGCGAGCATAAATGTGTAGTTGTAGTAGCTCTTCATCGGAATGTAGCAGCTGTTGACCACGGATTCGCACTCCGCCTTGGACCTGAAGTAATTGTCCGGGGTGGAAATGGGGGAGAGGTCCTCCTCAAGCGAGCAGGCTGAGAAGAGGGCAGCTGCGGCAACTATCGTTGTGATTATATAATTTCTTGATTTCATAGCCCTTGTGTTTAATATCTGACTTGGACACTGAAAGTAATGGTGCGGGCCTTCGGATAGGCTCCGAGGTCAACACGACGCAGAGTGGAAGAGGTACCTTCGGACGAGACGTCCGGATCGTAGCCGTTGTAGTTCTTCCAGAGGAAGAGGTTCTCGCCGATGGCGCTGAACGTGATGTCCCTGAGGAAGTTGGAGCGCTTGAAGGGCAGCGTGTAGGAGATCGAGATGTTCTTGAGCCTCAGGAAGGAGGCGTCGTGGATCATAAAGTCGCTCGGGAGAGCGGCGTCGGTCTTGGCCGCGGCCCTCGGGATGTCCGAATAAGGGTTGCGTTCGGGATGCCAGGCGTCGAGCATATAGCGGTACTGGTTTCCGAAGATGGAACCTGCCATATAGAACTCGGAGTAGTTGTAAATCTTGCCGCCCAGGGAGTAGGCGAAGAACACGCCCACGCGCAGGTTCTTGTAGTGGAAGGTGTTCTGGAGGCCGCCGTAGAGGTACGGGTCGGCGTTGCCCATATACACGAGGTCGTCCTGCGACAGGATGCCGTCGTGGTTGATGTCGTAGTAGCGGGGACCGCCGTCAATGTTGGACAGGGACACGTAGGCGCGGGTCACCTGGTTGCGGGCGCGCTCCTCGGCGCTCTTCCAGGTGCCGCCGTACTTGAATCCCCAGAGGGAGTTCAGCGGGTAGCCCGCCACGTAACCGTACATCATATACTGGTTGTTGCCGGGGCTGTTGTATGCGGAGACGAACTCTTCGCCGCCGATGTCCTCAACCATCTGCTGGTTGTGGGAGAAGGTGAAGGAGGTAATCCAGCTGAAATCTTTTTTCACGATGTTGCGGGTCTCCACGGACAGCTCGATACCCCTGTTGGAGGTCTTTCCGATGTTGATGAATTTCGAGCTGTAGCCGACCTGGGTGGGCGTAGGCACGTTCAGCAGCAGGTCGGAGGTGCGGGAGTCGTAAAGTTCCAGGGTCACGGACAGGCGCTCCTTGAAAGCGGAGAAGTCCAGACCGATGTTGTAGGCAGCTGTCTTTTCCCATTTCAGTTCGGGGGAATCGAGCCTGCTGCGGTATGCTGCCGCGGGCTGCTTGCCGTCGAAGAGGTAGCCGCCGGTGGTCGTGCTTATGGCGGCGTGGGAACGGTATGCCGAGATGGCGTCGTTGCCGGACAGGCCGGCGCTCAGTCGGAGCGAGAGTTCATCCAGCCAGGTGGCGCCTTTCATCCAGGGCTCGTTGGCGATGTTCCACTTGAAAGCTCCGGAAGGGAAGGTCGCGTACTTGTGGTTCGCGGCGAAGTTGGACGCACCGTCACGGCGTACGGTCGCGGTCAGGTAGTACCTCGAGTCGTAGTTCCAGTTGGCGCGGGCGAACACGGAGAACTTGCGGGTGGCGGATGCGGAGGTGCCTGCGCTGTAGGTCTCCTTGTCCTGCACGGCGTTCATATTGTTCCACATCACCTCGTCGTCCATATAGCCGCTGCCGCTCAGGGTGAAGTTGTTGGACCCGTACTTGTAGGCGGAAAGGCCGGCCATAATGTCCAGATGGTGCTTGCCGAACTTCATCTTGTAGGTGGCGGTGTTTTCGGTGGAGAGGGAATTCTCGTCGTACTCGGCCCTGTAGGCGTCACCGCCCTGGTCCTCTCCCTTGGTCGGCAGGGTGCCGGGGTAGTAGCGGTAGGTGTGCCTCTGATATAAATAATAGGAGAGCACGCTGCGGATTTCCAGGTTCTTTACCGGAGTCACGACGGCCGAGAAGTTGTTGGTCATCGAGTGGCGCTCGAGATAGTGGGTATTCATATCGATGAGCGAGCGCGGAGTGTTGATCCAGGCTCCGGAGTAGTAGTAATCGTTGAATGTGTCTTCCGGCTTCATATTGGGGTTCAGATAGACTGCGCCCTGATACCAGGAAGTTCCTCCAAGGGTGGCCTTGTTCTCGTCGTTGTGGCGCCAGGTGTAGGATCCGTTGTAGCCGAGTTTCAGCCATTTGAATATCTGGCGGTCAAGGTTGATACGGCCCGTTATACGTTTCTGGCCGCTGTCCTGGATGATACCCTGGGTGTCGTTGTAGGACAGGGAAACATAGTAATTGTGCTTGTCTTCGGAACCGTTCAGCGTCACGGCGTAATTCTGGGTCAGCGCCGTACGCGTGATTTCATCAATCCAGTCGGTGCTCTGGGTGACGTGGTAGGGGTCCTTATGGATCAGGCGCGACAGAGGGGTATCGAGACCGGACATATCTGAATGGTTGGCATCTGCTCCGAAAGATGCGACATCATTGCGGTACATCTGGAATTCAGAGGCGTTCATAATGTCCAGCTTGCGGGGCAGCCTTGAGAAACCTACGTCACCCTTGAACGTGATTCCGGTGTGGCCTTTACGCCCGGTGCCCTTCTTCGTCGTGATGATAATGACGCCGTTCGCACCGCGGCTTCCGTAGATAGCCGTGGATGAAGCATCCTTCAGTACGGAGATGCTGGCAATATCGTCAGAGTTGAGGTCGTTGAGGTCGTGGATGGCGTCGATGATTCCGTCCACGACGAACAAAGGCTCATTTGATGCGGTGATGGAACGTGTACCACGGATACGGATAGTAGTGGTGGATCCGGGAGCGCCGTCGGTGGACATAAAGTCGGCACCTGCGATTCGTCCCTGCAGGGCGTGGTCGGCGGAAAGCACCGGCAGGCTCTGTATATCCTGCATTTTCACGTTGGCCACAGATCCGGTGAGGTCTTGTTTCTTCACGGAACCGTATCCGATCATAACAACCTCGTCCAGCATATTGCGGTCTTCCTCGAGGGTGAAGTTGTACACGGTCCTGTCGCCCGTGATGCGGGCGGTCGCCGTCTTGAAGCCCATAAACAGCACCTCTATGACGTCTCCCTTGTTGACCGTGAGGGAGTAAGTGCCGTTGACGCTGGCAGCGGTGCCCTTTGTGGTGTTCTGGATCCTCACGGTAGCGCTCGGAAGGGGGGCTCCGTCGGAATCAACAATCTTGCCCGTGATGGTCAGCGACTTGTCTTGTGCGTACAATCCAGTGCAGATGCACCCGGCAAACAGCACGACCAGAAGGAGCGTTATTTTATGTAGAAATGTACTCATATTCCAGAAGTTTTATTGGTTCTCTTCGCCGGTGACGGCGCCCAGAAGCTTGTCCTTTCCGCTGCCTCCGTTGGCAATCCAAAGATCTTCGTCGCCGTTCTCCTCATCAATCTTGCGGATGTAGAAATTGTCGATGAAAATACGGTTGGGCTTAACCCCGGATGCGGCGGGATCGCCGGCCGTGATGCGTATGCGGGTATTGCCGGTGAACGGGTTGCGGTCTGAAGAAATGATGCCGAGCAGGAAATCGGAACCCGTCCAGAAGTCTGCGGGATATTTCTCAGATGCAGTATTGGCGTAAGGCGCTTCAAGCTCCATAACGGTAGAGCCGTTGTCGCGGAACACGCCTCCGTCTATGATTTCCACTGTGAGCTTGTTGGCGTCGCGTACACCTTCAATGTCGGTGTATGCCACGGCGCGGAATGAAACGACTGCAAGCGAATCGTTGCGAATAGCCTCATGGTAAGGGGAATAAATACTTGCTCCTCGTCCGGTCTCGTCGCCCAGCATAAGGAAGCCGTTTTTGCCGTATACGGCGGCATCGTCTGACTGTACCCAGCCGCGGGTCTTGTCGTTGTTTATCCAGAGCGAATAGACGGTGCCGTCAAGTTTCCTGGGATCGGAAGTGCCGTATTTGCTCCACGAGAAGTCGCTGGCTACGGGCGTAATAAGTCCCTGATGCACAGTGATGAAAGCACCAAGCTGCTGGTCAGGGGCTGTGAGCATAAGGGTGCCGGTGCGGCGGGTGTAGTAGGCGGTAGTGCCACGGGGCATTACGGAGAGGGTGATGGTGTAGAGGTCATCTCCTTTTTTCTCGAGGCTTTCCACCGATGCCCAAGGTTTGCTCTGGTCATCCTGCCAGAGGGCACTGAACACGACGTTGGAGTGGACGGTAAAGGAAACGTCACCTCCGGTCACCGGGACGCTCACAACCGAACTCGGCTCTTCATCGTCGGCATTCTTGAAAAATTCAATGTACTCCTTGCGCAACACCTCGCCTGTGTTCTTGTTACAGGAGATGAAGCAGAGGCATATCAATGCAAGAAGTACTCCGACAGTTTTTGTTTTTGTCATAATGATCAATAGTTCGTTAGTTTTATAGTTTTTACGCCACGGCGCGAACGCCGTAGAATAAGAGTTCTTTGAAATCAGTGTTATTTAATCGCAAGTTCGCATGTTCGCAAGTTCGCATGTTTCGCGGACATTGCAATAAATCGATCCACCATTGCAGCGTTATGCAGCAGGGTTTTGGTTGAACCGACGGAAAGGTTGTGCCCCTGTTGCCTGGCATAAGCCCTGGCAACGTTGACGGAAGACAAGGATGCATTGAAGGCAAATGCTAGAGCCTCCTTGTTGCGGGCCTGACAGTGAGTGAGCCCGGTGAACTGCTTGGCATCGCGGAAGACAAACTCCAGCTGGAACCTCGTCCGGTAGATGTCGAAGATATCACGAGCAGACAGAGTCAGATCCGTTGAGAAGAACACCTTCCTGGCCTGCGTCTTCTTGTCCGCGTCAAGGTAGTCAACGATGACAACTCTTACTTCACGGCCAAGACTCACCGCCCAGACTTCTGCAGTGTACAGCTTGTAGACAAGTTTGTCATCCACAGAGTACTCTTCTTTGAAGATGTCCATGTCAAGGTGTTTGAGATCGACTTTCCCCGCGAACTTCTGGGGACGCCCTCTTTTGCGTGCCTTCGGACCGCGATAGAGATACTTCAGGTTCACGTCGTCACGGAAGCGGCTTATGATGTTGAAGCCCAACTCCTTGACTCCGGTAACGAAGCTCTCCTTGGAGAAGTAAGCGTCAGCGACAATGAGATTACAGATGGACATCAGTTGTGTGTTTATACGGCACAGCATCCTTAGATACCACCCCGTGAGGGAATCGGGATCATCCATCCCCCTGGTGCATTTGGGCTTGCGCCCACGGCATTTCTGGGTGAAAGTCTGCTCCGCTTTCAGGAACACGGCATCCTTGGTATCCGCATCAACAATGGAGAGTCCCAGGATCTCAAGACCATGTTTGATGGCACCGGCGCAGCCGGACCAGAACCAGTCGACGCCCGGAGTCTTCTTTCCAGCCTTGGGGATGAAACATGGGTCGATGCCTATTGCGATACGATGTCCCATCATTGGAGAAAGGAAGTGGCGGTTGAACGAAAGCCAGTCGAAGGGCTTCTTGAAGTTCTGGCGGAACCGGCTCTCACATGAGCGGCCACACCTCGCCATCTGGGTGAAGTTCATGCGTCCGGAGGATGTAAGATAAAGTTCCATGGTCTCGATGATGAAAGTTCGGAAAGATTTGCCTAAATTTGTCATGCTCGAGAGGGCTGCCGCAATCATCTCTCTCAGCTGGATAAGGGGCTTGGTTTTCATACAAGTAACTAGTTGTGTGGTAACTACTAAGTTACTGAAAATCAAGCACTTATCCAAATTTTTCAAGCATTATTTCCGCGGTTTTTTAACACTTTTTTCGGCTTTTGTTCACGGTCGTTCAGCGGGTGTCTCTGGCACCCCGAAACGGGCTATTGTTGTTGTAATGAATTGAAAATTATATAGTTTTTAAATTTTTAACGAAGTATTG
>ONLD01000031.1 GCA_900318565.1 uncultured Bacteroidales bacterium
GTCGTTGCCCACGAAGAAGGCGCCCACGCTGATGAGGGCCGACGCCACGATCAAAGGGGCTATCAGGCGGCCCAGCGAAATGCCGGCCGCCTTGATGGCCATAAGTTCTTTGTTCTCGCCCATCTGGCCGATGACCATCATCGAAGACAGCAGCACGGCCAGAGGCAGGGCCATAGGGAGAATCGTGCAGGCTCCCCACATCATAAACTCGAGGATGACGAGGAAGCCGAGGCCCTTGCCCACGAGTTCGTCGATGTAGAGCCAAAGGAACTGCATCATCAGGATGAAGACCACGACAAAGAGTATCGCGACGAAAGGTCCGATAAACGCTTTGAGGGTGAACTTGTCAAGTTTCTTCATCCTGGGACGGGAAATTAGCGGATGGCGGCCTGCTTAAGGGCTTCCAATGCCTCCTTCAGTCCTGCAATATCCTTGCCGCCGGCGGTTGCGAGACCGCTCTGGCCGCCGCCGCCGCCCTGGATAAACTTGGCGCCTTCGCGGATATCCTTGCCCGCGTTGCGTCCGGCGGCCACCAGGTCGTCGGAATACATAAGCATCAGCTGGGGCTTGCCGGCAGTCTCATACGCCGCCACAAGGGCTGTGTTTTTCAGCTGCTTCTGGAGGGTCTGGGCCGCATTGCGGAGCATTGCGGGGTCGGCGTCGAAGCTTGCCGCGGGAGCGAAGGTTATGAGTTTGATGCCGTTCACTTCCTCGGCGGATTCGCTCAGGTGGCGGGCAAGCTCAGCCGCCTTGGCCTTTGCAAACTCTTCAGCCTGTTTCTTGAAGGTGGCGTTGTCGTCGATCATCTTCTGGATGGCGCCGGCAAGGTCGGGAACGTTGTTGAAGAAACCGCGGGCGGTCTTGAGGAGGGTCTGCATACCGAGCACGAGGTTCTCGGCTTCCTCTCCGGTCACGGCCTCGATACGGCGCACGCCGGCAGCAATAGCGCCTTCGCCAACGATCTTGAAGAGGCCGATGTTGCCGGTGGCGGAGGTGTGGCAGCCGCCGCAGAGCTCAACGCTGGGGCCGAAGCGGACCACGCGCACGGTGTCGCCGTACTTCTCTCCGAAGAGGGCCATAGCGCCGAGGCTCTGGGCCTCAGCCATAGTGGCGTCGCGCTTCTCGACCAGAGGGAAATTACTGCGTATAAGCTCGTTGACTCTCTTCTCCACGGCCGCTATCTGCTCGTCGCTGAGTTTCTCGAAATGCGAGAAGTCGAAGCGGAAGCCCTTGTCGCTGACGAAGGAGCCCTTCTGCTCCACGTGGGTGCCGAGGATTTCGCGCAGGGCCCTGTGCATCAGGTGCGTGCAGCTGTGGTTGTTGGCTATTTTCTGACGCCTTTCCGCATCGACGCTGAGCGTGAATTCACCGCTGCAGTCGTCGGGAATGCACTCGGCGATGTGGATCGTCAGGTCGTTTTCCTTGACGGTGTTGAGTATCTTGACGGTCTGTCCGGAAGCGGAGGTGATGGTGCCGGTGTCGCCGACCTCGCCGCCCATTTCGCCGTAGAACGGGGTGCGGTCGAAGACCAGCTGCAGCATTTCCTTGTTCTTCTGCACCACGGTGCGGCTCTTGAGGAGCCGTGCGCCGGTGGTCACGGTGGTGTCGTATCCTTCGAATATCACGTCCTCGCCTTCATTGTACACGGTCCAGTCGCCGAAGTGGTTGGCGGTGGCGCCGCGGGCGCGGTCCTTCTGCTGCTGGAGCTCCTTGTCGAAGCCCTCGTGGTCCACGGTGAAGCCGTGCTCGGCAGCGATAAGGTCCGTCAGGTCGATAGGGAAACCGAAGGTGTCGTAGAGACGGAAAGCGTCGGAACCGCTGATGACCTTGGTCTCGCGGCTGCGCTCCATACAGTCGTCCAGAAGCTTGATACCGCGGTCCAGAGTGCGCAGGAAGGCCATTTCCTCTTCGCGTATGACGGACTCGATGAGCTTCTGCTGGGCGGGCAGTTCGGGGTAGGCCTCGCCCATATCGTCCACCAGCTGCTGCACGAGGCGGCAGAGGAACGGCTCGGTGAGGCCGAGGAACGTGTAGCCGTAACGCACGGCCCTGCGGAGGATGCGGCGGATGACGTAGCCCGCCTTGACGTTGCTGGGCAGCTGGCCGTCGGCGATGGAGAAGGAGATGGCGCGGATGTGGTCGGCGATGACGCGCATCGCAACGTCGGTATCCTCGCTCTCGCCGTAGCGGTGTCCGCTGAGTTCGCCGATTTTAGCGAGCATTCCGGTGAAGACGTCGGAGTCGTAGTTGGAGTTCTTGCCCTGGAGCACTGCGCAGAGGCGCTCGAAACCCATTCCGGTGTCGATGTTCTTGGCGGGGAGGGGCTCCAGGTGGCCGTCGGCGAAACGCTGGAACTGCATAAAGACGAGGTTCCAGATTTCTATGACGTGGGGGTCGGACTTGTTGACCAGGTCGCGGCCGGGGATGCCGCTAGCGGCTTTCTCCTCGGCACTGCGGATGTCGATGTGGACCTCGGAGCAGGGGCCGCAGGGACCGGTGTCGCCCATCTCCCAGAAGTTGTCGTGCTTGTTGCCGAGGAGGATGTGGTCCTCGGGGAGGTGCTTGAGCCAGGCTTCCTTGGCTTCCTTGTCCATCTCGGTCCCGTCTTCGGCCGAACCCTCGAACACAGTGGCGTAGAGGAGGTTCTTGTCGATTTTATAGACCTCGGTGAGAAGCTCCCAGGCCCAGTCGATGGCTTCTTTCTTGAAGTAATCGCCGTAGCTCCAGTTGCCGAGCATCTCGAACATAGTGTGGTGGTAGGTGTCGTGGCCCACCTCTTCGAGGTCGTTGTGCTTTCCGCTGACTCTCAGGCACTTCTGGGAGTCGGTGGCGCGCTTGTATGGTGCGGGCTTGTTGCCGAGGAAAATGTCCTTGAACTGGTTCATCCCGGCATTGGTAAACATAAGCGTAGGGTCGTTCTTTACGACCATAGGGGCGGAGGGCACGATGACGTGCTCCTTGGAGGCGAAGAAGTCGAGGAACTTCTGCCGTATTTCTTTCGATGTAAGCATAGCTTGCAAAGATACTAATAATTTATGATATACTTCTCTTTTTGCAGCGCTCTCCGCCCAGCCTGGTGGCAAAAGTGGCCGTTTCTTACTCGGGAAGCGGTCCTTAGCGGACGGGGGCAGGAAGGGATGTTTTGAACACGGAGCGCCTTGACCTTGCCCGCCGACCTGCCGCCTCCGGGTGTGAGAAGGGCCGTTTTTCACCCGGAGGTACTACTCCTGCCGCCTCCGGGTGCGGAAAGGGTCGTTTTTCACCCGGGATGTCAATTTTGAAGTGCGCCGGGTGTAATAAAGACTGTTTTACACCCGGCGACAACTTTTACTTGCAATTCTTGCGGCTAATACTCATATTTGTAAAAACTTAAACGCTATGAAAAGTAACAGTTTTATTGACAAGGAGGCGCAGTGCCGTTTTATCTTCGACCAGAACGGGCCCTACTGGCACATCGCCACGCCCGGCAATCTTACGGAAGTCCTGTTTACATCCCCTGACGAGTATCGTTTCGGGGTCTCATTGGCAGCCATTTGCGCAATGGAATCAGGGATGAAGGTCTATGCCTTTGAGATTATGAGCAATCACCTGCACGAGATTGCCGGAGCTCCGTCTCCGGATATCTGCATCCATAACCTTCAGCTCTATTCCCGAAGGCTTAAACGCTGGGCGGCAAAGCGCGGCAGGCATCTGGTTCTTCCGGAAAACTTTGTGTGCGACCCCCTGCCGATAGAAAACTTGCAGTCCCTAAGGAACAGTATTGTATATTCCCACCGGAACAATTACGTAATCGACTCCAGTCAGACTCCTTTTTCGTATCCGTGGGGAAGCGGCATACTCTACTTCGGCCCGGATGTAAATGCCTTACGTTCAACAAAGTTCAGCGACCTGTCATATAATGAGCAAAGGCACATCACTTGCAGCCGGCGCCTGTCCCTTTCAAGTTCCATAACCGTGAGGAACGGCTGTATCAGCCCCGAGTCCTTCTGCGACTGGAAAACCGGCCGGGCATTTTTCAGGGACGCACACCAATATCTCAATATGCTCACGAAGAACTACGAAGCCAATGCTGAATTCTCCGCCCTGCTTGGAGACACCGTTATCCTGACGGACGAAGAGATGTATTCCGCAGCATATTCCTTAGCCAGACAGCAATACAACGCCCCCTCCCCGGCGCAACTTCCAGACCAGCTCAAGCAAGATCTTGCCAGAAAGTTGCACTTTGACTTTCGCGCCGGGAACAACCAGCTGCGCCGGATTTTAAAAATGAATCCATCCGTCCTTGAAGCGATGTTCCCCACTCCCAGATAACTCGCTGCCGGGGGCAGGGAGGGCAGTTTTGCACCTGGAACGCTTTGGTGTTGCCCGGCCGGGTGCGGGAAGGGTCGTTTTACACCCGGAAGTATTACTCCTGCCGTCGCCGGGTGCGGGAAGGGCCGTTTTTCACCCGGAGGTACTACTCCAGCCGCCTCCGGGTGCGGGAAGGGCCGTTTTTCACCCGGGACACCTTGTGATTGCCAGCCGGCCGGCCGCCGCTACTTCATTTTCTTCGCGAGAATGTTTTCGAGGTCTTCGCGGTTCATTTTGCCGTCGAGGTAGATGAAGGTGGATTCGTCTCCGGTCTGGGCAAAGGAGAATATGCTTGCACCGAGTCGCGGCACATTAATATGACGAATGTACCGAAAAAAGGTTAACTCAGAGTCTCCGGAAAACTCTGAGATATATTATCCGTAGAACTGGCCGGCTCACTCAGCCCTCCATTCGTAGGTCTGGAAGATTTCCTGTATCTGGGTCTTCAGCACGTCATCGGAGAAGGCGCACATCAGTGTCGTCACCATATTGTCCCCCCACAAGTCGGCGGCGAAATAGGCCCTGAACGGGAGCCCGTCATAAGTACCTCGCAATTCGGCATTTGCGGTCGGGATTTCGGCTTCGCTTTCCGGAGTTTTGACAGTGAATCCGAAGTCCTTGTCTATTGCCACATCCTCCTTCTGAGAAAAGAAGTAGCTGTCCGCAAGATCGTGGATCAGCAGCACCATATGCTGGCAGATATCGAGATTGCCAGGCGTCGTGTCCCCACAGAGCTTCAGATAATCGGGTATCTGCTCGATGTACACGAAATTGATGCCGTCCTCCGTGTCTTTTAGGAAATAATATCTTGCGTCATTATCAGCTTTGGTCGTCTCAAGCGAATAGGTATCGGGGTAGGAGAAACTGAAGCCCTTGTAGGAGATGCCGCCCGGCCGGCAGGCCTGGAGCGCAAGAAGTGCCGCGCACAGAATGATTAACTTTTTCATTTTCATAAATAATTGAACACGAAACAAATATAACAAGTACAATTAGTGCGGGCAATACATAATAATATGTATATTTGGTCTCATAGTTTTCATCTACCTTTGTGAATTATAATTATGCGATTACTACTGTTCATACTGCTCCTGTCGTCCGCTATGTCGCAGCAGGTCCCGGACAAGGACTACTACGCCGAAGCCGAGGCTCTCTACTATGCCGGAAAGTTCCCGGAGGCCATTTCCGTGGCGCTCGAAGGCTGTGCCCGGCCGGGGCTAGCGCCGGAGCAGGCGGTAGAGCTACATTCCATCCTTGGAAGTTCCTACGCCCGCCTGGGTGCGTTCGATAAGGCCGCTGACTATATGGTGCGCTGCTACGACTACGACAAGGCCGCCGGAGAGACCGCCGGGCTTACATCGTCGCTTATCAACCTGTCCTCTATGTATGTCTATGCCGGAGAGCCGGGGCTGGCCGTGGACTACGTTCTGGAAGCCATCGCGAACGAAGAGAAGGTGGGGCGCGCCGCAAAACTGGCGATGGCTTGCGGAAAGGCCTGCGACGTATTCCACGCCCTCGGGCAGGATAGTACTGCCCTCGCCTATGCAGACCGGGCCGTGGCCATTGCGCACAAGGAGGGCGACAGCCGCGACGAGGCCGTGCGCCGCAGCCAGAGGGCCTACGCCCTCGAGGCTCTCGGTCGCTATGGTGAAGCATTTACCGACCTGCGCTTTGCCGAAGATGTGTTTAGGGAAGCCGAAGCCTCACAGTCGCTGTCGGTGGTGTGCTTCCAGCTTGCCCAGGAATACGGGAGACAGGGGGACAAGGCGCTGGAGAGGCAGTATCTCCGTGAAGCGGCATCCCTTGCCCGTGAGTTGCAGGACCTCCCGCTGCTTCAGAAAATCTGCGCCCGTCTCGCTGAATCGCTGCACCGGAGCGACCCGGCCGAAGCATTTGCTTTTCTGCAGGAGTCCGCAAACCTGCGCGACAGCATCGCACGCAGCAAGAGCAGCCACGCTCTTGAGCTGTACAACATAGAATACGAAACGGCCAGGCGGGAGGAGACCATTCTCGCGCAGGCACAAGAGCTACGCCGGCAGCGCGAACTGCGCAACGTATTGATTATAGCCGCAATACTTTTACTTGCCGCCGCCGTTGCCACGGCCGCTTTGGCCATCCGGGCAAGGCGCGGAGAGAAGAGCCTCGAGCGCAGCAACTCTCAGAAAAGCTTCCTTCTCAAAGTCATCTCGCACGACATCCATTCACCGGCAGTAGCCCGCCTGAAGGGGCTGCAGATGCTGCGCGGAGGCCTCCGTCAGCTGCCCGAATCCGAGCTCCAGAGCCTGTTGATGCAGATGGAGCAGCAGGCAGCCGCGGATGTCGAACTGACCGACAACGTGCTCCGATGGTCGCAGGCCGGGGAACTCAGAGTCGAGGCGGTGCGCTTCAATCTTTGCGATCTTGCCTCGGAAGTCGTGACCCAGTACAGACAACCGGCTTCGCTTAAAGATATCCGCCTGGTCCTCAAGGCCCCTCAGACCGTTCTGGTACGCACTGACCGCAGCAGCTTGATGCTCGCACTGCGCAACTTGCTGTCCAACGCCGTCAAGTTTTCCCGCCCGGGCGGAGAGGTACGCATCCGCGTTTCGGAATACTCCATCAGCGTCAGCGATGACGGAATCGGCATACCCGAGGCGCAGCAAGACGCCATTTTCAGGACCAAGGGCTCTTACCGGCGCGCCGGCACAGCAGGGGAACTCAGCAACGGGCTGGGACTCGCCGTCAGCCGCCAGCTCATCGAAGCGCTTGGCGGGAGCCTCACGGTGCTGAGCCGCGAAGGCGAGGGCAGCACATTCACCATCAAATTACCCCTCGACAATGCCTGACCCTATCCGCATACTGATTTGTGACGACCATCCCCTTATGCTCTTCGGCATACGCTCGATGCTCGAAAACCGACCTGGACTTGTGGTGTGCGGTACTGCCCGCAATGGCGAGGAAGCCTTCGAGCAGGCGTCCCTCCTGCGGCCTGACGTGCTGCTGTTCGACATCGTTATGCCCGGTATGGACGGGATAGAGCTTGCGCGGAAGATGCGTGCAGAACTGCCGGACGTGGCCCTTCTGGCGCTCTCCGGTGACGCTTCGGCCGCGACGCTGGAGCCATTACTCCGCATCGGCATAGACGGATTTCTCCCGAAGACTGCCGGCGACAGAACCATCGAGGACGCCATACGCAGCGTGGCATCAGGCTACGAGTATTTCGGCGCCGACATTGCCCGCCTGATCGAACGCATCAGTCTGGCGGAACGCGCCGCCGACAGCCTGTTCACGCCCCGTGAACTGGATGTAATCCGTCTCAGCTGCAAGGGCCTGCAGTACAAGGAAATCGCCGACGAGCTCGGCATCAAGTACCTTACTGTGGTCACGATAAAAAACAATATATTCCGCAAACTCGGCATCAACAACACCGTCGAACTGGTGTTGTATGCCATAAAAAAGAATCTTATAACTCTGTAGCTTATGAAATCGATATCCTTTAATCCCAAGTCCTTGGCGGCTCTCCTCGTTCCGGGAGCCCTTCTTTTAAGCAACGCTGCCAAAACGCAGGACAACCCATATGGAGGCAATCCGGGCAGGAGCGGCTCCTACGTGGCAAAGTTCTCGGGGAGCAGCAGGTGGGCCACCGCCGTATGCTACTATTTCTTCTTCAAGGGGTCTATTCGCTGACGTGAGATGAGACGGTTTATTATACTTGCCGCAGTTTTGTGCCTGGCATCCTGCGATGTTTTCGGGGATATGTGGTCAGCGGAAGACAAGAGCGCGAAATCCAGCTTGGACGGAAACACTCTGACCTATTCAACATCCTCATTTACCCATACATACACTCTGGAGGAAACGGAGCTGGGCGCCACCGTATCCTTCTCCGCCTTTCCTTCCGGCGTGCAGGAATTCACGGAAGTACAGACCAGGCTTCTGGGTAAATCCAAGCCCGGGACGCTTGCGCTCTGCATTATGGCTTTCGAAATCTACCGAAGAGACAGGGCAGCCGGCGAATCGTGTATCAAGAAATGTAACCTAAGCGCCAATGCAACAATCACTATGCCCCGCCTCAAAGAGAAGTTTCCTGCAAGGCGCGGTGCCACAACCGACTCATACCAGCAACCATATCTGGTAGCATCCTATTTAAAAGGAGCCACCCGGGCGAACAGCTACACACCGGACAAGCCCTATGTCATAATACTCACGCTCAACGACAATCCGAATGTCGCCCAAGGCGAATACTCGACAACATATAAGGGCTCCGTATGGCATTACTATGTATCCTGCAACGGCGATGACCGACGGGATGCAGACGTACTGGAGCCCGATGACAACGGCTTGATTATGGTCCACGGATGCGGCAATCTCGTGATGAGCGTCCCGGCCGTCAGCGACTGGAAGGACACGCTGGAGTAACCACCAACCCTAGTGCAAACAGGAGCGTTTCCCACCGTCGGGCGGATTCCTATGTTCATCAGTACCCGTAGCGGAAGCGGAATCGAAGCAACAAGCCGGCTCCTAGGAAAAGGGACAGGATCTCCGTCGCCGGGCGCGGGAAGGGCCGTTTTTCACCCGGAGGTATTACTCCTGCCGTCGCCGGGTGTGGGAAAGGCGACTTTGCACCCGAGACACCTTGTGCTTGCCCGCCGGCCGGCCGCCGCTAATTCATTTTCTTCGCGAGAATGTTTTCG
Source organism: uncultured Bacteroidales bacterium (assembly GCA_900318565.1). Lineage (GTDB taxonomy): Bacteria > Bacteroidota > Bacteroidia > Bacteroidales > UBA932 > Cryptobacteroides. Next base: position 9,018 of record ONLD01000031.1, read on the forward strand.
AGGTCTTCGCGGTTCATTTTGCCGTCGAGGTAGATGAAGGTGGATTCGCCGCCGTCCTCGGCAATCATTACGAAGCCGTTAACGACCTTTTCACTGCCCACCGTGTACATCCTGACGACCTCACCCGAGTCCTTGGCTTCCAGAAGGAGCTCATAATGGCCTGCATTGATGAATTTCGCCGCTTCGGCCTTCAGTTCCGAATTGACGGCCGGGTTCTCGCTGTCTATAAGGTAAAGTCCTGACAGAGACTGGATTATTGGGGCGAGGTTGACGTCTTCGCCCTCCACGTGAAGGTCGGGAATCTTGCCTATGAGCCGGAACATAGCCGGCGAAATGTAAACGGCGCTCACGCCTGCGGCGTCGGAATACTTCTGATAGATGCTTTTGCCGGTCTGGGCAAAGGAGAATATGCTTGCAAGCAGCAGTGCTGCGATTATGGCTATACGTTTCATTTCTATTTGATTTTGTTGATTATTTCCATCGGCTTATCTGCAGTCTGCCCGGCCTTTTCAGCCAGACCGACTCCAACGGCCATTTTGTCTGATATCTTCTGGAAAGTCGCTTCTACCTGGGCATAAGCAAGATAGGGATCGTCGAAGGTGTCCCGGAGCCTGTCGCGGCGAGGGATGATGGCGACGGCGGCAAGCCCGGCAGCGACTGCAAGGGCAGCATAGGGCACCCACCGTAGCGGCGACGCCTCTCGCCTGAGTGACGACTTTGGCCTGAGCGCCTCATTTGCAGCGATGGCGTCAAGGATGCGTTCCTCCAGGCCGGCGGGGACCTTGATTTCCTCGCCCAGGGCCGCGGATTCCAATTCCTCCGGCTGCATTGATTCTATGTCTTCTATCTTTTTCATTTTTTGTTCTTGATTTTTGACCGGGCCTGCGAAAGCAGTACGCGGCAGGTAAGATTATTCATTCCGGTCCGCCGGGCTATCTCTTCGTAGGAAAGCCCCTCAACGGTCCGCAGGATGAGCACTGTACGCTGCCGTTCAGGCAGGGCTTTTATGGCTTCCAGAACCTTGTCAAGCCGGGTCCTGGCATCGAGGGTATCATCCGGAGCCGGTGCGAATTGCGTCTGCGGCAACTCTTCGGGGAACGTCTCGTGCCGGGCCTTCCTCATCCTGTCCACGCAGATATTGCGGAGCATCCTAATGGCGTAGGCCTTCGGGAGCCTGACACCATCCAGGCCGTCCCTGGATTCCCAGAGCCTCAGATACAACTCCTGCACGGCGTCTTCTGCCTCAGCCTCGGATTCCAGAATATAATGGGCAATCCGATAGAGGGTTTCCGCCAGCGGGAGATATTCCTTATGGAACAGGGATTCAGTCATTGGATGCAATCCTTGCGACGGTGTCCATTGATACGGAGCCACGGACGAATATCAGGGCCGATTCCGAAGGAGCAAACAGCACAAAGTCACGAACTTTGTCTGTCTTCTCGTCGTAAGTGCCATAGATTCTGACCTTTTTTCCCGAGTCGCTCGCCTCCATCAGCATTTCCGCACCGGTAAGGGCCTTTGTGAGTTTGGCATCGATTCTCGTCCTGTCTTCGTCGGAACAATCGTCATACGAAAATACCGTGAGACCTTTGATGCCCTTCATCAGGCTGATCGCTTCCTTGACGTCGGAATCACCGGCCCCCGCAACACGCACGACCCCCTTCAGGGCACCGGTCGCAAGACGTCCTAGCTTGAGATATTCTGCGCCTTCATAGTTGCGGCACTCGGAAACAGCGGCCGAAACGCGGGGTCTGCTGGCCGCCTCGCTTTGAGTCCCTACGCAGGACAAGCAAGGGACCAATATGCATAGCAAAAATAATAACCGTTTCATATTCAACATATTATACCAACTGACGCAACTGCGCGCGGGGTCGCGTCACATAAATATGACGAATATACCGAAAAAATGTTAACTAGTAGTTTACAGGAAACTCAGAGATGTAGTATCCGTGGAGCAGGCCGGACTTAGTCAACCATCTATTCGTATGTATGGGAGATTGCCCGGATATGGGGCTTCAGCACGTCATCGGAAAAAGCGCACATCAGGAGCGTCACCTTATTGTCTCCCAAAGGTCGGCGGCGAAATAGGCTCTGAACGGGAGTCCGTCATAAATGCCTCGCGATTCGGCACTTGCTGTCGGTTTTTCCACCGTGAAATGTAAACATATCACAGCCACTGTCCCGTCCTGAAGGGCTATCCTCCATTCCGCCACTCCCAACGCCTCGAATACAACGGCAGTACCGCAACCTCGTCATAGCAGAAAAGCGCACGGTAAGCGAGCCGCCCACCAAACGCGGGACGCACTTGAAACGGCAGCGACAGTCTCGTCCCCTCTCCGGCACCGAGACCGCGCAAAATCCCTGAAAAACAGCAGTCTCGTCCCCTCTCCGGCACCGAGACCGCGCAAAATCCCGGAAAAACAGCAGTCTCGTCCCTTCTCAAGCACCGAGACCGCACACTACGGAAGGAAGGGAGGGATGGGATAGCTACTACGTATTGCAAGGGCGAGGCGGGAAGAGAGGGGAAAGATGGGGCTGGGCGGCGTCGCAGGGAGGAGGCAGGAAAGGAGGGAAAGACGGGGCGACTATAGCAGCATTTCGGAGCGAAGCGACCGAGGGGATAGCAGCGCAGCTGCGGAAGGGGAACCGTCCCCTTCTCCCCTGGGGGTGCAGGGGGATGATAGTCTGGCAAGCCGCCAGGCTTGCAGGGGGATGGTAGCTGACCGCGCCAGCGGTCAGCGGAATACTCTGGAGGCTTACAAGGTCCTTGCCTTGTAAGCCTCCAGAGTATTCCGCATAAGCATCGCTATGGTCATAGGGCCGACGCCGCCGGGCACGGGAGTAATCCACCCCGCTACGGCGGAGGCGCTTTCGAAGTCCACGTCGCCGACCAGGTGGCCGTCTTCCGTGCGGTTGATTCCTACGTCGATTACCACGGCGCCGGGCTTCACCATATCCCCCGTGATCATACGGGGGCGGCCGACGGCGGCCACGAGTATATCGGCCTCACGGGTAAGGGCGGCGAGGTCGCGCGTGCGGGAGTGCGCAATAGTAACGGTCGCATTGAGGTCGAGCAGGAGCTTGGCCACGGGCTTGCCGACGATATTACTGCGCCCCACGACCACGGCCTTCCGCCCGGAAACCTCCACGCCCGTGCTCCGGATAAGATGGATAATACCCTTCGGCGTACAAGGCACGATGCACGGACGGCCGAGCCAAAGAGCGGCCACATTCTGCGGATGGAAGCCGTCAACGTCCTTCTCTACTGAAATGGCATCGATTACGCGGTCCTCGCAGATATGTGCGGGCAGCGGCAGCTGCACCAGGATTCCGTCCACGAGAGGGTCGGCGTTAAGCGCCGCTATCTTCCCCAGCAGGACCTCCTCCTGCACGTTTTCAGGCAGTTCGATGAGCCTGCTGTCTATTCCTACGAACTCCGCAGCCTTGATTTTACCGCGCACATAGGAACGGCTCGCGGGATTGTCCCCCACTATAATCACGGCAAGGCAGGGAATGCGCTTCCCTTCCCCGGCCAACTCGGATATACGCGCCTTAAGCTCTTCCTTAACTGCAAGGCTGACCGCCTTTCCATCAATTATACTGCTCATAATGCCTGATGTCCTATATCGTTTCTATAATAAAGATTCTCACAATGTATGCGTCCGACCGCCTCATAAACGAGCCTGCGGGCCTCCGCCAGACTGCGACCGCGGCAAACGGGCATAATCACGCGTCCTCCGGCGGTGACCAGGCGGCCGTCCGACAGCGCCGTGCCCATATGGAACACAGTGCAGCCGGCATCATCCGCGCCCTCGATGGCGAACCCCTTTGCATAGGAGCCGGGATAGCCCTTCGAAGCCATTACCACGCCCATCGCCACATCCGAACTCCACCGAATGTCCTCTGCCGGCTTCCCGGAAGCGATAGCATCGAACACCTCGAAAGCATCACTCTCCAGCAGCGGCAGCACGACTTCCGTCTCAGGATCGCCGAAACGAGCATTGAACTCTATTACCTTGATTCCGTCGGCAGTCTTCATCAATCCCCCGTACAGCACGCCGCACAGAGGACAGCCCTCCGAGACCATACCTGAAGCCGCCTTGCACATAATCTCCTGATATGCAAACTCGCGATCGGCTTCGGTAATGAAGGGCAAGCCTGTGTAGGCTCCCATCCCGCCGGTGTTCGGCCCGAGGTCGCCGTCGAAAGCGCGCTTGTGGTCCTGCGCCAGAGGCATAGGATACACATCGTCACCGTTCACGAAACACATAAACGAGAATTCCGGCCCTTCGAGATAGTCTTCCACCACCACGCGGCCCTGCCCGAAACGATGGTCGAGGAGCATCGAGGCGAGAGCCTCACGCGCCTCATCCATAGTAGCGGCAATCACTACGCCCTTCCCCGCTGCGAGCCCGTCGTACTTGAGCACGGCGGGAAACGGCCGGCGGGAGACATACTCGAGCGCTTCGGAATAATCGGAGAAACTGCGGTAGGCAGCAGTCGGCACCCCGTACTTCTGCATCAGCTGCTTGGCGAACTCCTTACTGCTCTCGATGCGCGTAGCGGCCCTCGAGTGTCCGAAGATTCGAAGTCCGGCCGCCCTGAAAGCATCGGCCACGCCGGCGCTCAGTGCAGCCTCGGGACCAACCACGGTCAGGTCAACGGCATTCTCCCGGGCAAAGTTCAGCAATCCGTCCACATCGGTATCCTTGACGGGCACGCACTGAGCAAGCGCGGCTATTCCGGCATTGCCAGGAGCGCAGAAAATCTTGGAGACCCGCTCCGAACGGCTAAGGGCCTCGACTATGGCGTGTTCACGGCCGCCGCCGCCTATGACAAGGACTTTCATATCAATGTTTAAAATGGCGTACGCCAGTGAATATCATACATATACCGAGCTCGTCGGCCTTCTCGATACTTTCTTCGTCGCGTATGCTGCCACCTGGCTGCACGATGGCGCTCACACCATAGGACGCGGCCAGCTCCACGGTGTCGGCAAAGGGCAGGAAGCCGTCGGAAGCGAGCACGAGTCCCTCGGTGAATCCGGCCTCACGGGCCTGCTCAAGGGCGATATGGGCCGAGCCCACCCGGTTGGTCTGCCCTGCTCCGATTCCTATGGTATGGCCGTCGCGCACGACAGCTATCGCATTGGATTTCACGTGCTTGACTATGTTCCAGCCGAACTGGAGGTCAGCCATCTGCGCAGTCTCGGGCTTGACCTTGGTCACGCACTGGGCGGGATTCAGAGTCTCAATCTGAGTGTCGAGCTGCTGGACAAGCAGGCCTCCGGTCACGCCCACATACTGGGGCACTGGCTCGGAAGAAGGAGTCATATCCACTTCCAGCACCCGAAGGTTCTTTTTGGAAGAGAGAATCTCCAAGGCCTCGGGAGTATAGGCAGGAGCGATGACGATTTCAAGGAAAATAGGCTTCATAGCCGCGGCAATCTCGGCATCGAGAGTCCTGTTCAAGGCCACGATGCCGCCGTAGATGCTGACCTTGTCGGCCTCGTAGGCAGCCTGCCAGGCCTCCCGGATAGTCTTGCCTACGGCAGCGCCGCAAGGGTTCATATGCTTCAGGGCCACGCAGAAAGGGTCCTTGAAGTCACGAACCACGCAAAGGGCGGCGTTGGCATCCTGTATATTGTTGTAAGACAGCTCCTTGCCCTGAATCTGGCGGGCCGAAGCGAGCGAATACGGCACAGGATCGAGGCCGGCATAGAATTCTGCAGCCTGGTGCGGATTCTCGCCGTAACGGAGGGACTGACGGTGCTCAAACTCAAGGAAGAGGCGGCCGGGAAGCCCTGCCTGCGCGCGCATATAAGTACTTATGCGGCAATCATATTCGGCAGTGTGCGTATAAGCCTTGGCGCAAAGCTCCAGACGGGTCTGCGGGAGAGTATCGCCCCCCGTGCGTATCTCTTCAAGCACGCGGGGATAATCTGCCGGATCGCATACCACGGTCACATCCTTCCAGTTCTTGGCGGCGCTGCGCAGCATCGAAGGGCCGCCTATATCTATGTTCTCCACCGCTTCTTCCATCGTGACGCCGGGCTTGGCGATAGTGCGGGCAAAGGGGTAAAGATTCACGCATACGAGGTCGATGAGTTCGATGCCGTTCTCCTTGAGGGTCTCCATATGGGCCGGGTCATCGCGGCGGGCCAGAAGCGCTCCGTGTACCTTAGGATGCAAGGTCTTCACGCGGCCGTCGCAGATTTCAGGGAATCCCGTCACGTCGCTGATGCCTATCGTGGCCACGCCCGCCTCTTCCAGGACCTTGCGCGTGCCTCCCGTAGAAATAATCTCCCACCCGCAGGCGGCAAGGCCGCGGGCGAATTCCACAAGTCCTTCTTTGTCACTTACACTTAATAATGCTCTTTTCATAGCTATACCGAAAGTAATTTCTTAACTGTTTCTATATAAAGAGGATGCTCTATCTGCTGCCCGAGACGGTGCACTTCCGCCGGGTCGGAGCCCTCGTAGCTGAAAGCCCGCTGCGCAATGATACGCCCGCCGTCGAGCTGTTCGTCCACATAATGGATAGTGATGCCGTACACCTTGACGCCATACTCGACGGCCTGCTCCACTGCGTGCGCACCCTTGAAGGCCGGAAGCAGCGAAGGGTGGATGTTGATGATACGGCCTCTGTACGCGTCCAGCAGCACGGAGCCCACTATACGCATATAGCCCGCAAGACACACCAGGCTGACCTCGGCCTCGTCCAGACGGCGCACTATCTCGCGCTCGAAATCGGCCTTGGACGCATAGTCACGCGGAGAGAACACGAAAGCGGGGATGCCGTGACGGCGGGCCCGTTCTACCACTTGCGCGTCCGGGCGGTCACACACCATAAGCGCTACCCTGGCGGGAATCCTCCCGTCCTCGCAAGCGCAGGCAAGGGCCTCGAAATTGGTCCCGGCGCCGCTGGCAAAAATCGCTATATTCTTCATTTTATTACAACGCCCTCCCCGGGCACCACTTTGCCTATTACAGCGGCTTTCTCGCCGAATGATTCCAGGATGGAAACGGCAGCGTCGGCCTCCGAAGGGTCGAGCACGACCACCATACCTATGCCCATATTGAAGATGTTGAACATTTCCCTGTGGTCCACGCCCCCGGTCTTCTCCAGGAAACGGAACACCGGAAGAATCTCCCAGGAGCCTTCGCGCACTTCCACGCCCTGGCCTGGACGCAGCACGCGCGGGATGTTCTCGTCGAAGCCGCCGCCGGTAATGTGGCAGATGCCGTGCACGCCGCAGCGCCGTATGACTTCCAGCACAGGCTTCACGTAGATGCGCGTCGGAGTCAGAAGCACTTCCCCGAGGGGCCTGCCGCCGAATTCGGCCACAGGAGCCTTCCAGTCAAGGCCGGCGTCGGCGACTATCTTCCGCACAAGGCTGAAGCCGTTGGAGTGCACTCCGCTGGAAGCAATGCCCACCAGCACGTCTCCCACGGCAACCTTGGAACCGTCGATAATCCGGGACTTCTCCACGACTCCGGTCGTACAGCCTGCGATGTCATACTCGCCTCCCTCGTACATTCCCGGCATCTCGGCGGTCTCGCCGCCCACGAGCGCGCAGCCAGCCTGGCGGCAGCCTTCGGCAACGCCCGCCACGATGGCCTCGACCTTCGAAGGGATATTGTGCCCGAGGGCGATGTAGTCAAGGAAAAACAACGGCTCGGCGCCCTGGGCGAGCACGTCGTTGACGCACATAGCCACGGCGTCGATGCCCACGGTGTCGTGCTTGTCGAGGGCGAACGCTATCTTGAGCTTGGTGCCCACGCCGTCAGTGCCGCTGACCAGCACCGGCTCTTTGTAGCCCAGAGCGGAGAGGTCGAACATTCCTCCGAATGAGCCTATTCCACCCATCGAGCCCTTGCGGGCGGTGGATTCCACGTGGCGGCGTATCCGGCGCACCGATTCATAACCAGCTTCCAGGTCAACGCCTGCCTTTTCGTAAGTCTTTGCCATATCTTATTCGTTTTCAACTTCTTGCTTATAAAGGGACGTGGGATACTCGCCGGTGAAGCACGCCAGGCACAGTTCCGTCCTGCCGGGGCACGAAGCCACGGTGGACTCGGGGCTCAGGTATCCCAGCGAATCGGCGCCAATCACTTTGCGGGCTTCCTCCAGCGTGCGGGACGAGCAGAGCAACTCTTCGAACGTCGAAGTATCCACTCCGTAGTAACACGGGTGCGTCATCATAGGGCTGGCGATGCGCACGTGCACCTCGGTGGCGCCGGCGTCGCGCAGCATACGGATAATCTTAAGGGACGTGGTGCCGCGCACGATAGAGTCGTCCACCAGCACCACCCGTTTTCCGCGCACGATGCTGTGGACCGCGGAAAGCTTCATACGGACGCCCTGCTCGCGCATTTCCTGCGAAGGCTGGATGAAGGTGCGCCCTACGTATTTGTTCTTGATGAGGCCCATTTCATAAGGCAGCCCGCTCTCTTCGGCATATCCCTGCGCGGCGCTGAGGCTCGAGTCAGGCACTCCCACCACGATATCCGCATCCGCCGGGCACTCGCGGTAAAGACGCCGGCCGGATTCCTTACGGTATGCGTGGACATTGCAGCCGTCCAGATCGCTGTCGGGGCGTGCATAGTAGATATACTCCATAGCGCAGAGCTTGTGGCGCTGGAACTGGGACCAGCGGGTCGAACGTATGCCCTGGTCGTCCAGGGTCACCACTTCGCCAGGCTCCACGTCGCGCACGAACTGGGCGCCGATGAGGTCGAAGGCACAGGTCTCGCTGCTGACCACCCAGCCCCCCGCCAGGCGCCCTACGGCAAGCGGCTTGAGGCCGTACTTGTCGCGTGCGGCATAGATGCGGTTGCGGGTGGCGATCAGGAAGGCAAAACCTCCTTCCATCATATTCAACGCATTGCATATCTGGAAGATACGCGGCTTGTTGACGTCTTTCTTGATCAGCTGGGCCAGCAGCTCGCTGTCCGTCGAAGTCTGGAAAAGACAGCCGCGGGCCTCCAGATAATCGGTGATGCCGGCAGAGTTGATCACGCTGCCGTCGCCCGCCACCGCGAAGTCTCCGGAGCGGTGATGGAAGAACAGCGGCTGCACGTTGTCACCGCCCCCCTTGGCGATATTGGCGTACTGCACGCTGCCCACGCCGATATTGCCTTTCAGTGCGGAAAGGTTCTCCGCGTTGAACACCTCGGACACAAGGCCGAGGCCGCGCTTGCGGTGCGCACCACCGTCGGCGTCGAAGGTCACGATGCCTGCACCCTCCTGCCCGCGGTGCTGAAGGGCGTGGAGGCCATAATAAATGTTAGATGCGGCCTCGCCGAGGCCATAAACTCCGAATACGCTCATTTGACAACAGCTTTCAGTCGGTCATACACTTTTTCATAAGAAGCGACCACATCGCCGAGATCCAGGCGGAAGCGGTCCTTGTCGAGGCGCTCTCCGGTGGCGGCATCCCAGAAGCGGGCTGTGTCGGGGCTGATTTCATCCGACACGATGATGCTCCCGTCGTGGGCGCGGCCGAACTCGAGTTTGAGGTCAACCAGAGTGATGCCGGCCTTCTCGAAGAGGGCGGCCAGCAATTTGTTGATGCGTTTGCCGGTGCGCAGGATCACCTTAAGGTCATCCGGTGTCGCGATTCCGAGGGCAACGGCTTCGGTGTCGTTGATAATCGGGTCGCCAAGTCCGTCATTGTTGTAGCGGAGATTGAAAATGGGGGTCGAGGGCCTGGTGCCTTCCGGCATACCGAGGCGCATCGCTTCCGTCCCCGCCACCACATTCCGCACAATCAGTTCGATGGGAATGATCTCAATCTTGCGGCAGAGCTGCTCCCGGTCGTCTATCCGGCGCACGAAATGCGTATCCACACCGTGCTCCTTGAGATATTCGAACAGCAGCGAGGAAATGGCATTGTTGACCTTGCCCTTCCGCTGCACGTGGGCACGCTTGACGTTGTTGTAGGCTGTCACCACATCCTTGAAGCGGAAAATCACCAGCTGGGAATCGGAAGTAGCGAAAACCTGCTTTTCGTTGCCGTCAAACAATAATTCTCTCTTTTCCATAACTACTTGTGCTGAAAGTATTTGACTGCGTTGCTGAAAATGGGCTGGTCCAGTTCCGCCTCGACATTGCGGAATACGCCCTTTTCGAAGCGTTCCGAGTGGCCCATCTTGCCAAGAATCCGGCCGTCGGGGCTGAGAATGCCTTCGATGTCGTACCACGAGCCGTTGGGATTGTCCCCGCGGACGTACTGGAAGGCCACCTGTCCGTGCTCGAAGAGGCTCCTGGCAAGGTCCTCTCCCACCACGAACTTGCCTTCACCGTGGCTGACGGCGATGGTGTGCGTGTCGCCGATCCTGAAGCCGGCGAGCCAGGGCGACGAGACCGAACTCACGCGGGTCGTCACCAGGCGGGAGACGTGGCGGTTGATGTCGTTGCGGAACAGGGTGGGCGAATCCTTGGTCACGCTGCCGGCCTTGCCATAAGGCAGCAGGCCGCTCTTCACCAGGGCCTGGAAGCCGTTACAGATGCCGAGAATGAGGCCTCCGCGCCTAAGCAGGGCATCGATTTCGGCTGAAATTTCGCTGTTGCAGAGCACGGATGCGATGAATTTGCCGCTGCCGTCCGGCTCGTCTCCCTCCGAGAAACCGCCCGCAAGGGCAAGGATGTGGCATTCGGAGATGGATTTAGCCATAGAGGAGATGGAAGCGCGCACGTCTTCGGAACTGAGGTTGCAGAACACTTCACTGCGCACGCAGGCGCCGGCGGCGCGGAAGGCTTTAGCGGTGTCGTAGTCGCAGTTGGTCCCGGGGAACA
>ONLD01000016.1 GCA_900318565.1 uncultured Bacteroidales bacterium
GCCAGGTATTGCTACCCGCGCTGCCCCTCGACTTGCATGTGTTAAGCCTGCCGCTAGCGTTCATCCTGAGCCAGGATCAAACTCTTCTTTGTATATTCTTATATCTCTTAGCTCGATCCCTGACTGCTTAATTCCTAAAAGAATTAACGCTCTCGTTGTTCTTGGTACTTGCTTGTACTTATCTTTTCAATATTATCAATGAACTTCGCTTCTGAGAAGCGGGATGCAAAGGTAGTAAGTTTTCTGTAAACCACAAATTTTTTTTTAATTTTTTTCAAAAAAAGCACATATCTTTGTGGCGAGATGAAAAAACTAAGTGCAATTTCAACCTTTATAATGCTCTGCACCGCGGCCCTGGCGGGTAATCCTCTGAAAATAAGCGGCACCGCCAACCTCGAAAGCGCCTATCTTTGGAGAGGAGAAAAAGTCTGCGAAATCAATTTCAACCCCATCCTGGAGGCATCCATAGGAGGTTTTACGGCCCAGGCATTCGCTTACCTGCCCTTCGACGGGAGCTACAAGGAAATCGACCTGGACCTCTCCTATACCCTGGGTCCCGTGTCGCTGCACGTTGCAGACTATTTCTGCCGCTTCGCCGATTTTCCCGCCGAGGAAAACTACTTTAATTATAATAAAGCCACCACCAACCATCTGATAGAAGGCATAATCTGCTACGCGCCCAAGTCCGTCCCCATTGAAGCAAACTGGTTCACCTTTTTCTACGGCGACTGGCTACCCGGGGCCGACGGAAGCCGCGGCAAGCCGGCATTCTCGTCCTACCTCGAACTCAAGGCGCACCACGACTTCGCCGAATGGGGACGCGGCTCGCTGATACTCGGCTCTTCCATCCTGAAAGGCCCCTACACCTCCTACACTAAGGATTTCGCGGTAATCCACTGCGAGCTCAGATACGGCAAGACGCTCGAACTGGAACACGTAAGATTCCCGCTGAGCGTCTCGTTTCTCGTCAATCCCTACGCGAGAAGGGCGTTTATGAATGCCTCGGTGGGCGTCAGCTTCTGACCCTCCGCACCTCTTTATAAGCAAGGCCGGCGTAGCCTGCAAGCAGGATGGTGCCGCCAAGCATCTGCACCCAGGGCGTGAGGCTGCCGCCGCACCAACCGGGAAGCGACAGCGCGACGAAAATCACGCCGGCAAGCAGCACGAAACGGATGATGGCCCGCCAGTCGTAGGGGACGCGCATCTTCCCGCGGCCAATCAGCGCGCTGAGCACCATCGCTGTGCCATAGCCGGCAAATCCGCCCCAGGCGCAGGCCCAGTAGCCTATACGCGGCACGAAAATCACGTTGACAGCTATCATCACTGCGGCGCCGATGGCGCTGATGACAGCCCCCCACCAGGTCTGGTCGGAAAGCTTGTACCAGAACGACAGGTTGAAGTACACCCCCATAAACACCTCCGCCATCATCACCACGGGCACCACTCCGAGTCCTTCCCAGTAGCCAGGCTGGATAAGGTGGCGCAGCAGCGGCATATACACCAGTACCGCGAGGTAGGCAAGCAGCGTGAAGATGATAAAATACTTCATTCCGTCCGCAAGCGTCTCGGGGCTGTCCTTGCTGCGGCTGCCGTTGAACACAATCGGCTCGTAGGCATAGCGGAAGGCCTGCGTCAGCAAGGCTATTATCATCGCTATCTTCACGCAGGCGCCGTATATCCCAAGCTGCACCCTGCCTTCATCTCCCGGCATCAGGTAGGGGAAGAGTATTTTGTCCGCCACCTGATTGAGAATGCCGACGAGACTGAGAAGCAGCAGGGGCCAGGTGTAGCGGAGGAGCCGCCCCGCAAGGGCCCGGTCGAAGGGCACACCTATGCCGCGCATCTCAGGGATGAAGCCCAGCATCACAAGCGAAGTGCAGATGAGGTTGGCGAAGAAAATCAGGCCCACGCCATAATCGAAGCGTATGAACATCTGCTCAAGGGCGGGATGCGCACCGAAAAGCAAAGGCATCACCAGAAATATGAACAGATTGAGCAGGACGTTGGGGATTATGAACGCGAACTTGAGCGCCATAAACTTAAGCGGCCGGCGGTCCAGCCTGAGTTTGGAGAACATAATGGCCTGGAACGCATCCATAGCCACGATTATGGCCATACAGCCCACGTATTCGGGATGCTCGGAGTAGCCCATCGCGCCCGAAATCGGATGCAGAAACAGCATCACCAGCAACAGGAACAGCAGCCCCACGCCCCCCACGAGCTTCAGGACGGTGCCATACACGCTCCGCGGGTCCTCACCGTCTTTGTTGGAGAAGCGGAAGAGCGTGGTCTCCATCCCGAAGGTAAGCAGAGCAAGAAGCAGGGCCGTATAGGCATATAGATTGGTCACTATGCCGTAGCCGCCGCTTGACGCCGCTATCTTATATGTATATACCGGCACGAGCAGATAATTGAGAAACCTGCCCACGATGCTGCTCAGCCCGTAAATGGCCGTATCCTTAGCCAGAGACTTGATATTCATCCTTTACTTGTCCAGTTTTCGGTAATTCACCCCCATCTTATCGAGCAGGGGCAGTTGGTAGCTCTCCAGGCTGCGGCGGAAACGTTCAGGGTCCTTGACCGACGGCTGGCACCAGGCGTCCTCGGACAGGGCCAGAACGCGCGGGAAGAGCATATATTCGAGGTGTTCGGGAGTAGCGATATACTCGGTCCACAGGTTGCACTGCATACCGAGGATATGGCCGCGGGCCTCTTCGGGGATTTCCGCGAGGGGGTCGAAGCCGTAGAGCTTCTCAAGCGTCACCGCGGCGTCCCCGACGGTCTCGGGGGTCGCCCAGTTGTGGGTGATGCTGAAAGGCTCGTGCTCAAGATCCGAAGACTGTATGTAGTCCAGATAGCAGTAAGTCGTAGGAGCCATAATCACGTCGTAGCCCATACCGGCTGCCTTGATGCCGCCCTTGGTGCCGCGCCAGCTCATAACTGTAGCTCCAGGCGCGAGCTCGCCTTCGAGAATCTCGTCCCAGCCTATGATTTTCTTGCCCTTGGAGGCAAGGAATTTCTGCATACGCGCTGTCACGTAGTTCTGCAGGCGGGCCTCCGCGCTCACGCCGTCGGAATCCTTCAGCCCGAGCTCGCGAATCTTGGCCTGGCACTGCGGGTCGGCCTTCCACTCATCACGGGGACATTCGTCGCCGCCGATGTGGATGTACTCGCCCGGGAAAAGGTCGGCGACCTCGCCAAGCACGTCTTCCAGGAAGCGCATAGTCTTTTCGTTGCCGACGTTGAGCACCTGCTTCGAAACGCCCCAGACGGTCCATACCTCATAAGGCTGGGGCTTGCTCCCCTTGCAGCCCAGCTCGGGATAGGACGCGAGCGCGGCCTGCATATGGCCGGGGAGGTCTATTTCAGGCACTATCGTGATACCGCGGGCAGCCGCGTATTCTATGACGTCCCGGATCTGGTCCTTAGTGTAGAACCCGCCGTAGCGTATGCCGTCGTTGCTTTTCCAGTCGCCGCGCACCATCGTGCCGTTGCGCCAGGCACCGACCTCGGTGAGACGGGGATACTTGTCTATCTGTATTCTCCAGCCCTGGTCTTCGGAGAGGTGCCAGTGGAGGCGGTTGAGCTTATAGACGGACATCACGTCCAGCACCTTCTTCACCTCCTCGACGCTGAAGAAATGCCTGCAGCAGTCGAGCATCAGGCCGCGGTAGCCGAACCTCGGCGCATCGGAAATTTCGCAGCAGGGAAGCTTGCACTGCGCACCGGAAGCGACAGGAAGCATCTGGCGAATGGTCTGCAGCGCATAGAAGAAGCCGCCAAAGCCGCTTGCGCGCACCTCTGCGTCTTTCCGTCCGATGCGGACAGAATAAGCCTCAGGGGCCATCGAAGCATCCACGACAAAGGCCACACCTTTCCCCTCTCCCACCGTGCAGGTCCGGCCGCACAGGCGCGAAAGCTCCTCCGCAAAACCGCGCACGGCTCCGGCACTGGCGGAATCCATCGCCGGGTCGCAGTTAAAATTGATTCCACGCACGTCAAGGGAGCCGCCCTTCATCTCCACGCTCTGCGGGGCCGGGACGACGTGCAGTTCAGGAATATCCTTGGCACATCCGCAAAGCATTGCCAGGAAAGCGGCGGCAAAAAGCGTTTTCTTCATACTGTTACCTGAGTTCGTCCGGAGTGCGGAAGTTGTAGCCGAGGAGCTTGAGGAGGGGAAGTTCCTTGCTCTCGAGGCTCCTCAGGAAACGGTCGTAGTCTTTGTTTTCAGGCTGGCACCACTGCACCTCCGAAAGGGCCATCAGGCGCGGCAGGAGCATATATTCAAGGTACTCGTTGGTGCCGATGAATTCAGTCCAGAGGTTGCCCTGCACTCCGAGGATATGGTGGCGGTCGCTCTCGGGGAAGTCGGTATAAGGCTCATAGCCATAAAGCTTGGGCATCGTCACAGCCCTCTCGGGCTTCATAGTGATGCAGTAGGGCTCTGACTCCAGGTCGGTGGACTGGCAGTGGTCGAGGTAGCAATAAATGTTGGGAGACATAATCACGTCGAAGCCCTGTGCCGCTGCCTTGATGCCGCCCTTGGTGCCGCGCCAGCTCATAACTGTAGCGCCGGGCGCAAGTTCGCCTTCGAGAATCTCGTCCCAGCCTATGATCTTCTTGCCCTTGGTGGCAAGGAATTTCTGCATACGGGCTGTCACGTAGTTCTGCAGGCGGTCTTCGGCGCTGGCCTTCTCGTCGCTGACAAGGCCGAGCTCCTTGATCTTGGCCTGGCAGTCGGGGTCGGTCTTCCACTCGTCCTTAGGGCACTCATCGCCGCCGATGTTGAAATACTCGCCGGGGAAGAGGTCCGCCACTTCGTCGCACACGTCTTCAAGGAACTTCATAGTGCTCTCCTTGCCTACATTCAACACCTGCTTGGACACGCCCCAGTAGGTGCGCACCTTGTAGGGCTGGGGCTCGCTGCCTGCGCATCCCAGCTCGGGATATGAGGCAAGCGCTGCGACCATATGGCCGGGCATATCCACCTCGGGAATGATCGTGATGCCGAGGGCCTGCGCATAAGCCACGACGTCGCGGATCTGGTCCTTGGTGTAGAAACCGCCGTGGCGGGTGCCGTCACTGCTGTTAAGGTCGCGCTTTATGATAGTATAGTCGCGGAAAGCGCCTATCTCGGTCAGTTTCGGGTACTTGTCTATCTCGATGCGCCAGCCCTGGTCTTCGGTCAGGTGCCAGTGCAGGCGGTTGAGCTTGTACATAGACATCACGTCAAGCACCTTCTTCACTTCCTCGACGCTGAAGAAATGCCTGCAGCAGTCGAGCAGAAGGCCGCGGTATCCGAACCTCGGAGCGTCTTCTATTTCGCAGCAGGGCAGGAACCACTTCGATTTGGTGTCTTGGACACTGCCATAGACCGACACCGGGAGCATCTGCTTGATGGTCTGGATGGCATAGAAGAATCCGTTGTAGTCGGAGGCGCGCACGATGGCAGCCTTCTTGTCGATGCTCAACTTGTAGCCTTCGGAGACCACGGACGGATCTTTGATGAAATAAAGGCCCCTGACGGTTCCGCTCTCCACGGCCTTGGCAAGCCCTATAGGGCTGGCAACGTCGGAGGTACGGCCGGTGACGAGCGAAAGCCTGTCGGCAAACTGGCGCACGGCCTTGAGGGTGCGGGCGTCCACGGTCGGGTCGCAATTGATGCCGACGCCCTTCACCTTGAAGCTGCCCTTGGTTATTTCCATCTTCTGGGGCACGGGGACGATTTCAGGGGTTGCGGGCCTGGCCGCCCAGGACAGGGCCGGTACAAGCAATGCTAATGCGAGAACAATTTTTTTCATATCTCAAGGTTTGAATATCCAAAACATACAAATATAATAAAAAAGTGGGCAGGCACAAAAAAGACGGCCCCGGAAACCGGGACCGCCAAAAATATAAGCAAATGAAAATTAGCAGCAGATAAGGCCGTTTGCCTGCAGGAAGGCGTTGACGGCTGCGGCGGCGAACAGGAAGATGATGAGGATGGCGACGATCACGCCGATGACCTTCACTCTCTTGAACCAGGTCTTGCCGTTCCAGCCGACGGTCTGGAACATACTCCAGAAGCCGTGGGTAAGGTGCAGGAAAATGGCTGCAAACCAAATCAAGTATCCAAGCAGAATCCACCACTTGCCGAAGGTCGCGTTGAGAAGCAGATAGGGGTTGTTCTCAAAATTGCCGATGCCGAACATCTCCGGCAGCTGCATCTTGGCCCAGAAGTGGGAAAGGTGGAAAAACAGGATGCCGAGGATGACGATTCCGAGCACGAACATATTCCTGGCGGACCAGGAGTCTGCAGCAGCCTTGCTGCTGACTTCGTAGCGCTTGACGCCGCCGCGGGCCTTGATGTTCTGGTAGGTGAGCCAGCATCCGTAACCGATATGCACAAGGATACCAAGTGCAAGAATGGGAACCATTATGTCGATTATGGGAAGAGACATAAAGTCGCAGCCGAGCTTGAAAAGGCCGTCCCCTTCGGAGAATAAGACATCGTCGTTGGCGACCACACCATATTTGCCGGTAAATGAATCAATTACGGAGAAGAAGTTGATAGTACCGTGAAGCAGCAGGAAAATAATCAGAAAAGCACCGCTCACCGCCTGGATGAACTTCTTGCCAATGGATGAATTGAAAATAAACATAGGTTTTACTAAAAATCGACTGCAAATATAACCCGAATCTTGCAAAAGTCCAATTATCTAACGAAGGTTTTTCGGAAATAGACGGCCCGCCCCGTATCGGTCAAGCCTTCCGCACAAAGCGTATATCTCTCTCCGGCCCTGAGCCCGTCCACATCCACGCTGAAGGACCCGTCTTTCCCGACGCTTACGAGCGGATTCCAGTACAGGGTCTCCGTCCCCCTGTGGACCTGGGGCAGGGAGCATCCTTCGAAGCTGTAGATGCGCACGTTGTCGTCGAACAGCACGCCGGGCATATCGCCCTTGAAAGTGACGAGGTTGACGACTCCGTCGAACACGCTCTCCCCGAGGACATAGCGGCAGGGGTACACTTCCACGACCTTGACTATCGCCGGATCGTACTTCTCGACAAGGCTCTGGTCGAGCACCGGCACCCCGTCTATCATCACCACGGTATCGCCCCAGCGGGGCTGGGCATCCGCCACGCTCGTTTGCATCAGGGTGTAGATGCGCGGCTTGCCATCCCTGCGGCGCAGCTTGACCTGCGGAATGATTTCCACGAACACCTCTTCCATAGTCGGGAAACGGGTGTAATCGTCGAGCACGTAGGAAATGCACTCGTGCGTAAGGAAGAAATGCTCGCGGCGCATAGGAAGGGAGACGGCGAGAGTGTCTGTTGCAGCCCCTGTCTTCATAGCAGCGCTCCTGCGTACGAGGTCCGCCTCCTGGCTGCGGCAGATGCGCAGGCGCTCCAGCCCGTCCACGGAAGGGCCGGCGAAGGGATTCTCGATTTCCATATGGCATATGCTTCCTTCCTTCAGGCCGGAGAGCTGGCACACCAGGTCCCTGCTGCCGAAAATGTTTTCGGTATCGAAGCAGAACGAGCCGTCCTTACCGGCAAGGGCCGAATAGCAGTCGGTCTTGGCTCCGGGCACGGCTATGATGCCCGTCAGGTCGCCGTCAGCATCGCCGACAATGCGCGCACGGAGCTGCTCGCCGCTGCTCTCTTCGGACGCCGGGCCGGGGATGAATCC
The DNA here is from genome assembly GCA_900318565.1 of uncultured Bacteroidales bacterium. GTDB lineage: Bacteria > Bacteroidota > Bacteroidia > Bacteroidales > UBA932 > Cryptobacteroides. The sequence goes on from ONLD01000016.1 coordinate 7,673, forward strand.
TGCAATCGAATGGCGGGAAGCGGGTTCAAGGGAGTCCTCACGGTAGAGAGACACGCTCAGAGTCACCGGCCTGCCGGAATCGTTGCCGAGCCTCAGCGACTGCCCCTCCACGCCGCCCGAGATGCCGTAGCCCGCCTGCATCGCAGCGGCTTCGGACGAGGGTACGGAATCCACCACCTCAACCCCGTCCTTCACGCGCGCGGTGGAAAGGGTGTTGTACACATTCAGCACGGGTCCCGACGAAGCATCGGCCTCGGAAGGGTCCGTATAAGCTACCAGGCGGTACTTTCCGGTAGGCGTGCCGAAAGGAACTGTCAGGCTCCCGCCGCCACGCCCCGAGCGCACGTCCACGCGGGTACGCGCGGCCACGGATTCGGTGGAAATCAGCTCAATATATGCGACCGCAGGGCCGGGTGCGCAAAACACGGAGCACCAGATGCGGTCTCCCGCCACGTATGCCCCTTTGTCCGTGGACACATAGACCTGCGCACCAAGGGCCGCGGAGGTGCTGACAAGCAGCAAAAAAACTATCAATCGTTTCATACGCCAATCATTTTTCTTCCCACCAGTCGGGAGCCTTGGTCACGCCGCCGAGCGCGGTGCAGTCGGTGCAGCGCTTCGGCGCCCACCGCACTCCTGTGAGCGAGGGCTCGCCCGTGGCGGGAGCGTCGCCCAGCATAAAGATCTGCTCGAAATTGTAGAAGCCGTCTTCGTCGGGCTCGGGGTAGAACAGCAGCAGGTCGGGATCATAATTCCTCCGGTAGAAGGAACCGGGCACATAGATGCGCTTCGTGGTGCGGCACACGGCCTCCACGTATCCCAAGGCCACCTCCGAAGGGTCGCTGACACAGCCTATGTTGCCCCGCATCTCGCTCGGAGTCGGGGCGAACAGGGTGCCGGTCTCGTTGGACATAGCGGCAAGGTGCTTCAGGTAGGCCATCGCCCCCGAAGACACTCCGCTGACCGTTATGAGCATAGAGTAGCGGGAGGAGATGCGCAGGTCGCTGCTGTTTATTACGCGGAACCTGTTGTCCTTGAAATAATTGTCCGACTGGCCCTCGACGCTCTGCAGGCAGGGTTCGACGGAGGTGTAGCTGTTCCAGCAGGTGTGTTTGATTTCTTCCGGAGCGGGCTCGCGGTATATCTTCTCGGGATTGTTGCGGTCTGCTTCAGGCACGCCGGGCACGAAGAAGAGCGAGGGTATGAAATCGCTGTGGTATTCCCAGGTTTCGGTGTAGTCCCAGCGGAAATTCCACAGGGAGTCGGCTCCGTCCAGGCTGAGGTACAGGCTCACGCCGTCGGAATTGCCGCTGTAATAGAAGTCCGTGATGACAGGGGCCTGATGGGCTCCGGCCCAGTCGGAGAGGAATTCCCGGCCGTCGTTCAAAGAGATTTTCAGGCGGTAGCGGCCTGAGGCAGGAGCCGAAGACGTGTCGAAAGTGTAGATGCCGTGGTACTGGTATGTCCCTTTCCAAGAGGCGCCGGAGTCGTGTTCTATGACAAGCGTCCCCTTGGGGTACTCCTTGCGCATCTCGCCTACGGTGGAACCCAGGGGGTACACGTAGCTGAGGGCGATGCGCGTCGTCTCTCCGATGAGAATGTCTCCGGACACCGCTATCCTGCCCGCCGATTCGCTCTCGATGTCAGCCTTGAAAGGATAGATGCATCCCTGCACGAGCAGGAGCATCGCCAAAAATATGCAGCTTGACTTTTTCATCTCAGAATTTCAGGTTAAGGCTCAAGTAAGGAATCTGGGTGGCGAACACGGAGAGCATATAGCCCTTGACCCCGGTCCCGCCGGAGGTGGTATAGAAGACAGAATATGCATTGTGGCGGCCGGTCACGTTGTAGCAGCCTATGGTCGCCGACATATGGGTGAACGCCTTGAGGTAGTGTCCTGGCTCGATGTTGATCGCAAGGTCGAGCCTGAAGTAGTCCGGGATGCGGTAGGCGTTGCGCTGCGAGTACATCAGCCTCAGGGTGTTGCCTTGCAGGTACTGGCCCACGGGCACTGTCACGGGGCGGCCGGTCGAGTACTCCAAGTTGAAGGACAGGGAGTAACGGTGCGTGAATTTGTAGTTGCCCACGAGCTTGAAATCGTGCGGCTTGTCGTGCGGGGCGTTGTACCAGCTGCCGCCGTTGATGGTATCGGGCCCGCGGTCGCCCTTTTCCTGCAGCAGCGCGCGGGACCAGGTGTAGGAAAGCCAGCCCGTGAGGCGTCCGGACTGTTTGCGCAGCATAAATTCGACGCCGTACGCCTTGCCGCGGGTACGCACGAGGTCGTCGGCAAGGTGTTCGTTCATCGAGAGCACGGCGCCCGACTTGTAGTCGAGATAGTCGTCCATACGCTTGTAGTAGCCCTCAAGGGAAATGTCCAGCACGTTTCCGAACACCGTCCAGTAAGCCCCGGCAGCGGCCTGCCAGCCCTTCTGCGGCAGGATATCCTGCCCGGAAAGGCGCCAGGTGTCCATAGGAGAAATGGCGGAAGTATTGGAAATCAGATGGATAAACTGGTTCATCGTGTTCGTCCCCGCCTTCAGGGAGAAATTGGCGGCGGGGCTGTATTTGGCGCTGAATCGCAGTTCCGGGATGCCGTAGAGGCTGGCCGGGCTGAACGCCAGGAAGCCAGGCAGGCGCAGGCCGTAGTCAAGGCTGAACTGGCTGCCTTCGGGCTGCCACTGGTCGCCCGCATAGACAGCGGCCTCGAGGGCCGTCTCGAGCGGCAGCGTGCGCGGCGCTACGATGGATTCAGCTACGGGGCGTATGGCGCCCGGCGACAGGGCATAGAAAACCGCGTCCCCGCCGAAGGTCAGGGTGTGGGTCCCCAGACGCCGCTTGTCCACAGCCCGGAGGAATCCCTGACGTATGTCGGTGCTGAGGCTCCAGGCGCCCGTGGCGTCAGTCTGAAAACCTCTCTCGAGGGTGTTGGAGTATTGGTCGTAGCCCGTGCTCACTTCCAGCGTGCCGCCCGACTCCGACTTGTGCTTCCATTTCAGGGCCACGTCGAGGTTGGAGTAACGGAAGGTCGTATCGCCCCTGAACGTGAAGCCGTCGCGCGACCAATACGCGGTGGCTTTCAGGCTGTTGCGCCCGTCGAAACGGTGCGTGACGCCAAGGTTCACGTCGCTGAACGATGCCGAACCGCCCGAGTAGCCGCTGTTACGGGGAAGCTGCTTCAGCAGCCAGTCGGAGTAAGTGGTGCGGCCGCCGAGCACGAAGCTGGTCTTGCCTTTCACGATGGGGCCCTCGAGCGTCAGGTGGCTGGTCAGCAGGCCAATGCCCAGCGAGCCGTGGAAGCGCTCGGGGTCGCCGTCCCTCGTGCTGATATCCAGGACCGACGATATACGGCCGCCGTATTGTACGGGAATGGAGCTCTTGTAGAGCTGGATTTCGTCTGTCACGTCGGTGTTGAACGCCGAGAAGATGCCGAACAGGTGGCTGGGATTGTAGATTGTGCCGCCGTTGAGCAGGATAAGGTTCTGGTCCGAAGAGCCGCCCCTGACGTTGAAGCCGCCGGAAGCCTCTCCCACGCTTTTGACGCCGGGAAGGGTCAGCACGGCCTTGATGACGTCCCCCTCTCCGAAGGCGGAAGGGATATGGGTCACGAGCTTGGTGTCGATGCTCTCGAGTCCCATTCCGGCCCTGCGGTGCTCGGCCATAGAGTTGGCGGTCACGTAGGCGCTCTGCAGCGCAGTGACCTTTTCGCGCATAACCACATCCAGCACTCCGGTCCCGCGCACGACCACGTGGATATCCATATCTTCTTTGGAATAGTCCCTGAAACTCAGCAGGTTCTCGCCTGGAGGCAGCTGCAGTGACCACGACCCGTCATCGCCGGAATAGCACCAGATGCGGCCCGTCTTGTCGGTCACCACCACGCCTTGAAGCGGCTCGCCGCTCGCCACGTCCCTGACCACGCCGCTGACCGCAAACGGGCCCGTCCCAGACCCGGAACGGCCGATTTCATAGGTCTTGTTGCGGTAAGACGCGATTATCTTTTCCTGCTCTATGGCTGCGAGTATGGCTTTCTTCTCATCTGAGTCCCCGCCTGCGGAGAACCACTCCGGAGGAAGCCCGCCTCCGGGAGCAAGGCCCGGAGGAGCACCTGCCAGGGCTACGGTGCGCTCCTTAAGAGGAGCCGCGACGCCTTCGAACGGACGGCTTACCGCGGTGAACTTCTCCCTGCGCGCACGGCCCGGGCGGATCTGCTTGAAGCGTCCGCGGCGGAAAGCGTAGTAAGAGTCGCGCACATAGAAGTAGGCTATGATTTTTTCACGGTAATTCGGGTCGTCGTAACCGATTCCCTTGAGGCCGTTGTGGTCGCCTGGCTCGCGCAGGAACAGCTTCCGGCGCTGGTAATAGACAGTGTCGCGCGCATCCCGCAGGACCTGGAAATAGCCCTCTGGGGCATCCTGGACGCCGCACAGGCGCAGGTTCACATAGCGCACTCCGCCGATTTCAAACCACGGGGTCAGTTCGCCGGGCACCACCACGGGCGGCATAAACTCCGATTCCCTTGCGAGAAGGTCGCCGGTGTGGACGTTGACGTTGAGCATAGCGCCCTCGTAGCGCTCGCCGTTGAAATAGACCGTGCCGGGGCGAAATTCCGGGTCGGTCCAGAAATAGTGGCCGTTGAAAGGAAAGTTGTATTCCAACACCGCGCGACCCCTGTAAAGCGGCGTCTGCGCGGAACACACGGCCCCCGCCAGTACCAGCAGGGCAACAATTAACCTTCTCATAACGTACAAAGATAATACATTAGACGCATAAATGTGCGTTTGGATTATTCAATAGAAATAGATATTTTTGTTTGTTGTAATAATTTTAGCTTGAAATGTACAAAAGAGTCCTTCTGAAACTTAGCGGCGAAAGCCTGGGCGGCCCCGAAGGAAAGGGCCTTTCCCCGGAGAGCCTCAACGCTTTCGCTTCCGAAATAGTGGCCGCGGTGCGCGGAGGCGCGCAGGTAGCCATAGTCAACGGCGGCGGCAACATTTTCCGCGGCCTGCAGGGCGTGGGCAAAGGTTTTGACCGCGTGACCGGCGACCGTATGGGAATGCTGGCGACCATCATCAACTCGCTGGCCCTGTCCTGTGCCATCAAGAGCCAGGGAGTGAACGCTGAAGTCTTTACCGCCACTCCGCTGGAGCCTTACGCCCGCTACTACACCCGTGACAACGCCCTCAAAGTGCTCGAAGATGGCGGCGTGGCCCTGATTGCTGGCGGCACCGGCAATCCTTTCTTCACGACAGACTCGGGAGCAGCCCTGCGCGCCCTCGAGCTGGGAGCCGACGCCCTGCTGAAAGGCACCCGCGTGGACGGAGTCTATACAGCCGACCCGGAAAAGGACCCCACGGCCGTGCGTTATGAGGAACTCACCTTCAGCAAAGCCCTTGCCGACCATCTCAAGGTGATGGACCAGACCGCTTATTCGCTCTGCGAGCAGGGCCCCGTCCCCATCGTGGTGTTCGACGTGACCAAGAGCGGCAATCTCGCACGCCTCCTCGGCGGCGAGCCCATCGGCACCATAGTACACGCATAATAATTCATAACAATATGTTGACAGACAGAGCAAAAGAAATCGTCAGCGGCGCCTCCGGCAAGATGCAGGACGCCCTCAACTTCCTTGAAGAAGACCTCAAGACCTACCGCGTAGGCAAGGCCAACCCGTCCATTTTCAACGGACTTATGGTCGATTACTACGGCTCTCCCACTCCCGTGCACCAGATAGCCTCCATCTCGGCTCCCGATGCCAAGACTCTCGCCCTCCAGCCCTGGGAAAAGAATATGATTCCCAAGATTGAGAAAGCGATTATGGACGCCAATCTCGGCTTCACCCCGCAGAACAACGGCGAAATCATCCGCTGCACCGTCCCCGCCCTGACCGAAGAGCGCCGCAAGGACCTCATCAAGAAGGCCAAGGCCACCGGCGAGCAGACAAAGGTGGTCGTGCGCAACGCCCGCCGCGACGCCATCGAGCTCCTGAAGAAGGCCCAGAAAAACGAAGGCCTCTCCGAAGACGTGCAGAAGGAAGCCGAAGAAGAAGTTCAGAAGCTGACCGACAAGAAAGTCAAGGCCGTCGATGAAATCGTCGCTGCCAAGGAGAAAGAAATCCTGACGGTCTAATCGCAGGCAGTCTTCTTAAAAAGCAGCACCGCGGCCCCGAGATGGAGCCGCGGTGCTTTTTTTGTGCGCTTGATATGCTATTGCACAGGCGAGAAAGTCAGGGTAAAGCTGTACTCGGCCGGGTGGATCATATACTCGTCACGAGGTATGGCACCCCAGGAATTGACGCAGCCAAGACCCATCTGGCGCAGGTCGCAGTTGACCGCCGTGAGTCCGAGGCTCCTGTTGTCCTTATGCAGCAGAGGCAGAAGCTCGCGGCTGTGGCGCCACTCCCCGACCGTCAGGTCAAGGGTCTGGCGGGTAAAGGGCAGGGCGGATGCGGAGAAGAGCTCCGGAGATGTCAGTTCCAGGCCCTTGCCGTCGGCAGCGAGCAGCCGGTAACTCTTGATTCCCACGTTGGTGCCGTGCTCCTGCGGACGTGCAGCCCCGAAATCGTAGCGCTCAGTCACGTCTGCAGAATACCAGCCGAGACGTGCGGCGGTACGGCGGTCGCAGTAAGTGTCAAAAGGCCCCTCGCCGTAGAAGCAGACCTTTGAGAACTCCCCGGGCATCGCGAACTCCACGCCCACGCGGAAGAGGTCCGGAGCCTGCGAAAGGCGGCCGTTGTCCTTGAGATTCATCGTGACGCTGAGCTGCGCGCCGGGCTTGGCTATCCACAGCATCTGCACCGTAGCGTACTCCAGAGGGTATTTCACGCTGACCATAAAGCTGTCACCGACCTGCTTCGCGCTGAATTCCTGCACCTTGAACTCGGGATACAGCCAGGCCGCCATCTTTTTCTGAAGCTTGGCGCCCAGGTCGTTTTCGGTCACGGCCCTGCCAAAGCAAGGCATCACGGGGATGGAAATCATCTCGCGGCCCCCTATGGCATAGGATACCAGGGCGCCGGATTCCTTGTCCCAGCAGGCCTTCCAGCCCTCTCCGCACACTTCGAAGCGGCCCTCGGCATCTTCGGCACGGAGCGCATCATTTCCAGAAAGAGAGGATGGATTCAAATCCAGGCCGCGGCTGAGCGCAATCTGGTCGGAGCACACTAGAGTGCCGCGGCGCAGCAGCCCGTCAGTGCGTGTCAGGTAGAAGTCCAGCCACAGCGAGACGTCGTGACCGTCGAGTTCGGGGAGCTCACGGAAGCCCTGCAGCGCTACTGTTTCCGAAGTCTGAGGCTTGATGGCCGGGAGCTCGGAGGAGCCGGAAAAGAGCACGTTTCCGTCCGCAACGAGCTTCCAGAGCATCTTGTAGCGGCTCAGGTCGATGAAGAAGTTCTCATTGTAGATATGAATCTTACCAGAGGAGACCTCCTGAGGCGTAGCGGAGCAGAGGATGTTGCGGTACTGGTAGCGCACCTCTTCGGCGCCGGGATGCGGCACCCTGTCGGCAGACACTATGCCGTTGCAGTTGAAGGACTCGTCGGAATAGTCGTAGGTGTTGAAGTCGCCGCCGAACACATAGATCCACGAAGGCTTGCCGGCGGCATCGGTCTTGGAGCCGGCGCCGTTCTGGGCGCACACCTTGCCCTGCGCGGGGTCATAGGGCCAGCGGAGGGCCTGGTCCACGAAGTCCCAGATGCAGCCGCCCTGGAAAGAAGGATAGCGGCGCACCAGGTCCCAGTACTCGGCAAAACCGCCGAGGGAATTGCCCATTGCGTGCGCATACTCACACTGAATCAACGGCTTGGAAGGATTGCCGGAGCTGTATTTCTCACAGTGCTCGTAGCCCGCATACATAGGGCAGTAGATGTCGGTATGGTCGTTGAGCTCCGCCCTTTCATACTGCACGGGGCGGGTCTTGTCGAAGGACTTCGTCCATTTGTAAGTCTTTTCGAAATTGGGACCGTCGCCGGCCTCGTTGCCAAGGCTCCAGACGATGATGCTGGGATGGTTGAGATCGCGGTGGACCATACGCTGCATCCTTATCATATGGGCGGCTGCAAAGTCGTCGCGCTTTGCAAGCGTCTTCTCGCCGTAGCCCATTCCGTGCGACTCGATGTCGGCCTCGTCGATGACATACAGGCCGTAGCGGTCGCAGAGCTCGTACCAGAAGGGGTCGTTGGGGTAGTGGCAGGTACGTACAGTGTTGATATTCAGCTGCTTCATCACGCGCACGTCGCGCAGCATCTCCTCTCTCGTCACGCAGTACGCCCCGTCAGGGCTCATCTCGTGACGGTTCACGCCCTTGATGAGTACGGGCCGGCCGTTGACCAGCAGCTGCGCGTCCTTGATTTCCACGCTGCGGAAACCCACGTCCAGGCTGGCGGACTCCACGGTCTTGCGTCCGGAGAGCGTGCTCACGCGGAGGGGGTAGAGATTGGGCTCCTCGGCGCTCCAGAGCCTCGGGTGCTCGAGGATTCCGTGCCAGCAGGCGCTGCCGTCATAGACCTTTTCCGTCCGGCGGATAATGCTTCCGTCGGGAGAGGTAAGTTCATAAAGTACGGCGTCGGCTCCAGGCTCCACGGCCACGTCGAAGTCGTATTCACCTTTCATATTCGCGTACACTCGCACGTCGCGAAGGGCTCCGCCCTTTGCCCTGAAGTCCAGGCTCACGCCGCGGGCTATGCCGCAGAGGCGCCAGAAGTCCTGGCACTCAAGGTAAGTGCCGTCGCACCAGCGCATTATCTCGAGTGCGATAAGATTGTCACCCTTGCGCACGAAGCCGGAAATGTCGAATGCGGCCTCCAGTTTGCTGTCCTCGCTGTAGCCGACGCTCTTCCCGTTGACCCACACGCGCACATTGGACGTGGCGCTGCCTATGCGGAGCACCACGCGGGAGCGCGCCTGCTCTGCGGTAAGCTTGAAATTGCGGCGGTACTGCCCCACGTGGTTATGTTCCGTGGGCACGTAGGGAGGATTGTTCTCAAAATGGCCGTTCCAGGGGTAGCCGTGGTTGGTGTAGATCGGGTCCCCGTAGCCGTTGAGCTCCCAGATTCCGGGCACAGGCATAGTGCCCCAGTCGGAATCGTCGAATTTGACGGCCTCGAAGCCGCCTTCGCGCTCGGTGTAGCTGTCAAACCAGCGGAATTTCCAGGTGCCGTCCAGGCTCAAGGTAGGGCACTCGCGCCGCACGCTGGCGCTCATCGGGAGCCTGCCGGATTCATACACATTAGGGTCCTGCCAGTCAGGCAGCTGCTGGGCTGGACTCATAAGGGGCGCCGCGCAAAGGGCTGCGCAGCAGAGGATACGTTTCAGTGTCATAAGTTTTCGATGTATTGGCTAAAGATTTCCCTCTCGTGGCCGGAGAGGAAATCAACGGTTATCGGAATATAGAAAAGCCGCTCCTTAAGCTCGTCGGGAAGTGTTTTGAGGTCCTGGAGGCGGGAGGCGTCTTTCTCGGTGGTGGCAAGAGCCGCGGTCGGATTGCGGCGCACTGCGGCCCGCAGGCTGCCGATATCGCCCTTCTTGTAGCTGTGGTGGTCGGGGAAATGGATGTGCTGCACTATCTTGTAGCTGTCGCTCAGGTGCCGCTGGAGGGGGGTGTCGTCGGCGATGCCGGTAAAGAGTATGAGCTTCTTGGAGTAGGTGTAGCGGCTGTCGGCGCTTTCGAAAACGCCCGTCGGACGGTCGTAGCCAATGAGAGTGAAGAGCAGAGTCTGCTTCCTGCCGCGGCGCTCGGCCGTGCAGCTCTCGGGGTCGTATGAAGAATAGCCGAGCGTGCGGGACATTTCGAGTTTCTCTTCGTCGTCAAGCACATAGGGGCATTTGCTGACAATCACGATGTCCGCGTCCCAGAGGCGGGAGGGAAGGTCGCGCAGGCGGCCCCACGGAAGGAGCGAGTCCTGGGTCACGGGGCGGTTGTAATCCACGAGCACCACGCTGAGCTTCGGGCTGAGGCGCCGGTACTGGTAGGCATCGTCCAGCAGCACCAGTTCGGCTGCCGGGAAGCTGGGGTTAAGGCACTTTTTCATCCCCTCGGCCTTTTCGGGATGTGCGAGGACGTCGCAGCCTTCCACACGGTCCTTGTCCACGGCCACGGTCACCTGCGGGAATTTGCGCTTGAGCTGCACGGGCTCGTCGCCGTAGAAGGAGGCTGAGCCGTCGGCAGGGACCTGCTGGAAACCGCGGCTGCGGCGTTTGTAGCCCAGCGAGAGCACGGCTATGCTGCGCATCGCCCAGCGCGGGCTCTGCTCGAGCAGGCGCAGCAGCATCTCGGTGTGGGGCGTCTTGCCGGTGCCTCCGACGGTGATGTTGCCCACGCAGATTGTAGGCACGGAGGCTTCCGCGCTGTGGCGCCCGCCTTTATACCAGGCGTTGCGAAGGGATAGTATCAATCTATATATCATATACGTTGGATGCTTCCAGAGGCACTCCGGCCCACTTTTCCGCGATATAGTCAAGGGTGGCGCGGATTTCGTCGGGGTCGGTCGAAGTGACGAGTTTCATACGGGTGGCCTTGAACTCGGGGAGGCCCTTGAAATAGCAGCTCAAGTGGCGGCGCATCTCGAAGATGCCTCTCTTTTCGCCTTTATAGCTCAGCGACAGTTCGAAGTGGCGCTTGGCCAGCTTCACGCGCTCCTCCACGGACAGGGGCGGCAGGACCTCGCCGGTGTCGAGGTAATGGCGTATTTCCTTGAAAATCCACGGGTGCCCGAAGGAGGCGCGGCCTATCATTATGGCGTCCACGCCGTAGCGGTCGAAGGCCTCTTTCGCCTTGGGCCCGGAAGTGATGTCGCCGTTGCCGATCACGGGAATGTGCATACGGGGATTGTTCTTCACCTCGCCTATGAGGGTCCAGTCCGCCTCGCCGCGGTAAAGCTGCTGGCGGGTACGGCCGTGGATGGTAATTGCCTGGATGCCGACATCCTGCAGGCGCTCGGCGAGGGGCACGATGATTTTGGAATCCTCGTCCCAGCCCAGGCGGGTCTTGACCGTCACCGGCTTGCCCACGGCCTCGACTATGGCTTTGGTGATGGCCACCATTTTCTCCGGCTCCCTCATCATCCCGCTGCCGGCTCCGCGGCCGGCGATTTTCGAGACCGGACAGCCGAAATTGATGTCGATGATATCGGCGCCGTGGCCGCCGGCAATCTCCGCGGCCCTGTCGGCCATCTTTGCCGCATCGACCATCGATTCGAGGATGTGGCCGTAGATCTGGATGCCGACCGGAGCTTCCTCCGGAAGGGTGCGCATTTTGGCTATAGCCTTGTCGGCATCACGTATCAGGCCCTCCGAGGGCACGAATTCCGTATAAACCATTGCGGCCCCCTGCTCCTTGCACAGCACTCTGAAAGACACGTCGGTGACATCTTCCATAGGCGCAAGGAACAGCGATTTTTCGCCGAAATCCAAATCTCCTATCTTCATATTGCACAAAATTAAAAAATATTTACGACATTTGCACCCGGAGAGATGGCCGAGTGGTCTATGGCGGCGCACTCGAAATGCGCTAAGCGGGCAAAACCTGCTTCGGGGGTTCGAATCCCTTTCTCTCCGCCACCGAAAGGCTGCAAAAATTTGCAGCCTTTCGTCGTCGGAGAGTGACGCTTTGGGGGTGTTGCCCCAAAGCGTCACTACTATCCCCCTGCACCCCCAGGGGACAAGGGGAAGGTTCCCCTTACGCGGCTGCGCCGCTATCCCCTCTGTCGGGCTTCGCCCTCCGAATAGCGAAAACTCGTGGGCGTCATTCTTATACCTGCCGGCATAATCACGGTGGCCGCTTATTGCCTGAACATCAAATAGTTGCAACATTTGCTTGCATTGAATAACGTGCAAGCAAAAGGTGTAATGAACTGTCCTGCAGCCTTTTACCGGCCACCGGAAAAAGCGAGATGGGCAAAACGAAAGTGCACTTGCGGCGGGCTCAGAGGGTTCCGCGGCCCGGCGGGCTCAGAGGGCCAGAGGGCTTGGCGGGCGCGGCGGGCTTGCTGTGGGATTCGTGGTAGAGTTCCCAGCTGTTGAAGAGGTTCTGCCAGATGGCATAGAGGCCGCCGGCGACGGATGTGACGGGGGTTAAGTAGTTATAGCCCAGCCATATAAGGAAGCCGGTGTTCTTCTGGCCGAGGGACTGGCCTGCGGTGAGGCTCTCGATGTGGCCGCGGCCTATGCGCCGTCCCACGGCAAACTGCAGCGCGCAAGACCCCGCCGACACCACCACTATCAGCGCCAGAGCCCCGACGGACAGGTGGCTTGCCGACAGAGCCTGTGTGGCCAGCAGCATAGCCAGAGTGAGCCCGACGCCCCACACGTAAAACGCATAACGGCTGAGCCGCATAAGGATTCGCTGCAACCGGGAAGTCGTGTAACGAATCAACCAGGCCACCAATCCTGGCAGCACCAGCAGCGGGAAAACCTTCAGCGCAATCTTCCCCACGTAATTCCAGAACCCCAGGTCGGCGGACGGCCGCACCATAGGTATCACCGTGGGTATCAAGAACGTAGCGGCAAGGTTGGTAAGCACAAGGTAGGACACCGTGCCCGCCAGCGAGCCGCCAAGTTTCTCCGTAATGACCCCGGCGGCCGAAGCAGTGGGGCAGATCAGACATAGCATCGCGCACTCCAGCAGGATACGCACTTCCCCTTCCGGGCTGAAAGCCACCACGGCAGCCACGGCCCCGAAAGACAGTACCTGAAAAAGCAGCGCCCAGAGGTGCCAGCGGCGGAAACGGAGGTCGTGCGGGGATGTCTTGACGAACTGGAAAAACAGCAGCAGTGCAATCACGAGCCGCTGCGCTTCTGACGCCGCCACGTGCAGCCTCGGTCCGTACGGATGCAGCACGGGAAGCGAACGGTAGATAAAATACAGACTGATGCCGAGCACGATAGCGCCCGGCAACATCCAGTCCTGCAACACTTTTGCAGCCTTGCCCATTACCTGCCCAGCACCACCTTCTCAGCCTGCGCCCTGAGATACGCAGCTTCTTCTTCAGGCAGACCGCAGCAGGGCACATCCCCGCGGAAAGCCTTCCCGCTGATGGTAAGGTACACCACGCAGGCCTTGAGGTAGGCTCCGGCTAGACCGGGATGCTTGGTGTCCGTGTCGAGCAGCTCATAGCGCTCACGGGAGGCCGTAAACGCCTGTCCCACAAGCGACTTACGAGAGCCGGCGGCGGCAGCCAGCATCGTGGTGCCTTCGTCCAGCAGGCGGTCGAACTCCTCCAGTGAAGCAAAGCCGCCGTTGGATGCGCCCGGATAGCCCCAGGTGTTCTCCACATAGATGCGGGCACGCGGCGAGACGCTGCGAATCAGGGAGCACAGCTCGCAATAGGCATCGCACACATCTTTCTTCCCGTCAGGGTCGGCTGCCAGCTGCGCCGGCTCCTGGCTCTGCCCCTGTATGAATGCGAAGTCGTAGCGGCCGCGCGTACAGCCAAAGCGTGTCAAGTCGAGGCCGCAGTGCTGGCGGTAAGACTGCCCGCCTTTAAGGGAAATGGAGAGATTGAGCCGCAGTCCCTGAGACATCGCAATCTCCTCAAGGATAAACGGTTCGCCGTAGTAGTACGTAAATGAGTTGCCAATCAGAAGCACTTCCTTCGTGCGGGAAGGACGCACCGTCCCCAGCGGCTTCAGGAAGGCGCCCATAGACTTTTTGTGCCGCAGGTACACCTTGTTGCCGTCGGCGAAAGCATCAAGCGGCGTGCGGTCCACGGCATAGCTGCTGCACACCCGGCAGCGCGCTTTGAGGGTGTCGCGGACCTCGCTGCGCAGGCAGTATGTGCCCAGGTACACGGAAGGATGCCGCACACTGGACGACACCGTGTAGAATGAGCAGTCGGACAGGCCGTCGTTGTAGATGCGCGAAGGGTCGGAAACCCACTGCCCGCCGTCGTAGTATTCGACCATATAGTGCAGCGGAGCCTTGTCCCCCTTGCACTCCAGGGACACGCCGAATTCCACCCAGGTCCCCTTCGGCAGGCGGTCCACCGGCACGGCGAACTCGATGGCGTCGCCCTCCATCAGGCCGCTGCGCTCCACGGCGGTGCGCTTGTCGAGGAACCATATTCCGCTCTCTATCAGGGGGTCGCTGAAAATGGTGTTCAGCGCCTTTGCAAGCTGGTAGGACGCCTTGCGGAGCTCGAGTTCGGCAAGGCCTATGTGGGCATCCACGAAGCCCCTGTCCAGCTCCGCTCCTTCGGGAACGGTACGGATGTAGGGACGCACGTCGCGGGCGCAGTCTTCAAACCACTCCCTGGCCCAGCCCTCGGTGACGGAGGCAATCGCGGCCTCGTCCCAGGTGTCAAGGCGGTCGGCGTACTCGCGCCAGCCGCGGTAGTCAAGGCCGCTGGCCAGCTGGATGATGCCCGAGTCCCAGACGGCGTGCAGAGTGCCCTCGCGTCCGAGAAGCGAGACCTTGTATTTCAGCTCGTTACGCTCGTCGGTATAGCGCACGTGCGCCGGGCAGTGGAAGTCGCCCACGATGTGGACCATACACTTTATGGCCTGCAGCACGACGCTGTCCGGCATCTGGCGGAAGTCCTTGAGATACTCGCGGAAGAACTCCATAGCCGTGACGCCGTCGCGGCAGCCCCGGGCCGCCTTGCGCACATACAGCGGGCTCTGACAGTCTGGAGTAGCCACGGAAGCGTGCCAGCCGGCGAATTCCTTGTCGAAAGGAGGCGTCGCCGCCACCTCGTCCATCCAGCTCGCGTACTCGGCAAGCGGAGTGCCGTGGGTGTAATATTCAATGTTGGCCCGTGCGCTGGGAGTTAGGTGGCGCTGGGCGATCTCCGCGATGGTGCTGTGGCCGAGGCGCCCCCATCCGAGAGCGCAAAGGGACAGCCCGAGCATACTGATGCACAGAAGGAAACGTTTCATTCGGCAAAAAGCTTAACTATGTTAAGTATCACGGCGGAAGCCTTTTCCATAGACTCGAGAGGAATCCATTCGAACTTGCCGTGGAAATTCAGGCCGCCCGCAAAGATGTTGGGACAGGGCAGGCCCTTGAAGGAGAGGTTGGCGCCGTCGGTGCCACCGCGGATGGGCTGCACCTTCGGAGTCACGCCGGCCATCTTGATAGCCTCGATGGCCTTCTCTATTATATGGTAGTGCGGCTCCACCATCTCCCGCATATTATAATACTGGTCCTTGATCGTGGGCACAGCCGTACCGGGGCCGTACTTTGCGTTGATGAAATCGCAGCACTCCTGCATCTGCGCCTTCTTGCGTTCGAAGAGGGCGCGGTCGTGGTCGCGGATAATCCAGGTCAGGCTGCTCTCCTCTACGCTGCCCTTGAAGGAGACGATATGGAAGAAGCCCTCGTAGTCCTGCGTCATCTCGGGGCGCTGCCCGACGGGGAGCAAGGCGATAAGCTCCTGGGCTATCAGTATGGAATTCAGCATCTTGCCCTTGGCATAGCCGGGATGTACGTTGCGGCCCTGGATATGCACGGAAGCCGAAGCGGCGTTGAAGTTCTCAAACTCCAGTTCACCCACTTCCCCGCCGTCCATAGTGTAGGCGAAGTCGGCCCCGAAGCGCTTCACGTCGAATTTCACCACGCCGCGGCCGATTTCCTCGTCGGGGGTGAAGCCTATCTTGATCTCGCCGTGCTTGAATTCAGGATGCTCCACGATGTACTGCACGGCATCCATAATCTCAGCCACGCCGGCTTTGTCGTCGGCGCCCAGGAGGGTCGTGCCGTCGGTCGTGATGATGGTCTCCCCCTTGTGGGCGAGCAGCTCGGGAAAATCGGCAGGGTCCAGTTTCAGGCCAGGGACGCCCTGCAGAGCTATGGGAGAGCCGTCATAGTCCTTGATTATCTGAGGCTTGACATCCTTGCCGGAAGCGTCGGGAGCCGTGTCCACGTGGGCGATGAAGCCTATCTTCGGCACGGGTCGGTCGATATTCGAGGGGATTGTGGCCATCACATAGCCATATTCATCGAGGACGGCTTCGACGCCCATAGAGAGAAGCTCGTCGCGGAGCATCTGCAGGAGCACGAGTTCCTTCACTTCCGAAGGCTGGGCGGGAGAGTCCTCATTGGACTGGGTATCCACTGCGACATAGCGCAGAAATCTGTCTAATATATTCATTTTGATTTCTTTAAAGATGCATAAATCATATAGGCGCAAAGCAGCGCGAACGGCACTATCGCTATCATCTCGGCGCTGGAAGCGCCGGATGCCAGAGGAGCGTTCCAGGATGAAAGGTACCAGTCCACTCCGGCAAACTTCAGGATGGCGGAGACGACACCCATCAGGGCGCCGCCGGCGATGAAGCCGCTGGCAATGAGGGTGCCTTTCTCCCCGGCCCCGCGCTTGCCGACGAACCAGGCGATTGCGCCGCCCACAAGCAGGGGCAGGTTGAGGTCGATGGGGATGAACATACCGAGGCAGAACGCCAGGGCGGGCACTTTGAAGACGGTCAGCAGGACCGCTATCAGCGCACCGATGCCGTAGAGCAGCCAGGGAGCGCTGCCGCCGTTCATCATAGGCTGGATCACGGCCGCCATAGCATTGGCCTGCGGGGCCACGAGCGCGCCTTCGCCGGTGAAGCCGTAGGTCTTGTTGAGCACGAGCATCACGCCGCCCACCGTGGCCGCGGCAACAGCCACGCCGACGAACTTCCAAGCCTCCTGCTTGCGGGGCGTCGTACCTATCCAGTAACCTATCTTGAAGTCGGTGATAAGGCCTCCGGCGGTGCTGAGCGCCGTACACACCACGCCGCCGATGACCATTGCGGCCACCATCCCGGCATTGCCCTTGAGGCCCACGGCCACGAGCACGAGCGCGGTGATAATCAGCGTCATAATGGTCATACCGCTGACCGGGTTGCTGCCCACGATGGCGATGGCGTTGGCGGCCACCGTAGTGAAGAGGAATGAAATCACGGCCACGATGAGCAGGGCCACCAGAGCCTGCCAGACATTCTCCACCACGCCGCCGAAAGCGAAGAAGGCGAATATGGCCAGCAGGGCCACGGTCACGCCGAGAATCACGGTACGCATCGAGAGGTCCTGCTGCGTGCGCTCGGCAGCAGGCGCGGCACCGTCGCCGCCCTTGCGGTTGAACTCGCCGACGGCAAGTCCCACGGCGCTCTTGATGACGCCGGCGCTCTTAATGATGCCGATGATGCCTGCGGTCGCTATGCCGCCTATGCCGATGTGGCGCGCATACTCCTTGAAAATCTGCTCAGGAGCCATCTGGCCCACGGCGGTGGCGATTCCGGTACCCATAAAATCAAGCACCTGCCCGCCCCAGATGAGGTTCATCAGCGGAATGATGACCAACCATACAAGGAAAGAGCCGCAGCAGATGATGAACGAGTACTTCAGGCCGATGATGTAGCCCAGGCCCAGCACGGCGGCGCCTGTATTGAGCTTCAGCACGAGCTTTGCCTTGTCGGCTACGACCTGCCCCCAGTGCATCACGGTGGTGCTGAGGGTCTCTGCCCAGGCTCCGAAAGTGGATACTATAAAGTCGTACAGACCGCCTATCAGGCCGGCCACCACGAGGGTCTTGGCGCTCGAGCCGCCGCCTTCGCCGCTGACGAGCACCTGGGTGGTGGCAGTGGCTTCAGGGAAGGGATATTGGCCGTGCATCTCCTGCACGAAGTACTTGCGGAAAGGAATCAGGAAAAGGATTCCGAGGGCGCCGCCCAGCAAGGAGCTCAAGAACATCTGCCAGAAATTCACGTCCAGGCCGAGGATATAGATGGCCGGGAGGGTGAATATGGCTCCCGCCACCACCACTCCCGAGCAGGCTCCGATGCTCTGGATAATGACATTCTGGGAAAGCGAATCCCGCTTTCCGAGCACTCCGGTCACGCCTACGGCGATAATGGCGATAGGGATGGCCGCCTCGAAGACCTGGCCGACCTTAAGCCCCAGGTACGCTGCCGCCGCCGAGAACAGCACCGTCATCAGCAGACCCATCGTCACGGAGTACGGCGTCACTTCCGCCGGGCTGGACTTGGGGCTCAACAGGGGTTGGTACGTCTCGTCCTTCTTCAATGGCCGGTGTGCGTTGTCGGGAAGCTTTACGCTTTTGTTCTCTTTCATACTGTTTACGGTATTTTGCTATGTATTTTTCCAGTTTGATAGAGTCCTTCACCTCCTGCTTACGCTGGGCGAGCAGGAGTTTAAGCTTCCTGGCGCGTTCCTTTTCCAGGGCTTTCTGTACCTTTTCCGCGGCCTTGAGCGAGTCCCTGCGGTCAAGCTCGGCCCAACGCTTCTCCCGCGCCGCCTCCCGGGCGTCCCGCTCGGCAATGCGCATCTTGCGGCGCAGCTCCTGCTCTTCCTTGCGCTTCTGCTTGGGATCCACAGTGGGCACGGAGAGAGGGTCCTCGGGGCCCGGGGCGGCAAGACTGTCGGCCGGGGCCTGCCCCTCTACGGCAAGGCTGTCCGCCGCCACGGCGTCGCGGGCGAGCGAGTCGAGGGCCTGCAGGGAATCTGCGGGCGGAACTGCAAGCGAATCAAGCGGCACCAGGAGAGAATCCGTCTGAACGAGCGAATCGACGCGGGCGGGGCGCTCTATCTTAGGCCGGGGAATCCTGGCGAGCGAATCACGGATGGCAATCTCCCTGCGGATCTTGGGCATATAACCGGGGAAATAGATCTCAGTGAAGCGGAACTCGGCTCTCGGACGGTCCAGATAGTACGAGCGCATAGGGTTCTTGAAAGAGAGCGTCGTAATGTCCCGCGGCCCGGTCGGACGGTCTTCGGGCTTCCATTCAAAGCCCTTCATACGCTTCTCGCTCTCGGGCAGCTGCACCACGGGGTAGGCGTTGTTCTTGGGCTGTTCGAAATAGAACACCTGCTCTATGTTGTTGTCCTTGATGAGGCCTGAGAGCATCTTGGATTCCACCTTGTTGACGGTGGCGAGCACACCCTGCTCCTTGATGTAGAACAGCGCCGACGCCCCTCCGAGGGCATCGAAACGGCGGAGCGAGTTGTCGAGAGAATCGAAGTAAGCCATCACTTCCGCGCCTTTGATCTGGTCGTAGCAGATGCTGTCCTGCTGGGTAATGACGAATGCATTCGACTGCAGGCTGGCTTTCTTGGGACCGCCCTGGCCCACAAGCACGAAGAGGCTGTCGGAGGTATATTGCCTGTCGCCTTCATTCCAGACTATGGGGTGCTCATAGAAGCGCGCGATGGAGTCAAGGTCACAGTAAGCCATTGAGTCACAGCGCACCTGAATATCCTTGCGGAATATCTTCACATTGCGTATTCCGTACACGAAACCGAACTTCGTGGTATCTCTCTCCACGGTGTCGGCAGGGGCCGCGAGGGTGTCGGCCGCCGCGGCAGTATCGGCTGCGGCAATGGCGTCGGCCGCTGCAACAGTATCCGGGGCAGCGGAAAGCGTGCTGTCAAGCGGCGCGGCCAGCGAGTCTCCCGGGACGGTTGCGGCCAGCGTATCTTCAATGCCGGTCAGGCGGTTCACCTCGGCTACCGCACTGTCGAGCGGCGCCGTGAGCGCAGCCTTCATCAGGGAATCGCTGACGGCGGTGCTGTCCTGCGGCGCGCCGGCCTCGGGAGCCGGAGCGGCTTCAACCGGGGCTTCCGGGGCGGCCGGAGTCCCGGGGGCTTCCGCCGGCTGTCCGTCGCCGGCAGCCTCGCCTCCGTCCTTGCCACGGGCTCGGGAAAGACCGCCCTGGGGCTGGTTCTGCTGGCGGGCCTCCGCAGCGGCCTTCGCGGCTTCCTCGGCGGCTTTGCGGCGGAACTCGGTCACGGCGTCGGTCAGGATGTCGCTGAGCCTTGAAGAACAGGCCTTGACTGTCCCTTCAGGAATGTCGCAGCGGCGTATACTCCTGTATATCAGGGTGTCCGCGCCCATATAGATAGTATCTCTCTGCCCCTTCTGCTCCGTCTCCAGAGCCACTGCGGCCCGCTGGCGGAGCATCACCTGCGAAAGCGAATCGTCGTAGTAGATATGGTCGGCCACGGCCGCGACCTTACGGGAAGTGTCCTGTACCTGCGCGTCTCCCTGTAGCAAGATGTCGCCGGTAGGCTGATAGTAGTAGAGCGTATCGGACCACATTTCCTGCTCCGGAGTCAGGCCGTGCACATCGCGCCGGAAGAAAAACACGCCGGCGCCCCGATTGTACCATCCCTCCTCGGCGGAAAGCATATTGCCCCCCTTCCAGAAGTCAATATAGACGGGGAATTCGGCCTTCTCTTCATCGGAATGGTAGAAGAGGCGGTTGGTCTTGATGAATACCGAATCGGAGAACATATTGACGTTGTCCATAAAGGTAAACACCTTGTCCTTCGAACGGTAAGAGCCTGACAGACTTTCGATTATCTGCCCTTTCTCATCCCGCATCGATGCGCCGTTGCGGAAATATGCGATGCTGTCGCGGGTATTGTAATCCAGGTAGCGGGTCCTCAGGGTGTTGCGCTTCTTGTTCTGAAGCTGGACGAGCGTGCCGGTAAACTGCACCAAATTGTCGTCGATGTAGTAGTCCAGCTTGTCGCTTGTGAGCACGGTCTCGTCCTGGATGACCTTCACGTGGCCGGTGGCCTTGATGACCTTGGTCTCGACGTTCCAGAGCGCCGTGTCGGAAATCAGATAGGTGCCGTTGTGCAGAAAAGTAGAAGCCACGGCCTTGCGGTGCTGCTGTCCGTGGAGCATCAGCTGCTGGATGGACTCAGCCTTCATAAGACGCACCAGGCTGTCCGACTTCTCCTTCTTGGATTGGGCGGACAGCGGCAGGACGGCCAGGCTCAGGAAGAAGCAGAGGAGAGCCGTCAGGGTGTGGCGAACTTTGATTTCCATCCTTCGAGTTGGAATTCACAATCCTTGAACAGCGGATCGATTTTGATGTAGGTGACTTTGATTTTCTCGTTGATGAAATTGTCGATGGCCTGTATCTGCTTGGCCTGGCGGACATCGTTCTGTATCTCCGTGTAGTCGTGCTCGAAACTTGCTGTATGGGCCGGGACTATATTGTCCAGGCGGAGAATCTTATAGACGAGGTTGCCGTTGCGGCCTTCGTTGTCCAGGGACTCCACGGGCTCGGATATCTGTCCGATTTCCAAATTCTTGACAGCCTCGTAATCCTGGGGCTTGAGCTGGTCGATTTCGAAATAGGCGGAGCCGGTGGAAGGGTCGGCCATCTGTCCGCCGTTGGTCCTGGTGGCGAAGTCCTGGGAATAGAAACGCGCGGCCAGTTCGAAAGTAATCAGCGAATCGGTGATGGCGGTCTTGAGGGAATCCAGCTTCTTGAAGGCCTTCTCTCTGTCTTCGACCGTGTAGCGGGGCTTCAGGAGAATGTGGCGGGCGTTGAACATATCGCCCTTCTTCTCGAGCACTTCGATGATGTGGAATCCGTCCGGAGTCTCGACTATCTGGGATATGGAGCCGGGCTTCAGGGACATTGCGGCATCGGAAAATGCTGGCCAGAAGATGGAACGGGAAGCCATACCGAGCTCGCCTCCCTTGCGGGCGCTGCCGGGGTCTTCGGAGTAAAGGCGCGCCAGCGTGGCAAACTTCTCGCCGTTCTGGATACGCTCGCGGATTGAAAGCAGACGCTCCTTGACCGCAAGCGCCGCCGCCTCACGGTCGGGGTAAATGCATATCTGGCTGATTTTGTACTTGATAGGCACTACGGGGAGGCGGTCCACCGCGGATGTGTCGATGTACTGCTTCACGTCGTAGGGCGTGACTTCGGGCACCTTGGATGCTATCTCCTGCTGCTCCTGCTGCGTCAAGGTGTTGTCCTCGATCTGCCGGCGCCACTCCTGACGGAGCTTGTAAATGGGCTTGTGGAAATACGACTCCACGCCTTCGTCGCCGCCGAGGGCCGTGCGCACCTGATCCAGCTGCTGGCCCAGCTGCGCTTCGACCATTTCCTGGTTGACAGTGAGCGAGTCAAGGCGCGCCTGCATCAGGAAGAGCTTGCTTTTCATCATATTTTCAAGCAGCTCGCAGCGGATGTTGCGGTCGGAGGCGTAGCCGCGGGCGTTCATCATCTGGACTTCCTGCTCTATTTCAGAGAGGGTGATGAGCTCGCCGCCCACCACGGCCACGGACTTGTCCACGATGCCGTTGTATTTCTGCGCTGCCGCGGGAAATCCTGCGCCCAGGAGCGCCGCAGCGAGGATTATAGTTTTAAATTTCGTTTTCATACGAAGCCACAAGTTTGCAAAGCTTGTTCCACAATCAATTTTTGCCGGCAATATGTTTCTCCCAGGCCCAGGCGGAGGCGAGGGTGTCCTCGACGCTGCGGGTCGCTTTCCAGCCGAGTTTCTTCTCGGCAAGCGTAGGGTCGGCCCAGATTGCAGTCACGTCTCCGGCCCGGCGCGGGGCTATCTTGTAGTTGAGTTTCAGGCCGTTGACCTTCTCGAATGCCTTTACCAGCTCGAGCACGGATACGGGTCTGCCGGTGCCGATGTTGAAGATTTCGTACGGCTCGTCCATCTTGTCCTCGAGCATCCTCGTGACGGCGCAGACGTGGGCCTTGGCGAGGTCGACGATGTCGATGTAGTCGCGCAGGCAGGTGCCGTCTTCGGTCGGATAGTCATTGCCGAAGATGCTGAGGCACTCGCGCTTGCCTGCTGCGGTCTGGGTGATGTAGGGCACGAGGTTGTTGGGCACGCCGCGGGGCAGCTCGCCGATGAGCGCCGAGGGGTGGGCGCCGATGGGGTTGAAATAGCGCAGGGCTATGCCGTGGATGCCGTAAGCACGCACGCAGTCGCGCAGGAAGTCCTCGCACATCTGCTTGGTGTTGCCGTACGGGGAGGTGGCTTCCTGGCGGGGCGACTCTTCCGTGACCGGGGTCTTCTCGGGCTCGCCGTACACGGTGGCCGACGAGGAGAAGAGCACGTGGGTGCCGTGGGCGCGGGAAGCCTCAAGCACGTTGAGGAAGGAGCCCAGGTTGTTCTTGTAGTACTTCAGCGGCTCCGCGACGGACTCGCCGACGGCCTTGTATGCCGCGAAATGAATCACGGCGTCGATGCGGTATTTATTGAAAAGCGCGTCCACTGCCGCCGCATCGCAGAAATCCATCTTCACGAAGGGAAGCTGCTTCCCGAGTATGGCGCAGACGCCTTTGTAGTTGGTTTCGTCGCAATTGGACATATTGTCGGCTATGACCACGTCGTAACCGGCCTGCGAGAGCCCCACGGTCACGTGGCTTCCGATAAATCCGGCTCCGCCGGACACAAGTACTGTTTTACTCATAACCTACAAAATTAATTCTTTTTGACTGAATATCCAAAATGACTACCTTTGCAACGCAATGGGACACGATAAATTAAGAAAATTCGCGGAAAACGAGAAGTTTGACTGCCTGCTGCAGCCTTCGGCCGAGGAGTTGCTGCGCGACGGCTACTCCGCCCTGCGGGACCACCCCGTCAAGGGCCGCTGGGGAGAGCGCTTCGAGAGGCCGGAAGCCCCTCTGGTGCTGGAACTTGGCTGCGGCAAAGGGGAGTACACCATAGACCTCGCGCTGCGGGAGCCGTCGAAGAACTACATTGGAGTGGACATCAAGGGCGCGCGCCTCTGGAAGGGGGCAAAATACGCCACGGAGCACTCCCTCCGCAACGTGGGCTTCCTGCGCACCCGCATTGAATTCATCTCGGCCTTCTTTGCGCCCGGAGAGGTGTCGGAGCTATGGCTCACCTTCTCCGACCCGCAGGTGAAAAGCGAAAATTCGCGCCTGACTTCGCCCGTTTTTCTCGAGCGCTACAGCCGTTTCCTTGCGCCCGGAGCCAAGATTCACCTGAAGACGGATTCGCAGTTCCTGTATCAGTACACCCTCGCCGTGTGCCGCGCCGGCGGGCTCCCTGTGCTCGCCTGCTCGGAAGACCTCTATGCCGAGGCCGGAAGTTTCGAGCCCTGCCTGACCCAGGTGCAGACCTTCTACGAGAAGATGTTCCGCGAGCAGGGTTATCCCATTAAGTATCTATGCTTTACTCTGGGAGGCAAGACGGCATTCCCCGCCCCTGTCGATTTCGACTCCGACTACTGGCGCTCGGTGGAAGGCGACCGCACCCTGTTCGGGCGCGACACGGCCGAAACCCGCCGCCAGAAGATTCACAGGGAAGAGGCTCCTTCGGGCCCTACTCAAAAGAATTGATATCCACCAGGTCGTTGAGGATGGCATAGACCGTAAGGCCGGGCGTAGTCTTGATGCCCGTCTTGCGGGTGATGTTCTTGCGGTGCGTGATGACGGTGTTGATGGAGATGTTGAGCTTGTCGGCTATCTCTTTGTTGAGCAGCCCCTTGGCCACCAGCACCAGCACCTCCTTTTCCCTGTCGCTCAGGCTGTTGCGCTCGTCTTCCGGGTCGGCGTCGGCTTGCTTGGCGCCGGGGTGGAAGCGCTTCCCTTCGAGCATTTCGACCAGCGGCACCAGCACGTCGTCTTCGATGTAAGTGTGGTGGCGCAGGTCTTCCTGCAAGTGGAAAATTTTCGACAGCACGTCTATGCGCTTTTCGCCGTCGCACTCCGGTGGCAGCGACTGCATAATCAGGTTGCGGAGGTCGGAGAGAGACTCCTCGATGTTGGAGTGGTTGTCACGGAAGTCGGCGATGCTGAACCCGGCCGTATTTTTCCCGTCCAGAAGGCGCTGGATATAAGGAATGACACGCTCCTCCTCGAAAGCGAAGTGCTTCACAAGCTCATTGCGGTAGTCGCCGAAAAACTTGCGGAAGAACTGCTGACGGGCAGGCGTGGTGGGGGCTATCATCTCTTCGATCGATGGCGAGAGGTCCACCAGGGCCGAGTTGAGATAGTACTCGTGCGAACTGTGCAGATAGCGGAGCAGGTCCGCGATGTCGCAGGCGCGAAGCTCCTCTTCGGTCAGCGGTCTGTGGCGGCGGAGGTCGCCGCTGCCGCGGCCTTCGCTGCAGCAGCGTCCCGAATACACGGAGCAGAGAAGGATGAAGGTGTTGGCATCGAATGAATAGCGGGCACAAACTTCTTCTACCGTACGGTCGGAAAAACTGCCTTTGATGCCCAGGCGGGAGAGGATTCCGAGCAGGTGGTAATTGGACTCCACCAGCTCTGACATTTTCATATTTTTGTTTAGTTTCATTTTCTCGAAAATTCGCAGCCGCAGAAGGTCTGGTTGTAGAAATTCTGCTCGCAGATTATTTCGGCGCGCCTCGGCTGGAGGCCTCCGCGGCGCCAGTTCTGGGGCCACCAGATGACAGGGGCCTTTTGTGGAACACTCTCCAGTCCCCCAGACTGCTCCGCAGTCGCTTCTAATCCCCCTGCACCCCCAGGGGACTGAGGGGAGGTCTGGGAGCAGGCCCAGGAGCCGGCCTCATCGACCTGCTGGAGACTCTTCCAGCGCGAAGACGCCAGCGTAGTCGTCAGGACCTCCAGCCCGTGCTCAGAAGCGTAGCGCGCCGCCCGCAGCAGGCGGAACTTGAAGCACCGCAGGCACCTCTC
The DNA here is from genome assembly GCA_900318565.1 of uncultured Bacteroidales bacterium. GTDB lineage: Bacteria > Bacteroidota > Bacteroidia > Bacteroidales > UBA932 > Cryptobacteroides. The sequence goes on from ONLD01000016.1 coordinate 33,061, forward strand.
GCCCCTCTCCGGCGCCTGCGCAAGCGCCGCGGCCTCCTTCGACCCGCGCTCCCCCAGCACAAAACCCAGCCACGCCTCGTGGTCGTACTCATCGTCCACCACAGGCACGTCCAGCTCCGCGCAATAGCGCCTCAGTTCCGAGAAACGAAGTTCATACTCCTCCCTCGGCACTATATTGGAATTGCTGAAAAAAACCACAGGCCGCACCCCGTTCTCCAAAAGACACTCCAACACAGCCCCTGAGCAAGGGGCGCAACAAGAGTGCAGGAGCACTTTTGAACTATTTCCAGGAACGTTTAGGTGCAGCATCAATGAAAATTTTGACAAAGATATTAAAAATATTTTTGCGATTTTCGCAATTATGCTTATTTTTGCAGTCCCAATGCGGTAGTGGTGAAATGGTAGACACGCTACTTTGAGGGGGTAGTGGGCATTGGCCTGTGTGAGTTCGAGTCTCACCTACCGCACGAAAGAGGCGAGTTCGAAAGGACCTGCCTCTTTTCGTTTATTCGCCCTCCACGAATGTATCCATTCTATCGTCAGCATCTCCAGGATGCCGCAGCCGATGCATAAAAAGTAACTGATGGGAAGGTCGCCTTCGGTGGCCGCTAACTTTCAAATAATTAATGTTTTGCGCAAATTGCTTGCATCTTATTCCGTGCAAGCAAAAGTAGTAAATGATTGATTCATAGCAGGATGTCGGCCACCGTGTAAAAGTCGAAGGACAAAAGGTGAAGTTTTCCGTCCGGTACAACTTCAACGCCGCCCAGAGCAAACACCGCGGCACAGGAGCAGGACGCGACAGCAAAAATCGAATGTAACAAACTTCGTTCTGTATCATTCATTTTTGGAGGCGACGGCAAGTTTGCTTACCTTTGTGCTCCCCGCCATCGCTTTCCTACGGGAAGAGGCTGATTACGATGCGGTCGGGTACTACGGAAACGCAAAATATGAAAAAGTTACTATTCTCATTATTCAGCGCCGGTCTCTTGCTGACGGCGTGCGGACAGCAGAACAAGCAGGCGACGACTATGGATTTCGTTGACGACGTAAAGGCGGCGCTCTCTGACAGCGGCCACATCGATTTGAGCAGTCTCCAGTGGACGCGGGAGCCTGCGAAGTGTGAAATCACGAATGATACCATACGCATCACCACTGCTCCGAAGACCGACCTCTGGCAGCGCACCTACTATCACTTCCGGAACGACAATGCCCCCGTGCTGCAGATGAAGACCCGTGAGAAGTACTTCAGTTTCGTGGTGAAGACCGACTTCACGGGCAGTCACCACCGCTTCGACCAGTGCGGCATCGTGATGTATCTTGACAGCGAGAACTGGCTGAAAGGGTCGGTGGAATACGAGAACGAGGAGTTCCAGCATCTGGGCAGCGTCGCCACCAACAACGGCTACTCCGACTGGGCCACGACGGCCATCCCCGCCGACGTGAAGACTATGTGGTACCGTTTCTCGCGCCGCGAGGATGACTACTGCATCGAATGCTCCACGGATGGCGTGAAGTTCAGCCAGATGCGCGTCTGCCATATGTATGAGGGGGCCGGGGAAATCAGTTTCGGCATCTATGCCTGTTCGCCCGAGGAATCATCCTTCACGGCAGTCTTCTCGGATATGAAGATTACCGAGTGCGCGTGGAAGGCTCACGACGGCCAGCAGCCGGACAAATAGCCAATACAGCACTCTACCCTGGAAAACGGCCGATGGGCCGAGATGTCTTTCCCGCAGCAGATGGCCAACATCGGCAGCGAGACATCCCGTGTGGACGGGCATCGGCGCCGTAGGGACCGTCCTCATAGGCATTCTGGTCTTCAAGGAACCCGCCAGCTTCTGGCGGCTGCTCTTCATCACGACGCTGATCGCCTCGGTCGTCGGCTTGAAAATTATCTCCTGACCGCGGCGGGAATCCCTCAATAAATGCGTATCTTTGCATTCCAAACCGCATTTTGAGATGAAACACGAGTGCAAGATAACCGTACTGGAGACCAAGTGCTTCGCGGATTACCAGGATAAATAAGTAATCAAAATAGCTCCCTTTGTAATTTCATTGCTTTCTATGTTCAACAGACACGATATCGCACGCGATGCCTGCCAGCTCTTCGGAGCACAGGCGCATCAGGGCTACGACTGGTGGTGGCATTCCTTCACCGGATACGACGCGCAGACCGGAAAGGCAAAGCCCTTTTTCATTGAGTTCTTCCTCTGTAATCCCGCAAGCGGCGGGGATGCTCCCGTGTTCGGTCAACTACCCGAAAACCGTGCTGCGGGAATCCGGCCGTCCTATCTGATGGTGAAGGCCGGAGCCTGGGGAGAGGATGCAGCACAACTGCATCGCTTCTGGGGCTGGAAGAAGATCTCCGTGGGTTGGGGTGTTCCTTTCAGCATCGAGGCAGACGACTGTTTCCTCACCGAAGATCGTACCCGAGGATGTGTCCAAGTGGAAGGATCCTCCGACCATCCGGAATGGATGTGCGAGGATGGCCGTATGTCCTGGGATCTGAAGATCCGCAAGGTTACGGCTTTCAACGTTGGTTTCGGAGCCGACGAGTTGTTCCGCCACGCCGAGGCGTTCGAAATGTTCTGGCACGCCGAAGGGATGAAGACGGAGTACTCTGGTGAGGTCTACTGGAACGGACGCCTTTATCTCGTCCGTCCCGAGGACTGCTTCGGCTATGCCGACAAGAACTGGGGGCGCGACTTCACTTCGCCCTGGGTATGGCTGTCATCCTGCAATCTCACTAGCGAGCTCACCGGCCGGAAACTGACGGACAGTGTTTTCGATATCGGAGGAGGACGGCCGAAAGTAGGACCACTGGCTCTTCCAAGAAAACTCCTCTCCGCGTTCTGGTACGAAGGGAAGCCATATGAGTTCAATTTCTCGAAGGTATGGACCCGCGTCCATACGGAATTCGACTGCCAGGAGACCGATACCCGGATTATCTGGCACGTGGAGCAAAGGAGTTCTTCTGGCGGGATGATTACCGATGTCACTTGCGAGAAGAAGGATATGCTCCTCGTGAATTACGAAGCCCCGGATGGTACCAAACGGCACAATCGTCTCTGGAACGGCGGCAATGGTGTCGGAACCATACAGCTGTTCGATTCGGACGGAAAACTGGTCGACCGGATTCACGCCGAGAATATCGGCTGTGAATACGGTGAATACGATCCCCAGAATTGAGATTCCAGCATACACATAGGCCCGGATTTTGGCTCGGCTTCATCGATTTCTTCACTGCCGGGCTTTTCTTCCTGCTGTATATGCCTTTGGGAGGCCTGCAGGATGAGCTGGATTATATCCTGGATCGCAGGACCCAGAGATACTGGGTTGCCTATCTGCTGGGCATACCCACATTGTTCATATATCCCTTGGTCTGGATGTCCCGGATTGCAGAGGAACTGAAATCCAAGGCCATCGAGATCGGCATTGATGGTCCGTACACATCCTGGTGGCATATGTTTGGTTGGAATATTTTCGGATTACTTTTGATGGGCCCGGCCGTTGCGACGCAACGGTTCTTTGACACCCTCAATAAGATTGAGTCCAGAATGAATGAAACCCTTCAGGGATGATAGTGAAGGGGCGGGGGACAAAATATGAAAGGTGCGGCCTTGCTCTAGGCACGAGTGATACCGTTGCCCTGAGGGTCGGATGCCTGGATGACGAGCTTCAGGTTGGTCACATCGGCGGGGCCTCGACACCGGCATCCCGCGTATTGCCCGTATCTTCTCAGAAGACGGATTCCCGCCAGTATTCACAAACCCCGCCAATACATCACCTCCTATCTCCTGTAGTTGAATTCTCTGCAAAGATAGGGGCTTTCGGGGATATTTTGCATAAAAATTCCGTTAAATGGTGGTATGTTACCACCTTTTTGCAGAATAATCAAACAGCCCCGGTATCGGCACTGCCGCCGGAACAGGGTACCATCGGCTCTAAAGGAATAAACCGTCATCCCTCGTTTCGGCCGAATTAGGGAAGCTAGGGAAATGAGGGATGTGAGGGTGATATGGGATATTACAGCAGGCCGAGTTCCTTTGCCTTGGAGATGACGCCGGCGGTGTTGCGGACGTCAAACTTTTCAAGGAGTCGCATACGGTACCAGCGGACGGTCTGGTCAGTAAGGCAGATCCTGTCAGCAATTTCCTTGCTGGAGAGTCCTTCCGCTAGCAGGGGCAGGATTTCGGCCTCTCTGTCGGTAAGTGCAATAGACTGTTTGGGAACTTTGTTGTCTGCCTCCTCCCCAGAAGGCATAGTGGCGAGGACTTCGACAATTACTTCGTCGGCGCCTTCTTTCTGTTTACGTAGGCGCCTGGCCCGCAAGAGAACCAGAAGGAGCCCCAGAAGGAGGATGATGATTAAGATGCCGCCTGCCACCATCCAGAAAAGCATTCTGCGCTGGGCATCATATACTTTGCCGGTCAGGTCAAGTGTGTAGATGCGGTTACGGAATTCCTGGTCTTCGTTAGCGGAGAAGTATTGGTCTGCTTCCTGAAGGTATTTCAAGGCTTTTCTGGTCTTACCCTGTTCCAGATATAGGGCCCCTAGGCCTGCTTTCGCTTCTGCTATCTGAAGGGAGTCTTCGGCTTCCTGACCATATTTAAGGGCTTCATTGTAGCAGACCTCCGCTTCCTTCAGGTCACCGGCATCCAGCCAGGTCTCGCCCATATTGTGGTAGAGTACGGCACAACTCTCCAGCCAACCATTCTTTTCAAAGAGTTCACCGGCCTTATGATAGTATTCCATAGCCTGCGGGATGGAGTCCAGACTTGAATACATATTGCCCAAAGCGCCATACAGACTGGAGTAGGCATCATCGATGGTTGCATCCTTATATCCGTTCGGCTTCCCGGGCAAGGGCTCTTTCAGGGCCATCTTGTCGGCAATGGCGAGGGCCGTGGCAAATGCTGTTTTGGCGCTGTCGATCTGCCCGGCGGCCCAATGGTGCTGACCGATCATCCTGGCAGCCTGGAAAGCCTGATTCAGCCATTGTTCCTGAAGGCACAGGTCGAAAGTTTTCCTGGCGAAGTACAGGGAACGGGCTGGATTGATCTGGCTGTAGCCCCACATCAGATCGTGGTATGCATCGGACAGCATATCCTTCTCTTCATATGTGGCCAGGGCAACTCTATCTACTGTCCAAGGTGCGACGACAGACTCCAGGGAGTCCAGCTGATGGTTCCGATGGTCGTCGTACTGCCCCTTTGCCATAGCGTAGGAAAGGAGCATAAGTATGAGGATTATGGATAGTCTTTTCATACGGCAAAATTAGCAAAATCGAGGCGTTTTAGCGAAATATCGGGCAAATAACGGGCAAATACCCTGCAAGTCTAAACTTTTGTAGAGTGGTTTTATACTTTGAAAGGCCCATATTTGTTTGTGTAAAGCTGAAACCAATAGTCTTTATTGTATGAAAAGAATCGCATTACTCTTAACTGCCATCGCGCTTACGTGCGCGAGTGCAAACGCACAAACGCCCCAGGAATATGAGCCGGTCGACCCCTATACCGTCACCGGCAGGCCCCTCCATTCTATCCCCATCGGTCTTCCACAGAATGATGATGCCCCCGCCCCGACCAGCCTGCCTGCGGACTGCGTCTCTTATTGTGCGTATGAGTTTGACCCGGTTGCAGAAGACTTGGACGGTTCGTGGAAAAAGGTCTTCTACAATGCCGGCAACCGCCGTAAATACGTAATCACATATAACGAGAAGGGGAAGGTATCCAGGGCACTGGCCATTCCGGACAGCCTTGCCTTCTATAAGATAGATCCCGAAAAAAAGATTATCCAGAAGTATTCAGTCAGCAATGCCAAGGAACTGCTGGGCGGGATAGACGATATGTTCGACCAGAAATCCGAGAGGGGGGTAGTCGGCAGCAAGATTGAAGCCACTGACGGAAGGTGGTGCTACCGCAGGGAGCTTATCACGACGTCTACGGACAGGCAGGGTGTAACCAGGGAAATCAAGACATATGAATATGTCGACCTGGAAACCGGCATTCTTATCCGAAAGGTTGGCGGGAATAAGAATTTCCTCCGTGGTATCCGCATCGGACTGTTCTATCCGGAGCTGTTCGAACTGCCGGAAGGATATACGATGAAAACCATCGATTTGACCAGGGTTATGGGCGCTCTCCGAAATAACAACAATCGATAGGCTTAAACACGCATTTATGAAAACAAGAAACACCATCTTCGGGGAGAGGCTGAACGGACTGATGGAAGTATCGAAATAATAACTCTATAAACATTTATCACTATGAAGAAGACAATCATTACCCTGGCGCTTATCGCCTGCGCCATAATGCTGGTTTCCTGCGGGAATAACGGGGAAAAAAGTGAGGCGAAACAGGCCAAACCCTCCGCCACTACTACTGCTGCAGCAGAAAAAGCGCAGACTCTTGGCGATGTCAATGACCAGAACTACGTAGAACTGATTAAAGCACGTTGCGGCGTTGACCCGGCCCCTGGTGATGGGATGACCCTGGACAAAGCGTCCGCAAGCCCCGGAAATGCCAATCTGAAGTTCAAGGGTGCCAAGGGCATCGAGGAGAAGGACCTGCAAAAGTTGTACTTTGAACGCTGCAAGGCGGTGGCTGACGGTGGCGTCATTTACAAGCTGGAGTCCAATGCAGAGCAAGGCATCCACAAAGGTGAACCAATCAAGAATTTCGACGAGTTCACCGGGTTCCAGTGGGTGTACGAATACAAGGGAGAGACTGTCAATTGCGCTGTATCCAAGTATGGCGGTATGAAGAGTCTCGATACTTTCGAGGTTCGCTTCGGCCGATAGAAGCTAGGCAAGAAGCACCTTGAAGCAATGACCGCCGCTTTCCAATGGGAGCGCGGCGGTTTTGTATGATTGCGATAGGCCAGGGCAGAATCAATCTGTGAAGCTGAAAGGAGCGAGTTTCACATTTTCGCCGTAAATCGTCCGGAAGTCATCACGCATAGAGATGACATAGTATCCGGCGGCGCGCCACTGCTCGCCCAGCTTCAGGGCCTTCTCGCGGTTGGCGTGGTCGCGGGCCTCGTCATCGGCGATGAGCATAAAGGCTGCGGTCCTGTGCTTGGTGTTGCTTAGGCAGTAGTTGTGCATAGCGCTGTCTCCGCCGCTGTTGCCGAACGAGAGAACGGGCACCTTGCCTATCTCCTGCGTGATTTGCAGCACCTTGTTGGTTTTTAGGTTCTTGATGATCAGCTGGTCGGTGCGGATGAGGTCCTCTTCCTTGCCGAAAGTGTAGTTGACACCCTCTTCACCGCCCTGCTCGGAGGACCGGAGCTTCACGTCCATACCGATGACGCGGTTGGGGGCAATGCCGATGGACTCCACCAGCGCGCGGCAGATGAAGCGGTCGGATCCTGAAACCACGTAGTAGGTGAATCCGTTGTCTTCCAGATAATCGAACACCTCAAGCATAGGCTTGTAGAAGCTCTGGCCATAGGTCATTCCCGTAAAACCGTTTGCCGGCTTGGCCGCGTATGCCTTCACATAGGCGTCAAACTCAGCGAGCGTCATCCCGGCATAGGCAGTCGCCGCCGCCTGGGCGTGTTTCATATCGAAGTGGTCGGGCAGCTTGGTCCCAAGACGGACAAAGTCCCGGATTTCCTGTGCGGTTTCCTTCACGTCGGCGGGAGCCTTATCCTTGTAAGCCGGGTCGTCCAGCACCCGATACTCCAGCAGGTTGTATTCGAAGTAGGTCGGATAAAGCTCGCCGACGAAGGTGCCGTCCATATCGAAAGTGGCAATCCTGTCAGCAGGCTCGATGTAATTCTTGGACGAAGGGTCCGTCACATCCTTGACGTATTCCTGCAGCGCCGTAAGGGCCTCGCAGGAATTCCACTGGGTGAAATAGTTCTTCGGGGTCTCCGGGTTATCCTTCGTGCAGCCGGTGAAGACTGCCGCAAGGATAATCGCAACCAAGCAAAAGTATCGTTTCATTCGCATAGTCTCTCTCTATTGTTTCAGTCTGCAAATTTACAAAAAACGCGGACTGTTTCAAGACTGATAGTGGCGAATGGAGAATTATTTTAATATATTTGCCATATGAAAACAATGCTTTTTGCGCTATTGTGCGCCTTGCCGCTGTTCTGGAAGTGTGAGAACGCCCCTTCTAAAGTAACCCCTCAGCCCGATGAGACGATAGTGCCGGGCGGAGAGCAGGCCGCCGCCGAGGACACGCTCAGGCTGGCGACATACAACGTGGGCGTATTCAGCAAGAGCGGCACCAACACCACCAATATGGTCGCCGCTATGGCCAAGGAGCTGGGTGTGAGCGCCTTATCCCTGAACGAGCTGGACAGCTGCAACACCCGCAACAACGTTTTCCAGATAAAGCGCTTCGCCGAGGCTATGGGCGGTTGGGACTACACATTCGCGCAGGCCCTTAATTACAAGGGCGGCGGCTACGGAATCGGAATAGCGTCGGACCCTTCGCTGCAGATTCAAAAGCGGATGAGGCTCAAGCTTGAGCGCGGAGACGGCTCCGAGCAGCGAGCCCTCGCGGTATGCGAATTCAGGGATTTCGTGTTCTGTTCCACACACCTGGACCACACATCCAAAAAGGCCCAGCTGTCTCAGGCCACCGCGATAAACAACTGGGTTAAAAGCACATACGGCAATACAGACAAGCCCGTAATCCTGTGCGGCGACTTCAATGCCCTGCCGGACAGCGAGACCATCACCTATATGAAAAAGGAATGGACCATCCTCTCGCCGATTAAACCCACATATCCCGCCAAGGCCCCTTCAAAGTGCATCGACTACATAATGGTGTACCGGAACGCCTCGTCCCGCGTTGAAGTGCAAGCGGCTGAAGTGCCCACCGAATTCAAGTCCGGCGACGTCAAAATCGCCTCCGACCACCTTCCGGTGTATGTCGACGTGGTAATCAAGGACGCCTCCCGCTGATCATTCCGTCTCCACTGAGAGCTTTTCCATACGTACCTGGCCGTTATTGGCCATAAGGACGACCTTGGAGGAGGATCCGGTCCAGGTAATGGTCAGGGCAGACTTGTCGGCAGTTGCACCGGAGTTGCCCTCCAGGCCGGTCATATCGTTGCAATAGTATGCGTCAGGAACGCAGGCGATGACGATCTTCTTGATCCTTTTGCCGCTTACGGTTTTGATGCAGAGGACGCTATTTTTGTAGATTCGGATATGGCTTGAAGTCGGGACAACGGGATTGAGTGTACCAGTATGCTTATAATATCCGATAAACAGTCCGTTCGTTGTCGTTGAGAAGCCGGTTCCATACGTGCCATCTACGTTTTGCGACCAGGTCTGCTCATAATCGTTTGTTGCGAAAAATGAGGAAGAGGAGGAAGATTTTTTCACGACGACAGGACAGTACTTAACTATGCCGTTCGAAGCAACCACAATCAGGGTTGTCTTTCCGACACTCCGTCCCGTAACTCTTCCACTGCTTTCAACTGCCGCCACGCCTTTGTCGGCACATTCCCATTTCAGACTTTTGTCAGTAGCGTCTTCGGGCAACACGGTAGCCTTGACCGTGACACTCTCACCGACCTCCAGTTCCACCGACGCAGGCTCAAGGATGATGCTTTCCACTGCAACGCTTTCGCGCTTGGAGGTAATGGAGCATCCGGCCCGGACCCGGCCGTCGGAAGAGATAGCATAGACGATGCACGCTCCGGGTCCGACAGCCTTCACGATGCCATAGTCGTTAACCGTTGCTACATTATCGTCGGTGCTTTCCCATCTGAGGCTCTTGTCCGTGGCGTCTTCCGGCAGCACGGTGGCCTTGAGCACGGCGCTCTTGCCTACCTCGAGGTCAAGCGCCGCGGGCACCAAAACTATGCTTTCCACGTCAACCTTTGATGCTTTGACGGAAACATTGCATACGGCCGTGAATCCACCGTCGGCAGTGGAGACTATGACAGAACCCTCGCCGGGACCTTTCGCCGACACACGGCCGCCCTGGGTGACCTCCAGGACGCCGGAGGGCGTAGCAGTCCAGGTGACTTTCTTGTTGGAGGCGTCTTCCGGCAGCACGGTGGCCGTTAGGTCAAAATCGTCGCCTACGGCTACTATGCGGGATGTTTCGGAAATGGTAACTCCCGTTACGGGGATTACGTTAGCCTCGGGCGTGCACGCGAACAGCATAGCGGCCGCAAGTGCAAAGACGGAAAGGGCTCTGACAGTTTTCATATCGTTTATTTAATGGAATCCCACTTGTTTTAACATCATCAAAGATATGTTTTTCCGCCGAGATAGCAAAATAATGTGCGACAATTATTATTTTTGCATATCCGATTTGGATAATTACAAAATTATGAAAACAACCAGACTATTGCTCGCGACAGCCTTGACGGCGGTCCTTTGCGCAGCATCCTGCGGGCGGCAGGCAGAAGAAAGCCAGCTTCCCCGCGCCATTGACGAGTCCCTCACCGGAGCCGCCGACCAAGTGTTCAACGACGTGCGCTCCTTCACCACCAACGAACTGCACACCCTGCTCGTCGTCAAGGACGGCAAGGTGGTGTACGAAAGGTATGAGCCCGGCCACGAAAAAGAGGTGCGCCACATCCTGTGGTCGGCCAGCAAGACCTTCACCGCCACTGCGGTGGGCTTCGCCGTACAGGATTCGCTTCTGAGCGTGGACGACAAGGTCGTCAGTTTCTTCACTCCTTCCGAGCTTCCGCAGGAGCGCAACCCCTGGCTGGAGCAGCTGACCGTGAAGAACCTGCTGACGATGTCGTCGGGCTTCGAGCCCATCCACGCTGGCATCCCCGAGGCCGGTGTGGACTATGACTGGGCGGCCACGGAGCTCGGCAGGCCTATGTATTTCGAGCCCGGCACCCGTTTCCACTACGACAGTTTCGATTCCTACCTGCTTTCGGTCATCGTCTCCCGCGTCACGGGCCAGCGCCTGGACGAGTACCTCGACGCCAAGCTTTTCACCCCTCTCGGCATCACGGACTGGTACTGGGAGACCTCGCCCCAGAACTATTCCGCAGGCGGCTGGGGCCTGTACCTCAAGCCCGAGAGCATCACCAAGATGGGACAGTTCCTGCTGCAGAAAGGCCGCTGGGAGGGCCGGCAGCTGCTCAGCGAAGCCTGGGTTGAAGAGGCCACCGCGCCCCAGATAATGCAGTGGGCCGGCACCGACCCCACCCCCGAGCAGCTCGAGGCATACGCCTCCAACGACAAGAAATGCGGCTACGGATACCAGGTCTGGAACTGCCCGGGAGGCGGATTCAGGCTGGACGGCGCGCACGGGCAGTACTGCTACGTGTTCCCTGAAAAGCAGCTCGTGGTGTCCTGCTTCGCCAGCACCGCCACCACCCAGCTGCTCCGCGACTCCATAATGAAGAACATCGTTTCAAGATATTAAAAATTATGAAAAAGATTATGTATGTATTGACAGCTCTGCTCATTGCAGCAGGCCTGTCCTCCTGTAACACTGAAATCAAGAATGCCAAGATCAATAACCTGGTAGGCACCTGGGACCTTGTGTCCGAGACAACTGTAATGACCGACGGCACGCAGACCACTACGACCGCGACCAAGGGAGAATACATTGTCATCACCGAAAACACCTTCACGACCGTCAACGGCAGCCGTCAGACCGAGTACCCCTTCAAGTTCAACGACCCTCATCTCCTCCTGGACGACATCAACATCTATGACCTCAAGAGACTGACCCGCAATGAGATGGTCCTCGAGTCAAAGCTCACTCTCGGCATCCTGATTACCGACCACACCTACACTTACAAGAGACGCTAATCCTTTCCGGATCCCGTAAGGAGCGTTGTAAAAAGATTCAGAGGCAGGACAAACCTGTCTCTGAATGATATTAGCGCCCGCCGCGGCCGTTGCCGTCGCCGCCCTGGCAGTTCATTGCGTCGTCCCCAGTGGAAGACACATACAACTCGCCTCCGGAAATCAAGACAGCGTATCGGCGGCTTCTTCTCCCTCTCCCCCGTCATACTGTCCGGAGGCCCAATCGACCAGCTTGCCCAAGGCGCCGGTCAGCTTCTCGGCGAGGTCTTCGTCGCCGGCCTCCTTGAACACGTCGGCCAGGAAATACACGTACGATACGCACATATCGAACTCGTTCTTGCCGAACTCGAAGAATTCCAGATAGAAGCGCGCGGTCTCCAGCAGGTCGGCGGCCATATTGGCGCCCAGGGCACGGGCCTTGCTCTTCTCGCCCAGATCGTAATAGGCCTCAACCGTGCTGATGACGATGTAGTCGTTGGTGGACATCCCCAGCGGGATGCTCTCGATGGGGAATCGGTGCATCACCTCGCAGCCACGGTCGAGCATTTCGATTGCGCGCTCATTCTGGCCCTGCTTCATAAAGGCCTTGGCGGCGTTGAGGAAAATCACGCGCGGCGCCATCACGCCGAGGTTGGTGTAGATGTTCTGGTAGTCCACGAACCAGCGGTCGGCGGCAAGGGCGTCCCAGGAATAAACCTGCGTCATCTTGCGGTACAACTCCTCGGTGTCCACGAAACCGATGTCGGTCGTGGTGATTTTGTTCTTTATGGGCACGAACTTGTAGGAGTAGCCTTCATAGACGAGGTAGTCCTTGATGCCTATGTTGATGTCTCCGCCCATATTCAGCATATTGATAGGACGGTCCCACTGGTAATTGCTCAGCAGGTCGAGCATAAAGATTTCGGGCTTCGTCAGGTAGTCCTTGCCGCTGGGAATCTGCAGCACGATGCTCTCGGGAATCATATCCGCATACTTGGCGTCCAGGATGCCGGAAGAAATCACGTTCTCCCGGTTGACGGGCACCACGATCTTGCGCGAAGCGATGTAGTCCATCTTGCGGCCGCTGCTCATAGGCACCTTGACGTCGGGGTGGCGGAAGAGCCGCATCACGTCGGATATGCTCATCTCCTGCTCCCTGCTGTCCACTATGGGCACGTACTCGTTGTTGCCGTAGAGGTACTGCTCCGGTCCCACGCTCAGGGGCAGGGGAGCCGATTCGTTGCAGGCCCACTTCATCTGGTCGATGTGCCAGTCGGTACCGAGCAGGGAAGTGTTGCAGATACGCACGTCGGTGCGCACGTTTTCGACCTCCTGTGCGTACCAGACGGGGAAGGTGTCGTTGTCGCCGTGGGTGATGAGTATGCCGTTGGGGCCCACCGATTCGAGGTAGTTACGGGCCATCTCCACGGCCGTCCTGCGGCCGCTGCGGTCGTGGTCGTCCCAGTTCTGGGCGGCCATAAGGACGGGCACGCAGAGGCATACCGCGCTGACCGCCGCCGCTGCGGCAACGGAGCTGCGCGACTTCGTGGCGGAATCAATCCAGCTCCATATCGCGGCCACGGCCATACCTATCCACACGCTGAAGAAATAGAACGAGCCCGCGTAGGCGTAGTCCCTTTCGCGCACCTGGTACGGCGGCTGGTTGAGGTAGAGCACGATAGCGATTCCTGTCATAAAGAACATTAGGAAGGTCAGCCAGCAGCCCCTCTTGTCGCGGTCGAACTGGAAGAAAAGGCCCAGCAGGCCGAGCAGCAGCGGCAGGAAGTAGTAGTGGTTCTTGCCCTTGTTGTCGGCAAGAGTCTTAGGGGCTGCGCTCTGGTCGCCCAGGCGTATGTCGTCGATGAACTTGATGCCGCTCTCCCAGTTGCCGTGGAAGATGTCTCCGGGCGTCGGGGAATGGATTTCATTCTGCCGGCCCACGAAGTTCCACATAAAGTAGCGCCAGTACATCCAGTCCAGCTGGTAGTCGAAGAAGTAGTAAAGGTTGGCGGCCATCGTGGGCTTGCGGTCGGTGGCGCCGCGCACGACCTTGCCCTTGCCGCCCGTGTAGGCACGGTAGAACTCCTCGTACTTGCCGTCCGGCGACGAACTCCACATCCTCGGGAACAGCATCTTGCCGGATGACTTGTACTCGGCGTCCACGGGGCCGTCGACGTGCTTGTACTTGCCGTCCAGCGGGGCCCAGTACTTGCTGGATTTCAGGTCATAAGGGGCGTCGTAGTACTGGCCGTAGAGCAGCGGCGTGCTGCCGTACTGCTCGCGGCTGAGGTAGCGCACGAGCGTGAAAGCGTTGTCGGGCTGGTACTCGTTGGTCGGAGTCTTGGCGCAGGAGCGTATGATGTCGATGCTGAACACCGAGAATCCTATGATTATCGTGGTGGCGCACAGCAGGGAGGTGTTGAGCAGCACCTTGCCGCGCTTCTCCGTGACGAAGAGGCCCCAGAAGCACAGGGCGAGCAGCGCCGCCATAAAGAACGCCGCGCCGGAGTTGTACGGCAGGCCCAGCGTGTTGACGAAGAAGAGGTCGCAGTAGGCCGCCAGCTTCGGCAGGTACGGGATGAAGAGGAACACCAGCACGCCCAGTATCGCGGCTCCTACGAGCAGAATCTTGCAGAGCTCCCAGAAAGTGAAGGGAGCGTCCTCGCGGCGGCGGTAGTAGAACATAAACACCAGAGCCGGGATGGCGAGCAGGTTGAGCAGGTGCACACCTATGCTCAGGCCCATCAGGAAGGCAATCAGCACCACCCAGCGCAAGGCGTGCGGCTCGTCGGCACGGTCGTACCACATCGTCATCGCCCAGAAGACCGCGGCGGTGAAAAGCGACGACATCGCATAGACTTCGCCCTCGACGGCAGAGAACCAGAATGTGTCGGAGAAGCAGTATGCCAGCGCACCCACTAGGCCTGAGCCTATCACGGCCACGGCGCCTCCCACGGTATCAGTCTTGATGATGCGGCGGGTAAGCCACACGATGGTCAGATACAGGAAGAAAATCGTCAGGGCCGAGCAGATGGCGCTCATCGCGTTGACGAGAACGGCGGCGTGCATATTGTCGCCGAACATCGTAAAGAAGCGCGCAATCAGCTGGAACACAGGGTTTCCCGGGGGATGGCCCACCTCCAGCTTGTAGGACGAAGCGATAAACTCGCCGCAGTCCCAGAACGAGGCGGAGGGCTCGATGGTCAGCAGGTAGGTGACGGCCGACACCAGGAATGCCGCAATGGCGGCGCAGCGGTGGGCCAGCGTGAATTTTTTATCGTTCATTTCAGTCTTCATCAGGCAGTACAATCTGTTTGTATTGGTTTTTGCGCTTCATCCAGCGCTCACGGGCAAACTGCTGCATATCCGTGATGGTATCGTTCTCGTCGATGATTTCCATTCCGAGAATCGTCTCTATGATGTCCTCCAGGGTGATGATGCCCTGGAAGCAGCCGTAGTCGTCGATAATCAGCGCTATCTGGTCCTTGGTCTTCAGCAGCGACTCCCAGATGTCCGAGACGGAGGTCTCTTCGTGGAAGGCGGCAATCTGGCGCTTGATTGAGCCCAGGCGGGTGTCGAACTTGTCGTCGGCGAGGTTCTCAAGCACGTCGTAGCGGAGCACGTAGCCGGTGATGAATTCGGGAGACTCGCTCCAGACCGGGATGCGGGAATAGTGGGAGAGTTCCTCGCGGCGGTAGAACTGCTTGAGGGTCATACTCTCCGGGGCCACCGACGCCACCACACGCGGGGTCATCACGTCATAGGCCTTGATGTCGTCCAGCTTCATAATGTTCTGGATGACTTTGTTTTCGGAGTTGTCGAGCACGCCTTCCTCCTCGCCGATGTTGGCCATTGCGGACACTTCCTCGCGGGAGATGGTCGTGTCGGCCTCGTCGCCGGTGATGCTGCGGCGCAGTTTCTCTATGAGCCAGACCAACGGGAAGAGGATGATGGTCAGGAACTTCATAATCTTAGCCAGCCACAGCAGGTCCCTGTAATGGGATGTGCCTATGGTCTTCGGCAGGATTTCGGAGAAGATGAGGATGAGCAGCGTCATCACGGCGCTGATAATGCCGAACCAGTGGTCCCCAGAAAGTTGGGTGGCCTGGTGGCCTACCGCGGCGGCGCCCAGGGTGTTGGCAATCGTGTTGAGCGACAGGATCGCCGACAGGGGCCTGTCCGGCTCCGTCTTGTATTTCAGGAACAACGGAGCGTTGCGGTCACCTTCTTCCTCCCGCATCGTGATATACGAAATGGGGGTGGACATCAGCACGCTCTCCAGCAGCGAGCAGAGAAACGAGACGGCCATCGTCAGAAGAAGGTATATGATTAATAAAGCCATAATAACGCAAAATATCTTACAAATTTAAGGATATTTCCGATTTAATGAAAAATACTTACATTTACGCTATGAAAAAATGTCTCTGTTCAGCGCTGGCGGCGCTTCTCGCCATTTCCGCAATTGTCTCACGGGCCCAGGACCTTTCCGCCCTCAGGGAAGGCTTCTCCGCCCCTCCCCCGGAGGCCAGACCCCTTGTCTGGTGGCACTGGATGAACGGCAACATCACCCCTGAGGGCCTGCGAAAGGACCTGGACTGGATGCACAGAAGCGGCATTGCCGGCTTCCACGTGTTCGACGCCAATTTCTCCACGCCGCAGATTGTCGAAAAAAGGCTGAAGTATATGTCGCCGGAATGGAAAGACGCTTTCGGGGCTATGCTCCGGCAGGCGGATTCGCTGGGGATGGAAGTGACCGTAGCGAGTTCCCCGGGATTCAGCGCCACCGGCGGGCCCTGGGTGGAGCCACGCGACGCGATGAAGAAGCTGGTGTGGCGGGAGATGCAACTCGACGGCGGCTCGCATTTCGAAGGTCCCCTGCCCGAGCCCTACACCGTCACCGGGCAGTTCCAGAACCTCAACCGCAAGTCGAAATACAGCTGGTACGAGGACATCGCAGTCCTTGCTGTACGACAGCCGGAAGCTGAACGCACGCTCGCGCAGCTGGGCGCCAAGGTGAGTTCGAGCGGCGGCAGCTTCACCGTGGAGCAGCTGACCAACGGCGACCTCGGCGATTACGGCAAGCTCCCCGCCGGTGAGGACGGCTTCGCGTGGATTCAGTACGAATTCCCCCAGCCGGTGAGCTTCAAGGCGATGACGTCGATTACCGTCTATGCCGGCCGCGGCGCGCACTCCCCCGAGCGGACTGCCGCCGACACCCTGCTCGTCAGCGACGACGGTCTGAAATGGCGCGTGGCGGCGCCCGTTCTCAATGGATTCTGCTACCAGCAGACCTTCGATTTCGAGCCTGTCAGCGGCCGATTCTTCCGCTGGAAAATACGCAACATCCCCGAAAAGTACAATTACTCGCAGATGAAGACCACGCCCGCGCCAGGCTTCACGCGGGTGGCGGAATTCCGCCTGCACACCACCACACAGGTACACCACGCCGAAGAGAAGGCGGGCTTCGCATCTACCTGGGACATAGAGAGTTTCCCCACCCCGGAAGCCCCTTCGTGCGACATAGCCCCGGAGGTGCTGGACATCTCGTCCTTCGTCAGTGACGGCCGCCTTAGCTGGGACGTGCCGCCGGGCCGCTGGAAGGTGCTGCGCATAGGCGCGTCGCTTATAGGCAAGCAGAACCACCCGGCGTCGCCGGAGGCCACCGGGCTGGAGGTTGACAAGCTGGACCCGGGCGCCTGGGAGCGCTACTTCCACAACTACATCGACTTCTTCAGCGAAGCCGCCGGCGGAATGATTGGCAGCCGCGGCATAAAGTACATACTTGCAGACAGTTACGAGGCAGAGTTCCAGAACTGGACGCCGTCCCTGCTGCAGGAATTCCGCCGCAGGCGAGGCTACGACGCCCTTCCGTGGCTTCCCGTGATGACGGGGACGGTGCTGCACAGCGCCTCCGGAAGCGACCGCTTCCTCTGGGACTGGCGGCTCACCATCGGCGAACTTTTCGAGGAGAACTATTCCCGTATGAGCGAAATCGCACGCCGGGACTACGGTATGGAGGGCTGCTACATCGAGGCCCACGCCAACGGCCGCGTGTTCGGCGCCGACGGTATGTCAATGAAGCGCAGCGCCGTGTGGCCGATGTCGGAGATGTGGGTGCCCGGAGCGGTGAGTTCGAGGGACAGGGTGCCTGAAGGCCAGTCCGACATCCGCGAGTCCGCGTCCGTGGCCCACATTTACGGCACGGCTCGGGGCGTGGCGGCGGAATCCCTTACCTCCATAGGGCTGGAGCGGCAGGCCTGGACCTACTGCCCCGAGAACATCAAGCGCACGGCAGACCTGGAAATGGGCGCCGGCGTGAACAGGTTCGTAATCCACGATTCGGCGCACCAGCCGCGTGACGACAAGTTCCCCGGGCTCGGACTCGGAGTGTACGGGCAGTGGTTCAACCGCCACGAATGCTGGGCAGGGCAGGCAAAGGCCTGGACGGATTACCTTGCCCGCAGCTGCTATATGTTGCAGCAGGGGCGCTTCGTGGCCGACGTGCTCTGGTACTACGGGGAGAACACCAACATCACGGCTCTCTACACCCACTCCCAGCCAGAGGTGCCTGCCGGCTACAACTGGGATTATGTGGGTCCTGAGGCGCTTCTGAGCGAGATTCGTGCAAGCTCCGGCGGGCCGGGCTATGCAGCCCTGGAGACCGCTTCCGGAATGCACTACAGGGTGCTGTGCATCGATCCGTCGGTGCGGAAAATGAGCGTACGGGTGCTGCGGAAACTGGTGGAACTCGCCGAGGCGGGTGCCTGCGTGTGCGGCGCGCCGCCCTGCGGCAGCCCGAGCCTGTCCGACGACGAGGCGGAGTTTGCCGCGCTGCAGCGGAGAGCTGCTGCCAGATGGCTGCAAGCGGTCCCCGGAGCCGGGGTATGCGAGACGGCTCTCCGGGCTGCAGGAGTGGAACCGGATGCCGACTGGGGCGACGAGAGCAATCTGTACTTCGTCCACCGCTCCACTCCTGAGGCCGAAATATATTGGATCAACAATTCCAGCTACGAAAAGCGCAGCGTGATGGTGTCGTTCCGCGTGGCGGGGATGGTGCCGGAAATCTGGCACCCCGAGAGCGGCGTCATCGAGCAGGCTGGCTGGAGCACCGAGGGCGTGAAGCTGCCCGGGCTGTACTGCAAGCATCCGGCTGCTCTGCGCGCGCACCAACTGCACCTCGCCTCCGAGGCGGAGTCCAGCGGGGCCAGGACGGTGCTGTTGCTGGAGATGGAGAGCGATGATGCTTTTTTCGTGGTGTTTAGACGGTCCTCCGACGGCCCCGTGCCCGCTTCCTTTACGCTGCCCGAAAAGGCTACGCGGGAGCTTCTGACGCTGGACGGCCCGTGGAAAGTCGCGTTCCAGGAGGGACGCGGTGCGCCTTCGGGCATCAGGATGCGGGCGCTTCGTGACCTTTCTACTTTCGAGGAGGACGGTATCCGGTATTTCTCAGGCACGGCCGCTTATGAGGCTTCTTTCAGGATGCCGCGGGTGGCAGCCGGGGAGAGGGTGGTTCTCGACCTTGGCAGCGTCAAGAACATCGCCGAGGTCTATGTGAACGGCATTTCCTGCGGCACGCTCTGGAAGCCGCCGTTCCGCGCCGACATCACGGACGCGGTAAGGCGCGGACGCAACAGCGTGGAGATACGCGTGACCAATCTCTGGCCCAACCGCCTCATCGGCGACGCCGGGCTCCCCGAAGAGAAGCGGATCACCTACAGCCCCATCAAGTTCTACGGCCCGGCAGACCCTCTGCTGCCCTCCGGCCTCCTCGGGCCCGTGAAAATAATGGGCATAAAGTAAAAAAGTCGGCGCGGCCGTGCAAGATTCCGGCTTTTCTTGCATTTACTAATTGAATATTGGTTTAGCTTGCGTCTTAAACTTTCGGAAAACGCTCAACGCTCCCCGGGATGCTTCTCTTCTCATCCCGGGGAGCGCTTGATTTCCCCGTCCCGACTCCGTCCGGTTCATCGTGCGGTCAAACTCAATCAGTTTCCGGCCCGAATCCGGCATCTGCGGGCCCGCCAGAATGTGCAAACCGCCTTTCCGGCCCGAATCCGGCCTTCGCGGGCCCGCCAGAAGGTGCAAACCGCCTTTCCGGCCCGAATCCGCCATTCGCGGGCCCGCCAGAGGGTGCAAACTGCCTTTCTGGCCCGAATCCGGCCTTCGCGGGCCCGTCAGAAGGTCCAAACCGCCTTCCGGCCCGAATCCGCCATTCGCAGGCCCGCCAGAAGGTGCAAACCGCCTTTCCGGCCCGAATCCGGCCTTCGCGGGCCCGCCACTTCGCGACTAACTGTAGACCCGGCACTTCAATCCACCCGCAGACCTTACTGACCGATAGGTTTGAAGTGCACTTTACCGCTTTGGCGCGGGTTTTCGGTCATTCCGAGTGGTATCGGTGCCGAAGGAGGGACGAGACTGCTGGTTTCCGGGGATTCCGCGAGGTCTCGGTGCCGAAGGAGGGACGAGACTGCTGGTTTCCGGGGATTCTGTGTGGTCTCGGTGCCGGAAGTGGGACGAGACTGTCGGTTTCCGGGGATTCCGAGTGGTCTCGGTGCCGGAAGTGGGACGAGACTGTCGGTTTCCGGGGATTCCGTGTGGTCTCGGTGTCGGAAGTGGGACGAGACCACGGGTTTTCGGTCATTCCGAGTGGTCTCGGTGCCAAAGGAGGGACGAGACTATCGGTTTCCGGGGATTCCGCGAGGTCTCGGTGCCGGAGAAGGGACGAGACCGCTGGTTTTCGGTCATTCCGAGTGGTCTCGGTGCCTGAAGTGGGACGAGACTGTCGGTTTCCGGGGATTCCGAGTGGTCTCGGTGCTTGAAGGGGGACGAGACCTCCGGTTTTCGGGGATTCCGAGTGGTCTCGGTGCCAGAGAAGGGACGAGACTGCGCGGTTGATGTTAAAAAAATCGTAAAAATCCACGATGAGATTCTTACGATTTTTAAGGGGGTGCTGATTTTTTCGATAATACCGGCCTCAACGGGGTTTTCGGGACGGAGTTTTCGGGGAAATACCGGTCTCGACAGGTTTACCGGTCTCGACGTGGTTTTCGAAAAACCGGTCGAAGCTGGTTTTTCAGGAAATATCAGTCTGCGGTGTCTTTTCTGTATTCGAGGATGTCGCTCGGCTGGCAGTCGAGGGCGGCACAGAGAGCGTCAAGGGTCGAGAAGCGGATTGCCTTGGCTTTTCCTGTCTTGAGAATGGATATGTTTGCCGGCGAGATGCCCACTTTCTCGGAAAGCTCCCCGGAGGACATTTTCCTCCGGGCAAGCATCACGTCCAGATTGACTACAATCATATCAGTTCTCCTCCTGCTTTTCTTCCTCGGCAGCCTTAGGCTCTCCCTTCAGGTAGTTGGGGAGTTCCATTCCGGCCATCTTGAAGAGATCCTGGAGCGGGGGAACCGACTGCATAAGACCTGAGACGAAGTTGGCTGTCGCCGTCTTTCCGTTCTCTCCCTTTCCGCCGTCCCAGACGGTAACCTTATCAATGTTGATGCCCTTCACGGCCTCGACCTGTGTCTTCACCAGTTCGGGCAGCTTGTCGGCAATCATCATCAGCACGGCCTTCTGTGCGTCTCCCTGGGCTGCTCCGACGAGCTGCTGGAAACCGGTAGCCTGCTTGGTCAGCACCTCGAGGATACCGCGGGCCTGTGCGTCCATCTTCGCGTAGATAGCATCCGCCTCACCCTTAGCCTTGCGGCGTATCTGCTCGGCTTCCGCCTCTGCCTCGATGATGGCCTTCTCCTTGTCTATCTGGGCGGGCACCACCACGTTGGCTTTACGAGTGGCCTCTTCGCGCTCGGCGCGGGCCATTTCAGCATCGCGCTCGCTCTTGTAGGCCTCCTCGAGAGCCTTTGCAGCCTGCACCTTCTCGGCGGCCACGGCGATGCGGGCGGCCTCAGCCTCCTTCTCGCGGCGGGTGGCGTCGGAGTTGGCTATTGCAATCTTGGAATTGTTCTCTCCCTCGACGGCCATCGCGTTGGCGGCAGCGGTCTTGATGCGGGTGTCACGGGTAGTCTCCGCGATACGGATATCCTTGTCCCTGTCGGCTTCGGCCTTACCGATTTCACCGAAACGGTTCTGCTCGGCCACGCTCTTCTTGGCGTCGTTGATGGCCTTCGCGGCGGCTTCCTTACCGAGAGCCTCGATGTAGCCGGACTCGTCGCGGATATCGGTCACGTTGACGTTGATAAGCTTAAGGCCGATCTTGCGGAGCTCCGCCTCGACGTTGGCGCTGACGCTGGCCAGGAACTTGTCGCGGTCGGAGTTGATTTCCTCGATGTCCATCGTCGCGATGACCAGACGCAGCTGTCCGAAGAGGATATCGGTAGCGATGTTCTGGATGTTCTCGGGCTGGAGGCCGAGGAGCCTTTCGGCTGCATTCGTCATCACGTCCGGCTCGGTGCTGATACCCACCGTGAAGCGGCAGGGCACGTCCACGCGGATGTTCTGCTTGGAAAGGGCGTTCTGGAGGTTGCACTCAATGCTGATGGGCTTGAGGTCGAGGTATTTGAAATCCTGGAACACAGGCCAGATGAAGGATGCGCCGCCGTGGATACACTTCGCCGACGATTTCCTGCCGGTCTTGCCATAGACGACCAGAATCTTGTCTGAAGGGCACCTGCGATACCTGCGGAGTATGGCCGCAAAAGTAACGAACAGGACGAATACGAGGATTGCGATAAGATAAATAGGCATAGTGTTATGAATTAGATAATTATTGACTCAATTGCTTCCACGAGGAGGGTGTCGGCGGATTGAGGCGCCGTTGGGAAGGGCCGGACCGTCGGTGACGGCCTCATACTCACGGACGGCGTCGTTGATGGTAATCTGCACCTTGCCCTGGCCGCTGCGCTCCGCGGGGATACGCAGGTACACCTTGCCTTCGCAGCCCACCGCCGACTTGAAGACGTTGATGTTGCCGGACTGCTGCATACCGCTGAGCCAGCGGAAGAGCATCATCACGAGGAACACCACCGCGACACCCACGACGACGGAAATCACCATCAGGAGCGTGGTCGAGGATATGGAATCACGCAGGAGGATTGCCGACCAGCCGAAACCGATGAAGAAATTGATAAAGTTGCGGAAGGTCAGAAGCCCCATCCCCGTGCCGTGCGCGGCGTCGGCAGCGTCGGCGTCGAGGGAGTCCAGACCGGACGCGTCGGCGTCGGTATCGAAATCCGAGCCGGAATCGGCGCCGATAAAGGTCAAGATGCTTTGGATAATGAAGATGAGCGAAGCAGAAAGGGTAATCGCCCAGAGAACCTTCATCAAAGTACTAAGAGAATTCCACCATTCAATCATATTGTTTTTCGCTTTTAATTTTTGCAAATATAACAAATATTTATTGAAAAACAATATCGGAAATATTGTTTTGCGGTTAATCCGTCGAATCGGCAGGTTCCTCGTGACCGGGAAACCGCGGCCGCCCGTGGCAACGTGAACGGGAGGGGCCCGGTCGCGAGCAACCTGCCAGTCTTTGATTTTTCGGCGAAATGCCGTATTATTGCAGGACGGAATGGCAAAAGGATAGCCGTTCCCCTTAAACATTATGAAAAGAATCATTTTATTTGCATTCGTGGCTCTCGGCCTTGCCGCCTGCACGCCGAAGGAGTTCACATTCATCCAGATGTCCGACCCGCAGGTCGGTTTCCTCGACACCACCCCCGGCTACGCCCAGTCCGATTCCCTGATGAAACTGGCCGTGGACGCCGTCCATAGGCTCAAACCCGCCGCAGTCGTAATCACCGGCGACCTCGTCAACAACACCGCCGACTCCCTCCAGAAAGCCATCTACAAGAGCAACATCGCCGCCATCGGTGAAGGCCCCAGGCTCTTCGAACTCCCCGGCAACCACGACATCCGTCCCTGGACCGAAGAAAACCACAAAGCCTTCCTCGAATTCAACGGCTACGACCGCTTCTCCGAGACTATCGAAGGCTGCGCATTCATAGGATTCGACAGCTGCTGCATCAAGGACGGCATCGCCGAGAAGGAAGCAGAGCAGCTCGAGTGGCTCAAAAAGCAGCTTGAAGCAGCCCGCGGCGCCCGCTACACTTTCCTCTTCACGCACTGCCCCATCTTCCGTGAAAGCATAGACGAAGAAGAAGACTACTTCAACTTCTCCGTCCCAAAGCGCAAGGAATACCTGGAACTGTTCAAGAGCTACGGAGTCGATGCCGTGTTTGCCGGCCACACCCACAAAGACTACCGTTCCAGCTATGACGGCATTCAGCTCATCACCGCCGGTCCCGTGGGCTCCCCGCTCCACGGCGGCTATTCGGGCCTCAACGTGGTCCGCGTCACGGCCGACGGCTTCACTGCAAACTATTCTTCAGCACCCGAGGCAAAATGAAACGTATCATTGTAATTATCGCGGCCCTCGCACTCTGTCTGCAGGGATTCTGCCAGCCGCGCCTGGTCGCCCACCGCGGCGGCCGTTATGAAGCAGATGAAAACACGCTGCCCGCGTTCAGCACTGCGCTCAAGGCAGGCATAACCGGCTACGAACTCGACGTGCACCGTACCGCCGACGGCCACTACGTCATAATGCACGACGAGGATATCTCGCGTACGGTCAACGCCGCGGGCATCATAGAGAAGATGAAATTCAAGGACCTCCGCGCCCTGCGCACCAAGAAAGGCAACAAAATCCCGACGCTCGACGAGGTGCTCAAGCTCTTCGGCAACTACGCCCGGGATGTCTATAAAGCCATTACCGAAGCCTGCCCCAAAGGCTCGCTGTACCTGTTCTCTTCCTTCGACACCAGGGTCCTGAAACTGCTGCACGGGAGCCATCCCGACGCCACCCTGATGCTGATTACCGGCAAGGGAATGAGCGAAGAGCTCCGCGCCATCGCGGCCGAAGTCGGCACCAAGCGCGTGGCCTGCCACCGCACGAGGACTACTCTGGAAGAGATGAACAAGGCCCACAAGGAAGGATTCATCGTCAACCTATGGCCCAACGGCACGGTCGAGGACGTGGTCCTGTCCAACGCCCTTGGGGCCGATTTCATCTGCACCGACACACCCCGCGAAATCTCCCGCCTCATCGATGAAGGACGGTTCAACATAAAGAAGTAGTATGGCCGAAAACGACTGGAAATCCCGACTCGGAGTGGTGTATTCCACCAATCCGGACTTCAAGTACGAGACCGCACGGGAAGAAGAGCAGCAGACCCTTCCTCCCGAACGCCAGAAGCTTATCGTACGAATAGACCGCAGGCAGCGGGCAGGCAAGCAGGTGACGTTGGTGGAAGGTTTCGTGGGCCGGTCCGAAGACCTGGCGGCCCTGGCCAAGACGCTCAAGACCCGCTGCGGCGTGGGCGGCACGGCAAAGGACGGGGAAATCACCATCCAGGGCGACCTTCGGGACAAGGTGACCGCCCTGCTGCAAGGTATGGGTTACAACGCAAAAAGAGGCAACTGAGCGATGCCGGAGCTGTTCAAGGGAGGAATTCTGGAGATGTCCACGGAGCCGCTGCTGCCTGCCGGGGCGGTGGAGCCGTGGAGCGCCTACCCGCTGAACCGCGTCGCAGTAGTGCTCACCATCGTGCTGCTGATAGTCGAGCTGCTGGACTACTTCCGGGTGTTCCCGCATCTGCTGCGCTGCCTTCCGAGGTGGAAGGGCAACGTGGAGCTGGAGCACAGCGTCAGCCTCGCCCGCACACGCAACACCGTGGCTCTTGTCGCGGCGCTGATATTCGTGCTCACAGCGGATTATTTCTCGCTTGTGGCGCCATCTTTCCGCCTGCAGGTGCCGCCGGAATGGAGGCTTGTCGTGTGCGCCGGGCTGCTGGCAGGGATGATTATTGTGCGCCGCCTGTGCTATCTTGCCACCCCGATGCGCAGCCGCACGAGCGAGTTCGCCTCCACGATGCGGCACACCATTTATAATTATCTTATCTTGCTGGTCAGCTTTATGCTTCCGAGCGCACTTTTGCTGGCGGCCATAGGTATGGACCTCAGTGCAGCGAGAACGGTTTTAATCGCCGAAATAGCTGTGTTTTACTTGGTTCACCTCATCCGCTCAAGTCAAATTTTGCACTCGCGTTATGGTAGTTTGGCAACAATTTTGTATCTTTGCGCCCTCGAAATTTTGCCTGTAGGCATTTTGATTTTCGTGTGTACGCTATGAAGATACTTATATCGCAAAAAGAACCTTCAAACCTCAACGCCTATAAAGCGCTGGAAGAAAAGTATGGCGCAGAGCTTGAGTTCCATCCTTTTTTCCTGATCGAACCCCTATCCGCCAAAGAATTCCGTAGCCAGCGCATAAATCTCCCCGACTACACGGCTATCGTGTTCTCCTCCCGCCACGCTATCGACGCATACTTCAAGATGTGCGATGAGATGCGCTTCAAGGTGCCTGAGACTATGAAATATTTCTGCACCACCGAGCTGGTTGCTCTTTACCTGCAGAAGCACGTTGTCTATCGCAAGCGCAAGATTTTCTTCGGGGACGGTTCGGTCCAGTCCATCGTGGCCCAGATAGGTCCGAAACACAAAGGCGAAAAGTTCCTCATCACCACTTCCGCCGAAGCCAATACCGATCCGGTCCGCTCGCTTTTCGAAAAGGCGGGTCTGGATTTCACGGTGTCGGTGATGGTGAAATCAGTGCCCCAGGACCTTTCCGGCATCAACCTGGCGGACTACGGCGCACTCGTGCTCTACAATCCCTACGATCTTAAATCGCTGAAAGCCAGCTTCCCCGAATTCGAGCAGGGCAGCCTTTCCTTTATCACCTACGGCAAGAGCATCGCCAAGGCCCTCGAGGAAGAAGGTCTCAAGATTGCCGTCAAGGGCGGTCCCAATACCGATATTCCCTCCGCATCGAAGGCTATCGACGTCTTCCTTGGCGGAGAATAAATACAATGGCGGCAACGCTTCCTAAGACAGAAAGACTGTCCTCAAAGACGGCCATTGGCCGTTTGATGGACGGAGGCAGGTGGAGTCAGACACCCCACCTGAGGTGTTGTTGTCTTAGCGGCAACGGGCTGGAATTCAACCGTATAATGGTCTCGGTGCCCAAGCGCAACTTCAAGCGCGCGGTGCGCCGCAACCTGCTCAAGCGCCGCCTGCGAGAATCCTACAGGATGCAAAAGGACCTGCTTGGCCCCGGCCACGACCTGCTTTTCGTTTACACTTCTGCCGAGATTGCCGAATCCGCGGTGATACGGGAAGAAGTGGCATCGGTACTTGAAAGAATTGCCGGGCGATGAGCGCAGGACAAATCATAAAAAGGGTGCTGTCGGCGCCGTTCATCCTGCTGATCCACTTCTACCGGTTCTGCATCTCTCCCTTCACGCCGCCGTCTTGCCGCTTCACCCCGACCTGCTCGCAGTACGCCCTCGAGGCCTTCCGCAAGTACGGTCCGCTGAAAGGCGGCTGGCTCTCGCTCAAGCGCATCCTCCGCTGCCACCCCTGGGGCGGCTCCGGCTACGACCCCGTACCGTAGTTCTGGTCAGCGGCCGGCAGGCTGGAGACCGGGAACCGTGGCCGCGTGAACGGGAGGGGCCCACAAGCGGAGCGCAGTGGGAGGGATGAGCAAAGCGAAGTTCCCGGTCTCAGCCTGTCGGCCGCTTCCTGGAAACTACTTCTTTCTAACGAGAGAATAAGCCACGGAGCCCAGCACAAGCAGGATAAGGAGGATGGAACAAGCCCTCGAAGCCGCCTCGCCGCGAGCGTAAGAAGCAGGCTCGAAACTCATCACCACGCGGTGCTCCCCGGCCGGCAGCTGAATGCAGCGCAGCAGCCCTCCGGCCACGGTCCCAAGCGAATCCGACCCGCCGGAATACAACTCCACGGGAAGCTCGGTCCCGTCTTCCAGACGCGCCACCCATCCCGCAGGATAATACACTTCGCTGAACACTCCGAGACCGCCTTCTGATGAAGAATAACTGTACTCCATACGGTCGGGAGCATAGGAATCCAGCCGGATCTGCTCTCCGGTAGCCTCGAACCAGGCATTCCCGCGCGCATAAGGATAGCGCAGCGGCGGATTCTCGTCGCCCACGATGATATAGCGGCAGTTCAGCGAAGAAAGGCTCTCGAGGTAAGGCAGCGCAGCCTCGGCCTCGGAGACGGTCCTCGCCTCGCCTATAGCCTTTGTAAGGCTTGCAAGGTCGCCCTGGATACGGGAATCGATATATTCCTGGTAGCGCTGAAGCTTGGCGGGAGAATAGCCGCCTATGTTCTTGTGCCAGTAAGAAGGATGGGAATCGTTGAACACGTTGACCGTGAGGTCGAGCACCCTGTACGAAGGGTCCTTGTCCTCGAGTATCATCTCGTCCACCGGCCGCTTGTCAAACTGGCTCCCAAAGGCCTTCGGACTTACGAAATCGTCCTCCCCCAAGTACCTCTTGTCCAGAATAAACAAGTCGGCAAGCACCAGCAGGCAGACAAGCCCCGCAGCCACGCCGCGATGGTTTCCGCGCCCGGACACACCCCAGAGCAGCAACCCCGCCGACGCCGCCACGAGCAGCACCGAACGCAGCGTGTCCGCCCAGAGCAGCAACTCCCGGTCGGCGGCAAGAGCCTCGAGAAGGATATCAGGCTGCCCGGCATCCGAAGCGCCGGTGAACGTACCGGTAAGCGTCTGAATCAAAGCGAGCAGCAGCATAAGCCCGACGGTCACGCCGCCGGCGGTCATCACCTGCCTGCGCAGCTTCCCCGGCTCCTCGCCGCTCTTCACGATACCGTCCAGCATAAGGAAGCCCAGCACCGGCAGCGTGAACTGCAGCACCACGAGAGCCATCGACACCGTACGGAATTTATTGTAGAGCGGCGCTATTGCGAAAAACAGCTTGGTAAACCACAGGAAATGGCTGCCCAGCGCCAGCAGCACAGCGAGCAGCGAAGCCGCCACGACCCACCACTTGTCGCGTCCCTTCCAATACATAAGCCCCAGGATGAACAGGAACACGGTCACCGCACCCATATACATAGGTCCCGCCGTGAACGGCTGCGGGCCCCAGTAGGTAGGAAGGTGCTTGCGGACCTGCTGCAGATTGCCCTGCCCTGCGCGCCGAAGCAGGGCCACAGTCTGGGAATCCATCGGCAGCTCTCCGGCGGAAGCCCCGCCGTTGTAATTGGGAATCATCAGGTTAGGGAGCTCCTCCCAACCATACGACCACGCAGTGGCGTAGGCAATGTCCAACCCGCCGGAACCCTTGCCGGAGCCGTCCTTCTGGGAGGAGCCGCCGCGCATTGAGTAAGGAGTATATTCCCAGGTGGGAAGGAGTTTGATGGCGTTGGTGCCTATGCCGGCGAGCCCAGTAAGGAGCAGCAGCGCGGAGGCCGCGAAAAAGCCCTTCAGGGACTGCCTGCGCCGCAGGAGCGAAATGAACAGCACCACCACGTAAATCAGTATCATCAGCGCCAGATAGTAGGAAATCTGGGGATGGTTGGCCTTGATCTGGAAAGAGAGTGCGAGCCCGAAAAGAGCCGCGCCCAGAGCCGTCAGAGCCCATTTACGGCTGCCTTCGGAAGTCGCCTTGCGGTAGGTGAACACCATAGCGGCAAACACCCACGGCAGGAACGCAAGGGCCTGCATCTTGGTATTATGGCCCACCTGGATAATCTGGATATTGTAGGCGCAGAAAGTCACGGCCACGGCGCCGCCGGCAGCCACCAGCGGGCTAATGCCCAGCGAAAGCATCAGCAGAAAGGCGCCCAGCAGCGAAATGAAGAGGTAAGTAGCCGGCCTCTTGCCCGTCAGAAGCAGGTCATAGAGGGTCTGGGTCCAGTCGCCCTTGGTAGAGCTCTGGATAGATGTGGTGGGCATACCGCTGAACATAGAGCCCGTCCAGGCGGCGGGGGCGGCGGGATGCGCCTTGTCCCATTCCAGCTTCTCGTGGCTCATTCCCTGCCAGCCGGATATATCGCTCTGGTTCACTATCTTGCCGCTCAACAGTTCGGGCACGAATGCGTATGACAGCACCAGGAAGCCCAGCACTATTCCAAGACAAATCAGCAGATTCTTCTTCATACTTTCAGCGTAAAAATTGTTCTACCCAACCCCTGTCCACCGTAGCGAGCCCCTGCACGGAGGCGCTGACGGCCGGGTTGCGGCGCACTATGGCGCAGCAGTCTTCATAGACATTGAATCCCACGGCCAGCATCTGCATCGCGCCGTCTTCGGGATAGGTGAGGATGATGTCGTGGTCGGCACCGTCGAGGCGCAGGAACTTAAGGTCCACATCCTTCCCCATCTCCTGCCGGGTCACGAACTTGCAGAATTCCATCGGCACGTCGTCCAGCCCGGCTTCGAAAATCTTGACTTTCTCTATGAGGCTTCCAACGTCTCCCACGAGCCTCCCCTGCGTTCCTTCCAGCCCTTCGATGTCCAGCCGGCGGTCGGAAAGGCATACCAGCAGATGTTCGTCCCTGTACACCACGGGAGTCGTAATGAGTTCGCGCTGCCCGCACTCCGGGCACTCGCGGATAAACACTTCCCCGCCCGTCACTTTGGCGCGCAGGCCCGGGTCGGCGCCGCAGTCGATAAGGCGGTAGGCGTCAGCCTGATACACGGCTCCGCAGCGGGAGCACTTAAAAGAGACGGCGGTCTTTACGGAACTCATAGCACTTTTGATAGTTGTTCGGTCAGGGAAAGACGGGAATACTTCTCTATATTTCCCTCCAGCGGGCCGTCTTCCCCGGCAAGATGGCGCTCCCAGGCGCTTTCGATGAAGTTGCGCACAGGTTCTGTCCGGTCCCAGTCATACATCACCCCGGCTCCGGCATCGCTCAACACGGTGGCGGCGGCTCCGCCCTCCTGGCCTATTCCCAGCACGGGACGACGGGCGGCGAGGTACTCGAAAATCTTGCCCGGAAGGGCTTTGGCGTACTCAGGCTCGTCGCGCAGGGGCAGCAGCAGCACGTTGGCGCTGCGCTGCAGCTCCGTGGTCTTGAAATGCGGCAGATATCCGAGGTCCTCGACATTGTCCTGCAGCCCCCTCATCTTCAAGGCCTCGAAGATCTCCACGTCGGTCTTGCCGGCAAGGCGTATCCTCAGCTGGCTCTTGAAATTGCGGTCCTCGGCGCACTTGCGGGCGAGGGTGTCCCAGAGGCGCAGCGGGTTGCCGTCGGAGGCGAAAAGCCCGGTATGCACAAGAGTGAAGCGGTCCTTCGGCAGGGCGGCGGGGGACGATGCGAAGTCGTCCGTGTCGAAACCGTTGGTGATAAGATACACGGGGGTGGATGTGCGGGCCTGGAAATCGTCACGCACGGGCGCGGACACCGCTATGACGGCGTCTGCCGAATCCAGCACGCGCTGCTCCATACGGCGGTGCTTCGCAGCTGTCCAGGGGAAAAGCCCCATATGCTTGAAGTAGTGCATTTCCGTCCAGGGGTCCCTGAAATCCGCAATCCAGCGCACTCCGAGGCGGGCCTTGAGACGCATACCTATAAGGTGCATCGAATGGGGCGGGCCGGTAGTCACCACAGCATCTACAGGGTTGTCCTTCAGGTACTTGGTCAGGAAGCACACAGAAGGGCGTACCCAGCCCCTGCGGGGATCGGGGATGAACAGGTTGCCGCGCAGGCGCACCACGAGCCTCTGCTTGAAGGTCTTTTTCTGCTGGTTCAGCGGATTGACGCCGGCGCCCTTGTCGGAGGCCCCGAAAAACTTATGGTAAATGGCGTACGGCTCGCTTATGTGGCGCCGCAGCACTTCAACGCCCTGCGGAATGTCGGTAAGCAGGCTCTCATCGACGGAGAGCTGCTCCGGGTTCTCCGGAGTGTAGATCACGGGCTCCCATCCGAAGCGCCTCAGGTACTTGGTGAATTTCACCCAACGCTGCACTCCGCTGCCTCCGGTAGGAGGCCAATAATAACTGATTATCAGTACTTTCTTCATCGTTTGTATCCTTCAATACGACTTCTCAGCTCGGTCCAGTCATAGTAGGGACCGGTGACGCTCTCCATACCCCTCAACTTGCGCTCCTGCTCCTGGTAGAGGAACTTCACCAGGACCTTCCCGGCACGGTTGCGATAGAAGACGGCCTGCAGGTTCGAAGCCATACATAACTCTTTCCAACCCAGCCACTTGGCATCTATTTCATCGACCGAAAGCCTGCTTCCCGGCCCTTCGACGCCCAGCCACGAACAGAAAGTCAGCATAGGATAGTCGTGACCGAAACGCAGGTCCACGGCATATTCCCCGCCGGCAATCGCTTCATCGGCCTTGCTTACGAAGTCTTTTCCGAGAGAATAATCCTCGGAGAAGCGCCCCTCGCCCACTTCGGCGCTGTGGCCGTAGCGGGCCACCATATCGTGGCACTCGTAGGAATAGAAGCGGTACACGTATTCAAATGGCAGGTACTTGAGTATCCTCTCTTCGATGTTCCAGCAGTCGCTGATGGTCGCGGTGCGGAACATAGCCTTGTGGAAACGGTCCAGGCTGGGGATGAGCCGCCGGCCCGCGGCGGTATCGGTGAACAGCACGCCGAGAAGCTGCAACGAGTCGCAGGGAGCGTCCCAGAGGTGCTCCTTGTAGCCGGAGGCGAGGGTGCGGCAGAGGGGCAGCTTGGTGCCGGTGTCGGAAATGTAGTCCATAAAGCGCTCGCCCGTGTCGAGGGTCCACCGTACGCGGGGGCGGTCGGCGGCGACGGCGGTAGTCATCGCGTTCATACTGATGATGCAGCGCTGCACGGTGCTGGAGATGGCCCTTATCTTCGGGGCCCCGCGGAACACCTGCGGGAAGCGGCGCACCATCCTGTGGCCTATTTCCGAAAGTTCACGCACGCCGCGCTGCGACAGCCGTCCGTCCATCCCGTCCCAGGCGGCATTGACCTCACGGGTCTGGGCGAGGACCTCGCGGCCGGCCGGCGTAATGATGCCGAGGGAATCAGCCTTCTGCAGCACGCCGATGATGAGCTGATAGTAGGAATCACCCCAGCTGTGGCGGCTGCCGTGGCGCCCGTAATGGCTAATATAGAAGGGCTTGAAGCCTGCGGGCGGCGGCGTGTCGCGAAGGTCGCCGACGGTATAGGGGCAATGGTTGCTGCCGCTGCGTGTCAGGTCTTCGCGGAGGGCCGCTTCGAGCCCGGCGTCCACTTTCCACCACGACTGGGCAGATGCCGCTGCGGCGACAAGAAACGCGGCCGCTATGAGGAGGATTCTTTTCATATCGTCAGTTTTTGCCGGCTCCCACTTCGTCCTTGAGCTTGCGCAGAAGGTCGAAGGCCTGGAGCGGGGTCATATTGTCAAGGTCGGCTCCGAGCAGCTGCTCGCGCAGCGAACTCAAGGTCGGGTCGTCAAGTTGGAAGAAGGAAAGCTGCACGCTGCCGTCTTCGGAAGTGTCTTTCGAGAGGGCTTCGGCATTCTTTTCGCGCCGCTCCAGCTCGCGGAGGGTGCGCTCCGCGGAGCGTATCACCTCCTGCGGCATACCGGCGAGCCGGGCCACGTGGATACCGAAGCTGTGGGCCACGCCGCCCCTCTCGAGCTTGCGCAGGAAAATCACGTCGTGCCCTTCCTCCTTGACGGCGATGTGCCAGTTGTGGACGCGGCGGAAGTGATTTTCCATATCGTTGAGCTCGTGGTAGTGCGTGGCGAAGAGGGTCTTGGCGCCGCGGCCGCGCTCGTGGACGTATTCAATCAGGGCGCGCGCTATGCTCATTCCGTCGTAGGTGGAGGTGCCGCGGCCTATTTCGTCCATCAGCACCAGCGAGCGCTCGGAGAGATTGTGCATAATCATCGACGTCTCAAGCATTTCGACCATAAACGTGGACTCGCCGCGGGAGATGTTGTCCGTGGCGCCCACGCGGGTGAATATCTTGTCGAACACCCCGATGCGGGCCGCCTGCGCAGGCACGAAGGAGCCGGTCTGGGCCATCAGCACGATGAGCGCAGTCTGACGCAGGAGGGCGGACTTACCGGCCATATTGGGGCCCGTGAGCACCATTATCTGCTCGCTGCGGCTGTCCATCGCTATGTCGTTGGGCACGTACTGCTCGCCCGGAGCCATCAGCGTCTCGATTACGGGGTGGCGTCCCGCCTTGATTTCAAACGACAGGCTCTTGTCCATCACCGGGCGGCAGTAATTCCGCTCTATCGCCTGCAGCGCGAATCCCTGCAGCACGTCCAGCTGCGAGACCACGCGGCAGTTGGACTGTATGTCCTTGATACGCTTCTGGATATCGGCGACGAGGGCCACGTACAGGCCCGCTTCGAGCTCGTAGATGGAGCCCTCGGCGGAGAGTATCTTGCGCTCGTACTCCTTGAGCTCCTCGGTCACGTAGCGCTCGGAGGAGACCAGGGTCTGCTTGCGTATCCACTCCGGCGGCACCTGGTCGCGGTAGGTGTTGCGCACCTCGATATAGTAGCCGAAGACGTTGTTGTAGCTTATTTTCAGCGAACTGATGCCGGTGCGCTCGGCCTCGCGGCGCTGCATCTCGAGCAGGTAGTCCTTGCCGCCGCGGGAGATTTCCCGCAGTTCGTCCAATTCCTTGCTCACCCCGGCGGCGATTACGTCTCCCTTGCCGAGCTGGGCTGCAGGATTGGGAGCCATCGTGTCCTCTATGCGCGCGAGCAGCGAATCGGTGTCCTTGAGGCCCTTGAGCAGCTTGTCCAGGGCGGCGACGCCTGTATCGGAGCATATCTCGCGCACGGGGGTCATCTGCCGCAGCGAACGGGCGAGCTGCATCATCTCGCGGGGGTTGATTTTGCCGGTGGCGGCGCGCGCAGTGATGCGGTCGAGGTCTCCGATGTCGGAAATGCGGGCGCGGAGGTCCTGCAGCGCCTCTTCGTTGTCAAAGAAGAACTGCACGCAGTCGTAGCGCGCCTCGAGCGTGGGTATGTCGATTACGGGCAGCGACAGCCACTCCCGCAGCAGGCGCGAGCCCATAGGGGACGAGCAGCGGTCCAGCACGTCCACGAGGGAGGTGCCTTCGGAGCCGGCGTTGCTCTGGAAAATCTCCAGGTTGCGGAAGGTGAAGCGGTCCATCCACACGAAGCTGCTCTCGTCTATGCGGCTGATGCTGCATATGTTGCGCAGGCCGGTGTGGTGGGTCTGCTCAAGGTAGTACACCAGGGCCCCTGCGCTGCACACTGCCAGCGGGTAGCGGTCCACGGCGAAGCCTTTCAGGGAGGCGGTGCCGAGCTGGCGGCAGAGCTTCTCCACGGCCGCATCGGGCACGAAGGCCCATTCGTCGAGGGTGCTCACATAAAAATCCGGGTAGCGCTCGCGTACGGCCTTGTAGATGTCACGCTGCACGACAAGCTCCTTGGGACGGAACGAATAGAGGAGCGTGCCTATGTAGTCCAGGCTCCCCTGGGCCACTTTGAACGTGCCGGTGGAGGCGTCCAGGAAGGCCGCGCCGCACTCCTGCCCGTCGAAGTCCAGGCCGGCGAGCCAGTTGTGCTCCTTGCCTTCGAGCATAGTCTCTCCGAAGGCGATGCCGGGGGTCAGGATTTCCGTGACACCCCTCTTGACGAGCTTGGACTGGGCGAGCTTGGGGTCTTCCAGCTGGTCGCAGATGGCCA
This sequence comes from uncultured Bacteroidales bacterium, assembly GCA_900318565.1. Lineage (GTDB taxonomy): Bacteria > Bacteroidota > Bacteroidia > Bacteroidales > UBA932 > Cryptobacteroides. Next base: position 68,282 of record ONLD01000016.1, read on the forward strand.
CTTTGTAGCCGGCGCGCACGAGCTTGGGGAGGTAGGTTTCAATGGCGTGGTGCGGGAAGCCGGCCATCTGCGTATCGCCCTTTTCTCCGTTGGAGCGGCGCGTGAGCACGATGCCCAGGACCTTGCTGATTGTCACTGCGTCATCGGAATAACACTCGTAGAAGTCGCCCACGCGGTAGAGCAGGACGGCCTCGGGATGTTGTGCCTTTATGGAAAAGTACTGCTTGAGCAGCGGGGTGTCTTCCGATGATTTCGCCATTTTGGTCTGTTTTGCTATAAGAATTCAAATATAGCGTTTTTTAGCCAATTTTCTTCCAGACCTTCCAGATTATCCAGCCCCACAAGAGGAAAAGCAGCAGATACACCCAGAAAGGGAGCTGCGCGGTATATACGTCCCAGTCGAGGGTCTTCTGGTAGTCGGGGATGTCGGCATAATAGTATGCGCCAGCACCGAAATCCAGGTCGGGATTCAGCCCCAGGCCGTTAACCATCACATACACTGCGGCCGCCAGCACAAGTATGCCTACCGCCACTGCAGCAATGCTGCCGGCAGAACGACGGGAGCGCTTTTCGGACGGGGACGGCTTCCGGAACGCGTGCCACCCTCGGCATCGTAAGAGGGAGGGGCCCGCTGTGTGGGAGGGGGCGCGGAGCGACCGTTTCCGGAAGCCGTCCCTGTCCGAAGAATGCGTCATCAGTCGAGCGTAGGGATGGGGAACACGGCTCCGGAGAGCAGGAACCAGACCATAGCGAAGGTCAGGACGATATTGAAAGTCTGCCCCACGATATAGAGCCACAGCGGCTTGCCGCCCTTCATCTGGCGGGCGATGTCGCGGAAGTTGGTGTCAAGGCCAATGCTGACGAAAGCCAGCACGAAGCACCAGTTCTTGTATTGGTCCAGCACACCGTTGACAGCCTTGACCTGGTCTGCGCCCGCAAGCGGAAGCACCACGAAAGAAGCCAGCAGGGAAGCCACGAAGAAACCGATGATAAACTTGGGGAAGCGGGTCCAGATTTCGCCTGCGCCCACTTTCTGGCCGGCCTTCTTGTCCACGCGCGTAGCGAAGAACAGGGCCACGAAGAACGCGATGAAGCCGATTAGGATGTTCTGAATCATCTTCACGAGCACGGCTGTTTTCTCAGCCTCCCCGCCCAGCACGGAACCAGCCACGGCCACGGCGCCGGTGCTGTCCACGGTGCCGCCGATGAGCGCGCCGCCCATAATGGGACTCATCCCGGTGGCTTTGATGATCACTGGCTCCAGGACCATCATCAGCACGGTGAAGATGATGGAAATGGAGATGGTCATCGTCAGGTCGTCCTTCTTGCAGCCCGATGCCGCGCCGGAAGCGATTGCCGCCGAAGTGCCGCACACGCTGGTGGCGGACGCCATCGTTATGACGAGCGGCTTGTTGTCTATCTTGAGCACCTTGGTGCCGAACCACCACATAAACAGGATGACAATCGGGGTGACGACCCAGGCGATTCCGAGACCGTAGAGGCCGAACTTCGCGATGTTGGAGAACAAGACCGAGAAGCCCATAATCACGAGGCCGGTCTTGATATAGAATTCCGTGCGCACGGCTGGTTTCAGCCAGGCCGGCGTACCTATGGTATTGGAAATCAGCATACCCACTATGAGCGCCCAGAAGGCCCACTCGAGATAGCGGTTGAGCGTAAACTCAGCGCTGATAAGGCGCACGACGACCGACAGGATGAATACGCAGATGAATGCCGGGATGAACTTGGAAACCTTCTCCCCGGTGAGCTTCGCGCCTACCGTGAAAAGCACGCCCAGCACCGCTGCCGTCAGCAGGAGCTTGAGCCAGAAGGCGCCGGAAGAGAGTTGCTGCCCGAGCGGCACCACCTTGGCGGCTGCGGCCCCTGAAAGGGTCTCTCCCCAGGTCCAGGTCTTGAATTTAAGCGCGGAAAAATCGAAAGCTCCGGTCAGCACGGCCACGAGGCCTGCGGCAATGATAATGAAACCAATCCAGACTGCAAGCCAGTCTTCAGTGTGCAGGAGCTTAGAGGTTTTAGTTGACATCGTTCTTACAATTTTAGCCTTCAAATATAGCAATTATTTGGGAAAGGGCAGCTTCCCGGATTCTTGGAACTACGGGGATTGTGCCTGCGCTATGCCGGGATAAGATTGCTGATGAAAATGGCCACGATGACAGGGGGGATTATCCAGCGGATGAGAAAGTAAACGGCGCCGAACAGCTTGCCGCTTGCCTTGAGGGTGCCACCGTTGGTGAATTCGTCCCGCACGTCAGCCTTTTTCATCCTCCAGCCCACGAAGAGCGCGAAGGCAAGTGCGCCGAGGGTCATCAGGTAATTGGAGGTCAGATTGTCGCAGAAGTCAAAGACCGTCAGGCCGAAAATCTTGAAATCTCCCAGCACTCCGAACGACAGCGCACAGGGCACCCCGAGCAGGGCCGCGGGCACGAAAAACGCCGCCACGGCCGCCAGCCTGCTGCATCCCCGCCGCTCCACAAGGTGCTCGACACACACTTCGAGAATCGAAATCGAAGATGTCAGCGCCGCCACGAGGATGGCAAGGAAAAAAGCCACCGTGACGATGTACCCGAGCACCGGGGCCTCCGCACCCATACGGGCGAAAATATACGGCAGCGTCTCATACACGAGCGACGGCCCGGCCCCCGGCTCCAGCCCGGCAGAAAACACTGCGGGCATTATGGCAAAGCCGGCAATCAGGGCGAAAGCCGTATCCGACACGGCCGTCCACACCCCCACGGACATAATCCCGTGGTCCTTTTTCATAAACGAGGAATAAACCAGTATGGTGCCAACCCCCAGCGACATAGAGAAAAACGCCTGCCCGAGAGCGCAGGCCCACCCCGACGCGCCGAGTTTGGAAAGGTCGGGCTTAAGCAGGTACTTCACACCTTCCGCCGAGCCGGGCAGCGACACGGAGAAAACCACCATTGCCACCATCAGCGCGAAGAGCAGCGGGATGGTGATTTTGGTGAAGCGCTCTATACCTTTCTTCACGCCGCCGAGCACGATAAGCGACGTGGCGGCGAGGAAGGCTAAATCCATCAACACCGACTCCGCCGGCGAAGACGCCATACGGCCGAAAATCGCCGTAGCCTCGTCCGGCCGGCCCTGGGCAAGATGCCCGGTCAGGGCCCTTCCGAGGAAATCCAGGCTCCATCCGCCCACCACGGAATAGAAAGACACAAGCACGAAGCTGGCAAATACGGTGACCGCACCCATATACTTCCAGCCGGAGCCGGGGGCGAGCACCTGCATAGAACTGTACGCGCTGCCGCGGCCCCTGCGGCCTATCAGCGACTCACAGATAAAGCAGGGAAGGGCTATGAACAAGCTGCAAATGATGTATGCCACGATGAAGGCTCCGCCTCCGTGCTCGCCTGCCATAAAGGGGAAGCGCCAGATGTTGCCGAGCCCGATGGCGGACCCGGCCGTTGCCATTATGAACGTAAAGGAACTTCCGAAATTTTCTCTTACGGATGATTGCATCTACTAACTAACCAACTGTTAACCACCCAAATATCGGAAAAAAACAGGAAGAATACCAAATTAAAGTGCAAAAAATGCATCTGGAAGCATAAGTGCACTTTCCAAGTGCCGGCCAGCAAGGCCAGAGCCCGGCCGCCAGACTTACAGCTACAGCGGAAATCGGGTCCGAAGCCTCGCAGGCGGGGGACACTCATATCAGTTCTCTGGATCTGTGCGAGTCTCCGAAGTGCTTTCGCAGCGCCATTTTCCCTGGACGCTTTCCGATATTAGACAAAAGGGACTGAAGAAATGGTATGCAATACATCCGGACCCTTTTAAAATCGAGGAAATCAACTGATTCTTTAGTACATTGTCCTTGAAAACAGCCATTTTCAAGGACAAGGTACAGTTTCAAGCGGTGGTTGTCCTTAAAAACTGCCGTTTTCAAGGACAAACTATTCCCGGGACA